>DASUKX010000025.1:0-2891 GCA_036278495.1 Nitrosotalea sp.
TGATAATACTCATCAAAGGTACAATCTAGTTCATTTGTGAGTAACAGAAATTTGTTATGACCAATACTTTGTGGCTGCTCCATAAATTGCAAGACCTGCGTCTACAACAAAAATTACTGACCCCATAATCTGTAAAGCATCTGGTACCTGACATCTATCCAAGATATTTTGCGGTATTGCTCCTACTGCCAACCCCATAAATGCGGGACAATCTATGAAAGGTTGTTGCATAGGAAAATAAGCTGCCCGTCTTCCACTGTCCAGCATAGCGATTGTCGTATCAGAAGAATTCTGAATGCTTATATTTTTACCACCTAGTTTGAAGATGAACATGCATTCCAAAACAAGATACGTCATACTTGCCTTGCTTGTCTTGATACCATCATTTGTAAACCTAGATGTTCCAATATACAACAGGAATCTACCAGAATTATTTGGAATGCCATTTTTCTATTGGTTCCAAACAATTTGGCTTGTTGCATGTACCGGATTCTATCTTGGATACGCTAAACTAGTGGAGAAAAAACATGATTAGTCAAGACATTGTTATCGTATTTGTTTCATTGTTCATAGTATTCATTGCATTAGGATTTTACGGAAAATATTGGAGAAGAGGTGATCTAAATCATGTTCATGAATGGTCACTTGCAGGAAGAAATCTTGGAACAACGTTAGTATTTTTCCTAATTGGTGCAGACCTGTATACGGCATACAGTTTTGTGGCAATCCCGTCAGGGGTATTTGCAAAAGGCTCGCTGTACTTTTTTGCAATTCCATATGTGATGCTGACTTTTGCAGTTGCTCTAGTTACAATGCCCAAGCTCTGGACTCTGGCACGTGAGAAGGGTTACATCACAGCATCAGACTTTGTCAAGGACAGATTCAACAGCAGGACACTTGCAATCATGATAGCAATTACAGGAATTGTTGCAGAGTTGCCATACATTGCACTCCAGATAGTTGGCATGCAATCAGTCTTGACAGTAATGCTTGCAGGATATGCCAACGCCCAGTTGGTTCAAGAAATATCGCTTCTCATTGCTTTTGTGATTTTGGCAGCTTTTACATACACCAGTGGCTTGCGTGGTGCAACACTTACTGCAATCTTCAAGGATATTCTAGTATGGGTAACTGTAATTGTTGTGATAATAGTAGTGCCAATCAGCATAGGCGGATTTGGAAATGCATTCAAAGCAGCTGGTAACAGCTATGTCTCCCTGCCAGAAAACCTAGTTCCAGCATATGCAACCTTGATCCTTGGAAGCGCACTTGCACTATACCTATACCCACATGCAATAAACGGAGTCCTAAGTGCCCAGAGCGCACAAAAGCTTCGTAGTAGTACTGCATTGTTACCACTCTATGGAGTTGGACTGGCAATTCTTGCTCTGATGGGCATACTTGTCTATGCGGTTCCAGATGCAATGAAGTTCTTATCAGAATTTCCCGAGAGCTCGCGAGGAATACTGGTTGTTCCTTCATTGATTTTGTACTCGTTGCCAAGCTGGTTTTCAGGTGTTGCGCTGCTTGGAATATTTGTAGGAGGTCTGGTACCTGCAGCAATCATGGCAATGGCTCAGGCAAATCTTTTGACAAGAAATATCATCAAGGAGATAAAGCCAAATCTCTCAGACAAGTCAGAGATTAAAATAACAAAGATCTCATCAACAGTATTCAAGTTTGTAGCATTAGGATTTGTATTTTCAGTTCCTGCAACTTATGCAATATCATTACAACTGTTAGGTGGAATTCTCATAGTACAAATTCTTCCTGCAGTGCTTTTTGGTTTGTATACCAAATCACTTACAAAGATACCGCTGATAATAGGGCTTGTCGTAGGAATATCATCTGGAATATTCATGATGGAATCTGCAAACAGTTTTGGTCCGTTAACATCATCTCTTATCAAGACAATGTGGGGCCCATTGTATATCGCAGTAATATCACTTGGATTCAATCTTGCAATATCATTTGGTGGAAGTGTAATACAGAAAAAAATGAATCCAAGGAAACAAGTGAGAGATTAATAAAAATTTAGAAATGGTTTTACGATTACTCGTATTCCATCAGTTTCTTTTCTTCTAGTAATGTGTGAAGATTGTGGACCGCACGGTAAACTTCGGCTTCCTTCTTTGTTCCAGTGCACACTAGTTTTCCAGAGGCAAAGATTAGAACCACAGAACGTGGATCAAGCATTCTATGTATCAGACCAGGAAATTGTTCTGGTTCATACATACTTCTTGGGAGACTACGTGCAGCTTTTTCCAAGTGAACTTTTCCACCAAGACTAACAGAAGCTACGATGTTTTGAATTGTAATCTCGGGATTCTTTTTTATTTTTATTTTGCCTTTTCGAAGTCTTTGTACAACTGTGTTTACAGCATTTACTGCTGCCTCTTCGGATTTTGAACCAGTACAAACCATTTTACCTGAGCTAAAGATAAGTGTCGCAGTTTTTGGAGACTTTAATCTAAAGACTAGGCCTGGAAATTGTTCAGGATGGTATTCAACGTCTGGGAATTCTTTTGTAATTGCCACAAGATCAATTTTTTGGTCTACTGAAGCAGAGGCAACCACGTTTACGATGTCGACAATCGGTTTTGTTTGCGGCATTTAAATAGGTTATAAAGTGGTACCATATATAACCAATTACATAACTAGCATGACTGGAAAGGTAAAAGATCTTACAGTATGATTTCAAACCGATAAGATTCGATCAAAAAGATGATCGTAGTTTTTGCATCGTAGATAATTTTCCAATCAGATTTCAAAGATATCAAGACCAGACTGTTCTACAAACTAGATCTATTACGTACTATCATCACTCTATATCTAATCACGTATTTTTGTTTTATACAGATTTGGGAATAGATCAGTTTTGTATGAACCAG
>DASUKX010000026.1:0-10535 GCA_036278495.1 Nitrosotalea sp.
GTCGTAAGACGAAGGGTGGCAGCAGAAGACTGCTTTGATAGAACAGCAGTGTATGCCCCAAGGTTCGCCGAGGGGCGAGCTGGCTGTTACTAACAACCCAATACATCAGTCAGTCATAATACATAGAGACTATACACGACACAATCATACGTCATTTCTTTTTTCAATTTTCTATATTCAAAATTGTATCTAGTGTAAACTATGGTGCGATCATTTTTATGCTGGTTTGTACTGATATAGTAAGAAATTGAGTAGCGTAGAGAGAATCCATATGCACTGTGACTGTGGCATATGCGGTCATTATACAGAACAAGAATGCATCCAAAAGGAATGCAAGTGCTGCCTTAACTTCCATGTAAGGTCTGGACCAAAATCCAGCTCTCATGGAAAAAGACAAAACTAGACGAGAATTTTTTTGTATTGTTGTCTTTCTAGTGTGAACTATATATCTTTGACAAACAATTTCTACGCAAAATATTTTATCTTAAAAACCATGTCTTGTGCCAATGGATAACTTGGAGTTTGATTCAGGATGGACATATTATGGAAGGCATAAACACTTGACTGGAAAGAGTCACTTTTTGTTACCACACGCAAAACAGTCATTGTGCCACCTTCACACGTTTACTGTTGATGACATGAGACACATGGAAGTTACTGATATTGGTAATTTGTTCAAAAGTCAATTATGTAAGAGATGTCTTGAGATACTTGATGCTAGAGCAACCATACGTTTGCAAAAATAATTTTATCTTTACAAGCGATATCTTGTCAGGTTTTTGATTTCTTACGTATGTCCAGCAAAAGTTCTAAAAACTCACTATTGTCAATTTTGGGATTTATCTTTTTTTCATCCCTGATTGCTCTGAGAAATTTTGCATGTGCATCCACCTTGACTGTTATGGTCTTGTATTCTTTTCTTGGCAATGATATGGTATACATTTGATATGTCTTAATCTTTATTGATACAAAGTTCTAGAATAGTTTTTCACACATCTCTGAATTATTTTTATTATATGCAAAAATGTAATGATGTGATCTGATACCTTTTCATGAGACAAGATCGACAGATCTATAAACAATGGTTTTATTATATTCAAAGGATTTGGTTCCTTGGTGGGAGGGTTTTGAAAAATTGGAAATAGATATTGAAGAATCAAATCAGCCAAAAATCCTGTCTGAGAAATTGCAAACTGTCTGAAATCTAGTATCTGATTTTTATTTCCTTGATTGTATCTTGAAATCTTTCCAGTTCCTGGTATAGTTTTATTCCTTTTTCGGTGATGGTCAAAATGTACTTTCTTTTGCTCTTGTTGGCACTTATCATGCCTGCATCAACTAGCTTTTGACAATTGCCAATTACTGCATTGTGTGATAGGTTTGCCTTTTGAGATACTCTAGATACTGGTATACCACTCATACCTGCATCCATGCATGCCTGTAATATGTCACAGGTTATGCCAAAAGAGGTGCGGTACTGACGCCTAAATGTTATGTCTGCAGGTTTATTATATGCTGTATCAAGTGTCATTGAAACTTGATTTGCAGCAATCTTGCTATTATCTGTGATCGAAAAATTTTACATCACACCATTACTTGTTATCGTAGTGAGTCATGTTTAATTACGTGCAAAAATTATCTGCCGTACAATACTAACAATATTCTGTTACTTTGAATCTGATAAGAGAGTAGCATACCCTATATATTTTGACGACTATTATTGCCCATGATAAGAGACTATGCCACTATAACACTTGGCGTACTGACGCTGCTTGCAACATCTGCAGCAGTATATGGCATCTTGACTATTAACACACAGATCCAGGCAAAACCCGAGCAAGTAAAAATTCCTGATTATACTGCAGAACTTGATTCGCTAAAATCGCAAGTTGATTCTATAAATTCTCAAGTTGCAACTATGAGTACTAGTCTTACTACGCTTGATACACTAAAAAGTGATGTTGCTGACATTAATGGAAAATTATCTGATCTTCAGGCAAAAGCTGACACTCTGCAACAACCTGTGCAAGCTCCTGCACCTGTTACACCCCTTACAATTGTTCTAGACAAGTCAAACTATCTACAAACTGATACTATATCGATTACTGCAATTGGTGCAAACCCACAAAAAACAGTTGACATTGAATTGCTTGACAGTACTGGATTTGTGGTATTGCACAAAACAACATGGTCTGACTCGTCTGGTAAAGTACTATACAGCATGCAGCTTTCAAGTGCACTTCCTGTTGGAAATTATAAAGTTGAGGTTATATCCGATCAGCAGACAAGTACAGACCCTCTTACAATCATACCATCTAGCACTACAACTACAACTGGTACTGGCTCATTTACTGTACAAACTGACAAGACAGTTTACAATGATGGCGACTTTATCCAGGTGTTAGGTTCAGGTCAAGTCGGAAGTTCTATCACTGGAGTTCTTACAAGTCCAACTGGCAAAACATATTCTACTGCTACTACAATCCAGTCTGACGGTTCCTTTGTAATGTTCTTTTCACCATCGCAGCCATATGAAATTGGAACATGGAGCATACTTGTGACAAATCTGGGACAGACAAAATCTCTTACAATCTATGTTGGCACAAACTCATCTGGTTCGTACACGTTTACTGCCCAGACTGACAAGTCAGTATATACAAAAGGTGACTTGATAAAAGTATCTGGAACAGGTCAGCCAAACACTTCTGTTTCTGCTGTATTTACAAGTCCATCTGGACTTACTCATACTACCAGTACAACTACAAACTCTGATGGTACCTATACACTGTTCTTCTCAATTATCCAGTCTTATGAGACTGGAAACTGGGTAGTATCTGTTGCAAATCTTTCACAAAGCAAGACTGTAACAATATACATCCAGTCATAGGTTGGGCAAGAAAACTTCTTGTGATATGTTTTGGTAATTGTGTAGATTATTCCTAGATTATTTCATGGCGTCTTATGTTTCATTTATCTAGAATCATGTTATCTATAATTCTTAGACAAGTCATATGAAAAATAACGATATGATATAATCATGCGGTTATGGTGTAATTAATTGCACGTTAGACTATCCAGTCTAAAAGAAGCGGTGTGATTCCGACTTGACCGCACCAAATTATATTCTAACATATTTTCAATAAACTTTTTTACAATCTTTACACATGTGATAATTGCTGTATGGGAAAACTGGAATCATCTTATAGAATAATTTTGGTATATCCACATATTTGATGTGCTTGTATGTATAATTGACAAACTTGATTGTAAAAAACCAGAGCTATATTTTTGGAAAACAATTTCTTGCTCTAGTTTTTACAGCTATATTTTTATCATCATTTGGAATCATATCAGGCAATCTTGATGCTTTTGCAGTATCATATACGATAGACAAAACAAAATCAGGTCTTGTTGCATCTGATCCACTAAATAATCAGACAGAAACAAAACAACAGGTACTATCCGATACAAAATACTGGACATACTATGGAACTGCAGTGTCTGAAAAAAATACAGCATATGACATTTACAAGGATTCACAAGGATTACACATTGGAGAACCAGGACCAGACCCGACGCAATTCGGAGATGGAAGCTACTCGGGATACTATGCCGTATCCCCTGATACAAATGCAGTACTTGTACATGCCATACTTACTGCAACAAACCAGCCAGTACTGCACAATGACTTTCAAAGTCAACTTGAAATCATGACAACAAGCGGACAGGTCAATTATCTTGACTGTGCGGCAATTACAAACTCTGATGGTACATACTGGACATTGGTCCATGGGTATGGGGATGACATCGAGGCATCACACTTTGATACATTATGGGTTGATTCTAGTTCCAACCAGCCGCTTACTAGAGAATGTACAGTAATCACAAATGGAGCAAACTATCTAAAACTCTACATGGATGGGGTGATGGTATATTCAAGCAATACTTTGTCACTTAACATGCCTGCGCCATTTGATTATTATCTGCAGACAATGAACTCGTACTATAACCAGATGAGACATGGTACGTTCCAGGACTATTACGCAACAACTGATGAAAAAATTTCAGTTTCTGGAAATCCATCAAATGCTGCAACTGTATCAATTGTTGATTCAACTGGTCAGTCCCTTGCAAGCTCATCTATTACTACAGGCTCTGCAACACTTGATGTTGGAAAATATCACTTTCCAATTGCTGGAACGATTCAGGTGAAAGATTCTAGTGGAGGTATCATTGCATCTAGTGCTCAAACCATTTACGGTGGAGATGAATTTTCTGTAACTACATCCTCTAGCAGTGCAACTGCACCCCAGCCTCCAACAAACTTGGCTGCAACTGCAACATCCCAATCTCAAATTGATTTATCCTGGACTGCACCTAGTGACAATGGCGGATCTCAAATAACGGGATATCAAATTGAGAGATCACAGGACAATGGAAATACCTGGTCTGATTTGGTATCAAGTACTGGTTCTGATTCCACTGCATACTCTGATTCTGGATTGAGTCCTAGTACGACTTACACTTATCGTGTATCTACAATTAATGCCGTAGGTACAAGTAGTCCATCAAACACTGCATCTGCAACAACCAGTATCCAAACATCTGCACCACAACCTCCTACAGGTCTTACAGCATCATCGATGTCATCTTCAGCAATTAACCTAAGTTGGAATGCACCTACAAATGATGGCGGTTCGCCAATTATTGGCTATAAAGTTGAACGATCAATTATTGGTGGTTCTTGGTCTGTTCTAATATCAAACACAGGCAGCCAATCTACTACCTACTCTGACAATGGACTGCTCCCTCTTCTGACTTATTCCTATAGAGTCTCTGCAATCAATTCTGTAGGAACCAGCTCTCCATCAAACACTGCTTCGTCCGCAACCCACTTGATAGGTCCTACGCCAATTCCGGGAGGATTGGTTATCTCTCTAGGTTCACTGACATCACATCTTTCTTGATCTAAATATTGCATATAGTTCCAAAAATGTTATGCTGGATAAAATGACTTAGCAAATTCTCTCAAGAAGCGACTTGTCGGTCTCATAGTATAGTCTCATGATTGGATTTTCATCAAGAAGTTTTAGCAAGTAAAGTGTCCCGCCCCTGCCATATCTTTTGATGCTTTTTATGATGTATACATGATCGGATTTTTTTTCCGGTTCTACTATGCGAACCCTTTCACCTTTTAAAAAAATCGACATATTTTTTACAAAAAATATTGATACATTAATCTTACTCACAAGTTGCCAGTAACAATGTTCTAGATGAAAAAATGTAACGATCTAGAAAATAAAACATTGCGATCTAAAATGTATTTGTACCGGATCTACTGTGTATATTCTAGTATTATTCCTGTGACTGTGTCTACTTTTACCTGTACAATTCTCTCATGTGTGAGGCCTATGTCCATGACAATGTCGCATATTGTATCATTGAGACTTGCAGACTTGAATACAACTGGAGAATTGTATTGCTCGAGAAATTTCCTTGCTATCTGTATTGCATTACGAATTCTAATGTCTGTATTCATTGATAGAAAATCATCTCTGCCTACACTGTCCTGAATGGAATCCTGCACAATTACAGATACGATCTGTATAATTTAACCATTAGGCGTGTCAACTCTGTAAAAATTTTTAGTAAAATCGATCCATAACATTTTTGTGAACTGGAAAAAACTGCCATTTGGTGTAGACCGGACATGAATATGAGAAATAACTAGTTGCAAAATGCTAATGCGAGACTGATGATTGTTCTAGCAATTTTTTAGCATACTAGAATATATTTTGAATCTTGATACATGGTATGAAAAATGCCTATTTTACTGCAAGTGTAATAATTGCAATCATGCTTGTAGCAATTGGCATTCAAAATGTGCATGCTCAAGTCAATGGGCAAACCTTTGACAATTCTACCGTATCTGCTATATTGAATCAATTCAATCCTGTAAACCAGAATGTCCCTACCACGTCGTATGTACCTCCAAGCGGATGTGACATACCTCAATCTGATAATGCAACCGGATCAATTGACAAAGTGCAATGTGGCCTTTATGCATCCGATCCGTTAAACAACCGGACTGCAACACAGCAGCAACTAGACAATTCAAAATATTGGATATATGGAGGAGATGCTCCAGGTGAAAATGCATCATATTCATACTATGAGGACCCTCAAGGGTTACACATTGGAGTACAATCTCCCTCAAACGGAACCTATGCTGGATATTATGCAGTTACACCAAACAGTAATGCCATGCTGTTTCATGCCGTGTTGACCGCTCCAGTACGAACTGTACCTTATGGTGACTTTCAAAATGGATTGTATGTGCAGACAACTCAAGCACCTGTGAACTATGTCACATGTGTTTCAATAACTGACAACATTGGAACTGTATGGGCAATAGTTCACACATACGGAAGTCCTTTTGGGTCGCTTGTTTTTGATACTTTATGGGCTGATAGTAATGCAAACCAGCCTCTCACAAGAGACTGTACGATAATAACAAACGGCAGCAACTATCTCAAGGTATACTTGGACAATGTACTTGTCTATTCTAGCAACACCTTGGCACTGGGAATGCCTGCACCATTTAACGCATTTTTGGAACCGCAGACATCTTATGATGGGGAACAATTGTTTGGAACATATAATGACTTTTACTCTGCATTGGGTGAAAATGTCAAGATAATGAACAATCCGTCTTCTGCTACAACAGCTCAGATAGTTGACAGTTCTGGAAATATTTTAGCAAGTGCACCTGCCATACTTGGGAATGCAACAATTGACATTGGACGGTACAATTTACCTGTAAATGCCAACATACAGGTTCTTGACTCTAACAATGTATCCGTTGCATCAAGTCCTGTTGTTGAAACCATTTATGGTGGAGATGTATACTCTGCCAACAATCCGGGAAAAGTTGCAATGTTGCACTAGAATAAATTTTCTATTTTTTACAAATATTTTTAATATGTGTAATCTGTACTGATATCATAGAAGAATCTTACCATGTACTTATTTGGAATAAATGAAATCACACAATGGATGGATGGGACTCCCAATGGTTTGTATCATCCCATAAAATTGCATTTGCCTCCTCATCTGGTACAAACCTGTATTTTTCTAATCATGTATAACCTAGTATCTTTCCTGTATTAGCGTCTATTCGCACTTCTCGTATGTCATTTTTTGACATGCCTACAGACATTGTGACAAACCACTCAGTTCCCTTCAAAACTGCGGTGGCTGCGCCTATGCTGTGATGCTGTTCCAGAAATTTTGCTGTTATCTCAATGGCATGACGTTTGTCAATTTTTACAGGTGATTCACTGAGGCGATGCATTGGCTTTCCCATTTTTCTTTTGACTCCATTTTTTCGTGTCTTGTATTTTTTGATATTATGTCTAATAAGCATCGCTTACTCCTGTAGCAAGATACATTGTCATGTAAAATGATTTTAGAAGATCAATCTAGCCTATTTGGTCTGAAAATCCTTCTAATGAATCAAAATCTGAAAATATTGGATCTAGTTTTTGCAGAAATTCATTTAGATCACTTGATTCGTCAAGTATCTGAAATCCTTTCTCTGTAGTGTGGTATATCTTGTTGCCAAGCTCACATTTTAGCAATTTGTGTTCTACTAGGAACTTGAGATATACGCTCGATTTTTCGGATGAAAGATACGTGTCATGCATTATTCTTGATTTTGTGGCCCCCTGCCTGGCCGTTTCCAATATCATCCTGATGATACTCCAACCACTCCTGCTCTTCAATAATGGCTATCTCAAATTTTTTTATTAAAATAGATCGTACAAATTGCATGTAATTGTCTTCTAGTTCTATCTTAACCATGATCATGTTTTTTTACAAAGTTTTTCCAGTTTTTTTCCATTATTTTTCTATTGCGTTATCAATCTGAACCGTACATGATGAAAAATTTCCACTAAATCTAGTTATTGCGTTAAATGTTACTGTCTCATGTGCTTTGATGTTTGGTATGTTTCCATTGCCAGTAGCAATGGTACTTCCATTTTTGTCAAGCACTAGCATTTTTAGAAAAATCACTCTGTAAGGTGTATCACCATTTGTAAACTGGCCAATCAACTGAACATTGCCTATTCCTGCGGTACATGTAAAATTGCTAAAGCTCTGTGTGGGAGTTATGGTTCCACCTGAATATGCCTGGGCCTCTTGGATGGATATGAATAATAGGAAAAAGGCAAAAAATACAAAACTGCTTACACTGTGAAACTTGATGATTTTTTTACTATCTGGTTTGACATTCATAATTGATATCTGATATTACATGCCATCTGATTCAGATTGACATTTAGAACAAATTACGCTGCTTCCATCGGAAGCAAATTCTATATCCATATCAATTTCTTCAATGTCTTCCCAGCAAATATCGCAACTTGGGTTCAATGTTTTTTACTGTATCTCAATTATTATCTGAATTTGCTTAAAAATTCCTGAATATTTTTTATGTAATTTTGTTCTAAATTGAACTTCTGGTATATCCACTAGAACATAGTTTTTGTAAATTAAGAATTTATGATCTGTAAAAACTTGGCAATGGACTTTTCATGAGAAAACATTTCTAATTGTTTGGTAATTGATTCTGACACCATATCATACATGTCGCCACACTTGTCTTCTAGTATAGAACTAAGATATTCTGGGTGATTGTAGCAATCTTGCATGCTACAGTTGTATCTTTTTTCAATCTCTGATGTTATTGTATTGTAAACTCCTGCACTAACAAGCGTTTTTTCAAGGATTGTGCATACTAATACCTCTCTTACCTTATCATAAGGGAATGATTCTTGAGATTTGATAAATTGTTGCATGTCTGGTATTACACAATTCATGAGTTACCATTTGTTTAATGTGTCAAGTAATATTTTTCTAGAAAAATGTATTTTTGGTGTATCTTATGATGTTGTATGCAATACTTTTCAATGTAGCGTAAATTGTTTTGTCTTGCCAGAAGATTGTTATGGTAACTTTATTGCAAAGTCAAATAACAATTACATCCCAATGTAAGGCATGAAAAAACAGTACCTGCTTGTTTTTGGTATGCTTATTTTTCTAGTGCTGATGGTGCCATTGATGACAAGCAGTGTGCAGGCCTTTAACAAACATGGTCCAACTCCGATACCTGGTAATTTGATTCCATTTCCAGGCATGGGTCTTGATAAAAACCATGACTCTAAAGTACATCCTGTAACACCATCTGGCAAAAAGTAGATATTCCATCGGGTCTACACTAATTTTTTTCAATTACACCAGTTCTGTTTTATTTTTCTTGACCTGTTTGTATTTAGTAATGAAATATTTCTATTTGATTATAGAATAAAAGTATGTAATGACCTTATGGTATTTTTTGCGTATACTGGGATAACATATGGGGTAATTTGTAGTGCATGCAAAGAAAATACACACTATTTTACAGCATCATGTTTTCATCATTGTTGATATTTTCTTCACTTGGTTCTACTGCAAATGCTTTGATATTACCAATTGTATTGCAAGCTCCGACAAATCTTTTTGCGCTTCCAGTATCAACATCACGAATCAATCTAAGCTGGAATGCACCATCTAATCTTGGCAGTCTTGTCATTACTGGATATGAAATTCAACGCTCTACCAATGGGGGTACATCATGGAGCATAATCGTACCAAACACTGGTTCTACATCTACTGTTTACTCTGATGCTGGACTTGTTCCAAGCACTGCATATACCTACAGAGTTTATGCAATCACTCTACTTGTCACTAGTCCTCCATCCAACACTGCATCTGCAACCACGTTTACGCCTGTAACGGTGTCCACTCCCCCAACTGGGCTTGTAGCTACAACTGCATCATCTTCTCAAATAACACTGAGCTGGAATACTCCAAACAATAATGGTGGCTCACAAATTACGGGATATAAAATTCAACGTTCTATCGATGCTGGATCTTCATGGTCTGTTTTAACATCGAACACAGGTTCAACTACAACGGTTTACTCTGATGCTGGACTTGCTTCTAGTACAACATACACGTATAGGGTATCTGCAATCAATTCTGTTGGAACCAGTTCTCCTTCAAACATAGCATCTGCCACAACTAGTGTGGCAACATTTGCACCACAATCACCTACTGGACTTGCTGCAACTGCAATATCTCCATCTCAAATCAATTTGTCCTGGACTGCACCAAGTGATAATGGTAACTCACCAATCACTGGGTATAAAATAGAGCGATCAATTAATGGTGGCTCTTCTTGGGGCGTTTTGATATCAAACACTGGGTCTACAGTGACTACCTACTCTGATACTGGACTTGTACAAAGTACAACCTATGCTTATCGTGTATCTGCAATTAATGCAGTAGGTACCAGTTTGCCATCAAGTGCTGCATCTGCTACAACACTTGTTCAAGTACACTCTGTGACTCGTACACAATCAGGTCTCGTGGTATCAGATTCTTTGACAAATGAGACCCAGACTAAAGACCAACTTCTTGCAAACCAGAAA
>DASUKX010000027.1:0-9311 GCA_036278495.1 Nitrosotalea sp.
TAATGACATGTCAGGAACTACTTGGTCTGGACCTGCATCGGCTGTTGGAGCACCGCCTGGTTCAGGATATGCTGCATAAACATATTGTTCACAGTCTCCTACAACCGTACTACCTTGACTAAGTGTTAATTCGAAAGCAAATACGCTGCCACCAGAACCTGTTGGAAGTGTTACTATTGGTGAAGCATCAGTAGCAGATGAAATTTGAATTGGTGCGCCAGAAACTTGAGTCCACTGGTATGTCAATGGAGCATCAGATGGATTGTCAACAGATTCTACTAGAGTTGCACTTCCACCCTCGTGTGATCGAATGATTGGACCACAAGTTAAGGTTGCAAGCTTGTATGCTGATGCACTTATCACGTGTACTAGAACAGAATCAGAACCTACACCGCCATAAGGATCGGTTGCAGTAATCGTAAAGTGTAATGTTGTGTTGTCAGAACTCGTTGCAGGTGCAGTAAACATGGTAGTAAGATCAGTTGGATTTGACAAGGTCACTGGAGAACCCTCATCTTGAGTCCATGCATAAGTCATAGTATCACCGTCTGGGTCTGTTGCAGTTGCCATCAAAGTCATTGGACTTCCTTCCATTACTGTCAATTCATGATCAGTTGTTACTATAGGAGCATGATTAGCATGAATCACATGAAGTGTGAATGCTGTAATACTTGTAAGTCCTTGAGGATTAGTTACAATTAATGAAAACTTGAGGTCTTTTACTTGACCCGGGTCAACTTGTGGAGTCGTAAAGGAAACATCAACATCTGATGTTGATGACATGGTCACTGGCTCGCCAGACAATTGCTGCCATTGATATGAAATGGCTTGAAAGTGAGGATCAGTTGAATCTTCACCAGATAGAGTAATTGCGGTTTGCTCGTTTACTGTAGCTTCACTTGTTCTAGTTGTAGAGGTTGCACCATATGCAGATATTGAAGATGCGGCAACTGCAAATATTGTAATTGCTAGAACAGTAAAAAGTACTTTTGAATTCAACTTGTGTGTTCTAAATTTCCGAATATTAAAAACCTTTCTGTTAAATGGTCTGTTAGCTAGGATCGCTAAGAAAGTTGGCAACAAATTTTATTTGAAAATCGATTTTTGAGCTCAAAATGATCCATTTTTGATGCAAAACGGACTAGGAAGATTTTTCAGATCTTTACAAATATGACCTGACTGCATCAAAAAGAACACCAAATTTGAAAACAGACCAAATAAGATTTTGAAAATAAATGGTAGGTAGAGACTTACTTGCTCCACATCTTTTGCCAAGTTTCGGCAAATTTGTTCATCATGTCTCCATATGTTTTCATTTGATCCATTCCAGACTGGTTGAGCACCTTTTGCCAATTATCACCAAATTGTTTGAATGTATCAATACCAGCTTTATTCATTGACTTTTGCCAATTCTCAGTAAACTGAGTCATTGTTTTATCACTTGATTCTTTGAGTGCTTTTGTCATGACATCATTGTATTTGGATTGTACATCCTTGGTTGCATTTTGAAGAGATTCAAAGGCACTCATCCATACTTTGAGTGATTTGTTATATTCAAGCCACAGTTTGTCCCAGTCTTTCGGAGGACTTGCTTTTGACATGAGTTAGTATTGTTTCATCACTTGATAAGACTATTGATGAACACCAATTTGGAACCAATTGCACATAGCGTATATTTAATAAAAAATTAATTCACACAGTGTTCTTCTTTTGTTTGGATTCTTTCTTAAAGTCATATACTCCAATGATGACTCCAACAATTAATCCCGCTACACCAATTACTACCATGCCTGCAGATATTGATGCAATATTGCATTTTATCCCATATGCAGAGCTACAATTTCCACTCAAGAATGGGTCTTCACCCATCATTGCAGTAATTTGTACAGATTGACTTCCAGTATCAAGTACTTTGATAATATACGGCCCACCTTGATTGCTTCGTTGTACGATATGATACAAAAAACCATCCTTACTTTCTTTTTCAAAACTCATACCATTTGGATCCACGCCCTCTAGCTTGATTGAACCTGAAGATGGAATCGTATGTATTATGACTACATTGTGTTCTTTGAGTTTACCAGAATCCACAGTAGAATTGATAAATTGATTTGGAAGAATTTCTTTATTAGTGAATATCTCAAAAGTAGACCCAAGAAGCGGTTCAACAGACTGGTAAACCATGTCAAAAAGGTTGGCTCCAACCAGGACTAGTACAAAACCAATTGCTACAATAACGGGTCCACGGGCAAGAGATAGTTTTACCAAGTGCTAGAAATTTTCAAGTCACCTATAAGAAACTTGGTAAATTAACAGAATTGGTTTTTTGTAGACTTTACATAAAATATATTCATGAAATTCATCTTAATGTTTATGATAGCCTGTTTAGAACATTAGATAGAATTTGAAAAAAATAATCATCATTTCAGCAATCATACTATGTCTTGTCATACCTCAAAATGCATTTTCGACAACACCTTCCCAATCAGGTCAGACAATATCAACAGCAAATAGCAGTTCAGGATCACCAATTGAGCTAAACAAAAAAGTATTCAGTTGGACTGATCGTGTATACATTACAATCCATGCTCCCGATTTCAACTCAGACCCAAACATGATTGATGAAATTGGAGTGACTACCGACGACAAGGTAACTGTTGCCACAAGCGGTAATAGCATACCATATCGACTTGTAGAAACAGGACCAAACACAGGAATATTTGGTGGGTATGTCACACTTACTGGAGATCCTACAGTGAAGGGTCCTACCGGAGTAGACGGACAAGGAACAAACCCCACAGGTATTCAATCAACTTGCAGTCCCACATGTGGTCCAACAAATGGATTTTTGCCAAGTAGTAGAAATGATGGCATTACGGTTTCATTTGAGTACAACCGTGACACTGTCATCACTGGTTCGGGCCTGATCAGATGGAATACGGGTACGACACAATGGCTACAACCCAATTATCCAGTGAACAGTCAAGCAATATTGCAGATAACCGACCCAGACATGAATCTTAATCCAGATGCAGTGGACAAATTTGACACAAATGTTTGGTCAGATTCGGATTCGGGTGGCATCAAACTTGCAATGACTGAGACTGGGCCAAGTACTGGAGTCTTCCAGGGTGCAGCATATCTCACCACGGATTTGAGTTCATCTGGAAGCAGGTTGCATGTAGCACCAGGTGATACGGTAACTGCGGAATATACAGATACAACACTTCCACTGCCACATTCTCCGTCAGACCAGATGCGAATTACAGCAACAACAATTGCCGGCACCAGCATTCCACCACTAGAGCAAATATCTTCAGATAATGCAAAGATTTTGAACTCCACAGGAAAACCATTGAGTCAGGTCAGTGTAAACCAACAGATACAACTTGTCTCAGATGTTACAAACCAGGAAGATAAAGATCAGCCATTTGCATATCTAGTACAGATACAAGACAATAACGGAATAACAGTATCATTATCTTGGATTACAGGATCTATGACTCCAAGACAGACACTCAATCTTGGCCAATCATGGTCACCAAACACTTCCGGAACTTATACTGCACAAATATTTGTGTGGCAGAGCATCTCAAATCCAAACGCATTGGCACCGCCATTGTCTCTACAGATTCAGGTAAGATAGAATACCAGATTTTCTTGTTTTCTGTAACATATGATGACTTTGAAAAACATCATTAAATAATTCCCATGCATTCTATGACATGATGCATGGAGAAGCATTAGATACAGTATATTCTGAGAAAAAATACATTGGCATATCCATTGCCATATTTGCAGGATTATTTTTTTCTCTTTCCATAGTTTCAGAATTCATCTTTCTCTCACCAGTCTTTGTGTTCCATGTACCAGGCGATGCAATTGTTGATTTTGTGTTAATTATTGCAATTTCGTCATTGTCAGGCATTGTTACAAGTTTTAGCATATACCGCATACGCATAAACAACAGTTTGAAAAAATCTGGAGTAGGTTTTGTTGGCTCCATCATAGGGGCAAGTGCAGGAGCATGTAGCTGTGGAACACTAGGGTTTTCTGCAATATCCATATTTGGGACTATAGGCGGAACAGCTACTGCATTTCTTACAAATTACGAGACACCTCTAAGACTTGTATCAATTGCAATTTTATGTTACACATACTATGCATCAGTAAAAGACATTACAACAAAGTGTAAGATTATCAAGTAACAGAGTGTCTATCACTACCAAACATCATCTATGGACTAGTGCAGGTAAAATTCCCGTATTGCCCCTGAAGACCAACCGCTCTTGCAACCCCAACCCCCGAAGAATCATTTTGAATCGTAAGATGACAAATTGGACTAGAGTGCTTGCTGACCTCAAACTTGCTTGCAAGAGATAGTGCCGCAACAACAGATGAATTTGCAGGATGCGACTTGTCAAAGAAAGCATGCCCCACAATCTCAGGAACTGCTATTATCAATACAAGCACTATGGCAAATATGTTAATTGTTTTTTTCCTATTCTGATTCAAGATAACATTAGTTTATGAGAGATCATTATAATTGTCAAGGTCATTGTCAGTTTTAGCAACAATATGCATACAAAACACACATCAACAGTTTGAATCTTTATCAGTTGGAATCGCCTAATTATATCATTGAGTAGATCCAATACGAGTTCAAAAAACAACACCATTACATCGTTACACAAAAAAGCACTTAGGTTTCAAAAAGATGGAAATCAAGAAGAGGCCATCATACATTTAGACAAGGCCTTGGACATAGAACCAAGTAATGCAGAATTACTATACGACAAGGCAATATCATTGCAAATGCTCCTAAGATTTGATGATGCAATAGAGTACTATAACAAATCACTAAAGATAGATCCGGGTAATTTCGGAGCTCTAGTCAATAAAGGACTATGTCTTTCAAATCCCAGCACAACCAGACATGAGGAAGCGCTCTTGTGTTTTGAGCAAGCCCTGAGACTAGTACCGGATGATCCAGGGGCTTTATCACTTAGAGGGTACGCACTGGATAGCATAGGAAGATATCGTGAAGCAATAGAGTGTTTTGACAAAATTCTTGAAACCCAGCCAAAGGAAGTGAACATACTCATAAACAAAGGTCTTGCACTTTCTCACCTTGGCAAGCATGATGAAGCCATAGCATATTTTGATACAGTATTAGATTATGAACCAGATAATTTTTTTGCAATGCAACTAAAACAAGAATCGAAAAAGAGCATGCAAAAAAATTTCATGCAATAATTAGTTTTTACACAGGATTAATCATCTAACAAGAGTTGCAAATGTCGTCAGGGCTTATAACATAAGACATGGTTAAATAGGAAAAAATCAAAACGTGAGTATTGAATAAAAAAGACGCCCAAATGGTAGTAAAAAAAATACGAGCAATTAGCCAATACGTAAGATTTGTAGGTGTAATAGACAATAAGGGAAAGATCATGGTGTACGAAAGAAGGCCCGGACATGAGCCGTTACTTAACATAAAAAATACGTCTGATCAATTCTCACACCTTGCAATCAAGACCCGTATGTCATCGCAGTTTAACAAGCAACTTGGTGACGTCCAATTCATGTGGGAGGAAAGAGAGAAAGTACAGACCATTTCTTTTGCAGTAGGAAAAAATACCGTTTGGGCATCAATTGACAAGAAAGTCATTCGTTCTGAGGTACTCAGGATAGTCGATAATTGTCTACCGATTGTAAAACAATTTTCAAAGTGATTTCCACATACAATATTGAACAATAAATAACAGTACAATTAAGAAAAAATCATGAACCCTACAATACCAATGATTGCAGTAGCATGTACACTGGTATTTTTTTCTACAGATTTTGCATATGCAACAAATCACACCAGTTCAATATTTACAGACGCACAAAGACACGCAGATTCAAATTCTTACAAAAATGCCAACTACAGCTTTTCCATCCAGCCTCCCATCAACTGGGTAGTTTTGGGCAACTTGCCTCAAAACTTATCAAGTCAGGCAATCGTGACATTTTCAAACAATGACAAAAACCAGTTAGCCACATTTGGTATTTCTCACCGATACATAGCACCAAATATTATTGAGGCGTTAGACAGTCATTCAGATAACGATGTTCTTGCTACAATAGCACAAGAGATGACATATCAAGATGCAGATTCTCACACAATAGTGTACAATGGAGTAGTGGACAGATTCAATGATGGAGTACGCATCTCAATTAGTTCCGCCACACAATATACGGTAGATAATTCTACAACATTAAGTGAAACCAGATATTATTTTCTCAACAACGGGAATCAATACACCTTGGCCCTGACAAGTAATTCTGCAAACATTGACAAGAATTCACAATTGTTTGAAGATTCGGCAGATACATTTCTTGTAAGCCAGACCAATCCAGTTCCAGAATTTCCAGTAGCCCTTACAGTTTTGATAATTGGCATGTTTTCAATCATCACGCTGTTTAGAGCAAATCGTTTGACAAGTCCAAGTAGTAGATAACCAAATAGAAAGAACACATCAATACGTGATCTCAAATAGTCAACCATTATGGCCTCTCAGCGCACACCAGATAGACAAACATGCGATAAAGGTCTAAAAATCCTGAGTGAACAGTTATTATGTAGCGTATAGCAACTGAGATCATGTCAACAGAAGACAGACAAATGTTTCCTGCCACATGCGCAGACTGTAAGAAAGAAACACAGGTTCCCTTCAAACCAGCAGAAGGAAGACCAGTATATTGCAAAGAATGTTTACCAAAACATCGTCCAGCACGCAGATTTTAGGCTGAAAAACGCTTAAAAAAATTTTTTTGAACTAAACCCATATTGTTAGATCAGAAAGATTAAGTTGATTTCAAAAAAGATCTAGTCATTGTCAAAGGTCCAATCTGCAGAAAATTTTGCAAAAGATAGACACGTGAATACAGCCAGAATAGATGACAATATCTCACATCATGAACATTTAGCATCAGTGGTAGCCAGACTCAAAAATCTTGGAGTAACAGACGATGATGTACTATCAGCAGCCTGGCTTCATGATATGATAAATGATACACTGACAAGCTTTGACGATCTAGATCAAAGGTTCGGCTCCAAAGTAGCAGTTATGGTATTGTCAATATCAAAGGACAAGAGTTTCTCAAGGTCAATACAAGAAGAGCAGTACGTAAAGCAACTAAAGGAATCTCCCCTAGAGGCAAAACTGATCAAGTTGTGCGATATTTCTGCAAATTTCAGGGATTTGAAAAACTCTCAATTTTCAAGGACACGAAAAGCAAAAGAGATGAAAAAGAGAATATACTATCTGAATGTGATAAAAACAGATCTTGTCAAAAACAAAGATCAGATTCCAGGAATTTCAGGTTTGATAAATGGAATCAATGACATCATTACATCACATGGATTAAGACCGATCATTTTTTAACAATTTCTCACATCGTCATAACATAAAATTAATTTGACAAACCTTTTAGGGTTGGATCAGAAAATAGACTCAATGGTACTTGGACCATACATCAAAAAAGAGATAGAAAATGCAATCAAAAATTGGTGTCCCAATGTAACAATTCTAAAAAAAGGCGAGTCACGTCTACAAAAAGTTTGGAAATTCAAAAGTAGTTCAGATTTCATTTATGGATACCTAGTAGGCCAAATGGAAGGATACATTGCCGGATTAATAGTTGGAAGGCATGGAAAGATACCAGACTCTGAAGAGAGTAAAGAAATTAGAAAAATGGTAGAAGTACGCGCAAAAGAGATCAGACATGTAATATCATTACAGGATAAAAAGGACAAGGAAAATTAAAACAACATATCATGCTTTTATTGGACCCAATTATCCTACAAATATGGCATTAGAAAAAAAGGATAAAAAAATTCTAGATACTATGATAGAGGAAGAGATATCAAAAATTCCAGGACTTGTCAGAAACCTTCGCCTTCCGCAATTCCAAGAAGCCTTTCAGATAAAAAATGAATCAGAGTATATCTACGGTTATACACATGGTTCCATAATTGGCAAGTTTGAAACATACTATTTTGTGGTCCATTCAGGAAAAAAACCAGGCGGACCCGAAGTAGACGAGATAGGAAAAACTATTTTTGAGAAATCAAATGAGATTAGAGATGCCATTTCAAAGACGAAATAGGCAAATGTACATCCATTAGGACGACATTGGAATAGTAAACTTGAACATTGCGCCATTTGGTTGCAAGTCTAGCCAGATCTTTCCACCATGTTCCTGGATTATCCCTTTACAGATGGCAAGCCCAAGCCCCGAACCACCATGTCTTCTAACTTGTTTTGATTCACCCTTGTAGAATTTGGTAAATATTTTTTCGAAATCTTCAGGTTTTATCCCTTCGCCATTATCCTCGACACAGAATAACATACCACCATTTTGGCCTCTTTCAACAGTCAGGGTTATTTTTCCGCCAATTTCAGGAACAAAATCTATAGCATTTTTGACCAAGTGTACCAATACCTGTTCTATCCTATGACCATCCGCATGAATTGTGCCATGTACACTAGACTCGATCTTCAATTCGACTTGTTTTTCTGCAATAAATGGCCTCAAGAGATTGGTACAATGGTCTAGTAACATTTGCACATCCAACTCTGTTTTCTCCAGATGTAGTGAATGAGATCCAAGCTTGGATATATCAGAGACATCACTGAACAGTGCTTCCAATTTATCAACACATCTTTGCATTGTTCGGATCATCTTTTCCTGTTTTTCATTTAATGGACCTGGAATATTGGATCCTAACATTTCTGTACACATCTTTATCGGAGACAAGTGTGTTTTTGCATCGTGATTGATCATAGATACATCTAGAGCGCTTAGCGTATTTAGCTCAGGTTGGACTTTTCTTTGCATGATCGTATGCAAATACAATTACCAGAAATGCCAATATAAGAAACAGTCAAACCGCTATGAACAAACACAATCACATACTGAAAATCAAGCGGATACCACAAAAATTTGCCGTAAATGAAAGATCTTAGATAAAAATGAGAAAAATATAGGAATCAGATTATCATCTGAATGCCTTATTTTATTGGGAACCTTCTACTAGTTCAGCAGAAGCAAATCTCTGGCCTACTTGGGTAATTCTTACCTTTGCATTCTGGCCAGCTTTGCCGTCTTTAACAAATATTACAAAGCCTTCTACTCTTGCAATACCGTCGCCTTTTCTACTGATTTCAGTAATGGAAACGTCGTATTCCTTTCCGGTTTCTACTGGTTTTGGGCTGTTATCAAAACTTCTACCGCCACCGCCGCCGAATCTTCGACCGCCG
>DASUKX010000028.1:0-8260 GCA_036278495.1 Nitrosotalea sp.
CCAGTAACTACAGTACCTGAAAGGTTTACAGTCTTTATTTTGAGTGATACAGGTCCAGTAGAATAGTATTCAGTCAAGGAAGTATTTTGCGTTGGAGTAATTGTTTTTGATATAGTTGTGGTGCCACCATTCCAGTGATTAAAGACATAGTTTTGATAGTTTGATGACACTATTGTGTATGCATTTCCGGAAGCAACCTTGAATGTGATTGGAGTGTATCCAGTTGCCAAGGTTGTGCCATTTGATGCATGAAGCTCAACCCACATTCCGTTAAATGATGTTCCAGCAAGATTTGCAGATTTT
Organism: Nitrosotalea sp.; assembly: GCA_036278495.1. Classification (GTDB taxonomy): domain Archaea; phylum Thermoproteota; class Nitrososphaeria; order Nitrososphaerales; family Nitrosopumilaceae; genus Nitrosotalea. The sequence goes on from DASUKX010000028.1 coordinate 304, forward strand.
ACAATAATAGATACTGTACCGCCAGTTGCTGCAGCAGATGTTGTTGCAGTTGCAGTATTCGATACAGAGCTAGTTCCAATTGCATTGATTGCAGATGTTCTGTAAGAGTATGATGTGTTTGCAGTAAGGCCAGTGTTGGAATAAGTTGTTGCAGTGTTACCTGTGTTTGATACAATTGTACTCCAAGTAGAGCCGCCATTTGTAGATCGGTCAATTTTGTATCCAGTGATTGTAGATCCACCATTGTTACTTGGTGCAATCCAGGATAGGTTGATCTGCGATGATGACACTGCAGTAGAAGTCAATCCAGCCGGAGCATTTGGAACAGTTGCTGATGAACCTCCAGTATCCAAATCTGCAACCAGGGTTCCAAAGTATGATGGTACACTATCATACGGATTGTCTAGTACGTCATCTGTAAGGTCAATGTATCCAACATAGTTTGAAGCACTTGTTAGAAATGACTGGGATACTGAATTGACACCAAATGCTATCATGGAAAAGTTGCTTTTATCATAGCTTGTGTGCCATCCTTGCAGGGCAGATAATGGTGGAAGTCCGGGGTTTTCATAGATCATTAAGTTATCTACCGTTCCAACATAGCTTGGAAGTGTGTCAGTTCCTGGGTTGCCAACAGTCATAGTATATCCAAGGGACTTTGCGTAACTTGTCAAATCAGAGTAATAGCTTTCTGGACCGGACCAGTTTGCCATCTCATCAAAGAATATTCCATCTATAGTGTAAAGGCTCTTCCAGGTATTCATTACAGATTTTACAGAACTTGCCGAGTTTGATGCATATCCTGTTGCATCATATCCCAGCACAACAACTCCTGCAGCATGTAATTCTTGTATCCCGGACACATAGTTTGCATCTCGTGAGCTACCAGGACCATTATTTGGGTTAATTATTGCAATAATTGGTACTGATGGATGTGCGATCTTTGCTTGTGCCACAACATCCCACGTACTGCCAGGATATGTGTACAGTGCAATCATAACACCAGTCTGTGATGCTGCATGGGCTTGGTGTGGTAAAACAGTTAACGGAGTTATAGCAAGTAACAATATTACAATCGCGCCGACAAATCTTCTAGAGGATTGTTCTAACATGTTATACCATACTAATCTTCTATAGTATAAAAAAAATTGGTAGAAACAATATGTATTCAAACTCCATTTTGAAATTCAGATATAGAAGATTGTACCGTAATATAGTTACTGTTTATTCATGTTAAAGCAAATAAATTATTAGTCACAAATCAAAACATGAAAAAATTTAATGTACTTGTTACAGCATCAGGCGGAATAGTTGCACAAGGCATCATAAAGTGTTTAAAAATTTCAAACAAACAAAAAAAATCAAATGCACTCTACAAAATATTTGCGACAGATGTTAATGCAAAAGCTCCAGGTCTGTACCGGGCAGACGAAGGAATATTGGTTCCACCAGTAACATCTCCAAATTATCTTAATTTTATCATAAAAACGTGCATTGAAAAAAAAATAATGGCGATCTTCATAGGATCTGATGAAGAACTCTTACCTCTAACTAGATCTAGTCGTGAAATAGAAAACAAGACAGGGGCCATCGTCATCTCAAACCCTATAGATGTAGTATCAAAGGCAGGTGACAAGTGGAAAACATACGAATTTCTAAAGGAAAATGGCCTTCCTTACGCAGATTCATCGCTACCACAAGACCAAGACAAATTCATCAGGGAACATGATTTTCCCATAGTAGTAAAACCAAGGGAGGGTCACGGGTCTTTGCATTTTTACATAGTCAACAATGTAAAAGAGCTTGACCAAGCCGAAAACGCAATACGAAATGCAGGATGGAGACCATTATTGCAAGAATACCTCAAAGGCGATGATTTGGAATTTACAACAGGTGTTACAATAAACAATGAAGGCAAAGTAATGTCGTCAATCTCAATGAAAAAAACCTTGAAAAGCGGTCAGACATACAAGGCATTCATAGACAATTACAAGGATGTTCGCAAATCTGCAGAACAGGTAGCAGTCAAGATAAAAGCTAGAGGTGCAGTCAACATCCAGGCAAAAACAGTCAACGGAAAACCAAAAATATTTGAAATCAATGCAAGGTTCTCTGCAACATCCCCATTAAGAGCAGTTGCTGGAATAAATGAACCAGATATTGTATTTCGCAACATGGTACTAGATGAAAATATAAAAATCAAGGAATACAAAAAACTAGTATGCATGAGGTATTGGAATGAAGTGTACGTTCCATATTCTACATATAAAAAAGCTGAACATGATAGAAAAATAATACATTCAGATTCTTTTATTCCAGATTATTTTTAAAATTTATTTTTTTACATCAGTCTTGCAAACAGTATGCTGCTTGCATTTTTGACAACCTTATTTGCATAAATTGTAGATATCAGTCCTGCAAACATTGTAGCTCCAAGATATGCAAATATCAGATTTTCAAATCCAGAGCTTGCAAGCAACACTCCCCCCACTATTACTATCAATGATGATATCATCACAATAATTGCAAGTAATTTAATTTTATTTGTAAACATCAAAAATAGACTATTGGCAGTAAAAAGAGACAAGAAAACGTTGGCAACAGATGCAACTTGAAGCACATGCATGCTAGTCTTTGAAAATTCTACGTGTGACATCACATATGGCGCCGCAAGATTAAGGATTATCGCAGTTGTAATAGATACAAACATTGTAATCAAGAAAAGTTTTCGATATGTATTTTGTATATACTTGCCAATCTCATTTGCTTGTGAAACCTTGATCTTTATACTGACGTTATTCATGTGCATATGAATTGGCTCCATCATCACATACTGGATTATTGAGGCAGGCAATAGAACCACCAAAGCCAAGTCTGCCCCTGCATGATATACAGAATTAAAGGCCATTGGCAATCCAAACCCCTTTGAGACAACCAGTGGATTGTATATCCAGGATAGAATTCGATCTGCAAACATTGTCACAAGATAAAATGTACCATAAAGGGAATATGACGTAACCTCCCAGAGTTGAATTCCAAATCTTGATTTGATTGTTTTATCAGTCCTGCTTATGGGATTGTAAAAATGCGGCTTGTCTCCAGTGATAGTTTTGGTATTGGCTTTTAGCAGCTTGTGGTGTTGATAGATTGAGAAAACAGACAGAGCTACAAAAGCAGTCAACAGTCCAGCGAAATATCTTGTCACGTTATCAAAAATCAAAGGTTGTCCAAAATAATATACCAAAAGCAATGACGCAAATGCCGCAGTATATGCAACAATTAACTGGACCAATTTCTTTAATGCGTATATTATCATGTAGCTTGCACGATGCAGTGATACAGTAACAGTACTTATTGCAACTATGCCAATAAGATTCAATGGAATTTCTGCAACATATCCAATTGCAAACAGGGCACAAACAACTGCAGACAAAACAATGCCCACAAGATAATAGCTACGTTTCTGCAGTCTTTTTACTTCACCCATGTTGGTTTGTGCATTATAAAACAAAAACAACCTGTTGAAGACCTGTAGTGTTCCTTCAGTTATGACAAGCCCAAGAAAGACTCCACTTACAAAAGCAGTAGTTATCTGTATTGGCAGCCCCCATGCCATCCACAAGGAAACACCCGTGATAAACAACAACGCAAGAGAGCCAAGCCATGGAAAGATCATCCCTATTCCCTCCACTAGTCTTTTTTGTATACTTGGAATTCTCATCGTAAACGATTCGATAAACATCTCTTTGCTTTTCCCTCTTGTCTCATACATGTCAAGAGAATCATAGATGTGGTTTGCAAGTGCATGAAAGTCTGCAAAACCATATTGCATAAGTGTCTCTTTCCTATAACCAAGACATTCTAGTAAAACTACAATGTCTGCAGTATTGTTTACATTTGGCTGCACTTCTATTATAGAACGCGCAACTTTTTGTGCAAATATTCTAGATTCCCTAGATGTGGTTTGGTATTTTGTAGCAAGCAATTTTTTCTACCTCAAATTCTATGTAACAATCTCTGGTGCAAGTTTTGATCGTATGTACCCAACAACATCTGCAAGACCATCAGAGAGTGTAACTTGTGGCACAAATCCAGTGGCATCCACAATTTTTTCTGCATTAGCAAGGCCAAATTTGACATCTCCTAGTCTCGGAGGCCCAAACTTGTGTGAAATATCTCCAGTTCCAGTCACAGATTTTACAGTCAAAAGCAAGTCCAGTATACTAGTTGCATGACCAGTTGCTACATTGAACATCTCTCCTGCAACATTTTTGGATTCCATACAAAGCATGTTGGCCTGCACGATATCTTTTACATGGATGAAGTCGCGAGTCTGCAAGCCATCCCCAAATATTGTTGGAGTTTGTTTGTTGAGTAACTGATTTACAAAAATTGTAATTACTCCGCTATAGTCATTTAGTTTTTGTCGTGCCCCAAAGACATTAAAGTATCGTAGTGCCACAGTCTCAAGTCCATATGTATGATAATATGCACTAAGATAGTCCTCAACTGCAAGTTTTGTTGCACCATATGGAGAATATGGTCTTCCAACTTGTTGCTCAGAGGCTTTACCCTTCAATACGCCATATATTGCAGCAGATGAGGCAAAGACAAGCCTTCGTATATTATTTGCTACACAGAAATTCATAATTTCAAGTGACATGTTTACATTTACATCATGTACCACCATGGGCTCTGTTATTGAACGTGTTATACTTGCAATTGCTGCTTCATGAAATACAACATCAATACCAGATACATCTGCCATGAGTTTTCCAATATTTTTTGCATCTCCTATTGTAACATGCAGTAATTCATTGCCATCATGTTGTTTTAGATTTTCAAGTGAGCCAGTACTAAGATTGTCTATTACAAATGTTTCAATTTTTCTCTTTAACAGTTCATCTACAATGTGACTTCCAATGAATCCAGCTCCCCCAGTGACTAGAACTTTTCTTGGTGAAGTCATTGAAGAATAACCTCGCATCGTGTTTCCTTAGATGCATGAGATTGTGTGAGGCGTTCATATTCTTCTTTAAAGTGTTCCACACATTTTTCTAATGTAAATTTATCATGAACTTTTTTCATGGCAGTTTCTTCTAATTGATGTCTGAGATTTTCATCTTGTAGTAACTTTACCATGCCTTGTGCAAGTTCATGTGGTCTTCTGCTCCTTACAAGCAATCCACATCCATCAAGGGCTTCTCTTACTCCACCAACATCTGATGCAATAACTGCTTTGCCACATGCCATTGCTTCAATAATTGTAAACGGAAAGCCTTCAGTGATACTGCTTATCGCAATAATGTCTGCTTCATTGTACACTTTCTCAGGCTCTTTTGTTCCACCCATGAATTTTACATTGTCTTCAAGCTGTAGTTCTTTTACGGTCTTGAGGCACCGGAGTGAATAATCAAGATCGCTCGAGGTGCCGTAAATCAGACATTGGATATCAGGAATCGTCTCTTTTGCATATTTTATGGCCTGAATTAGGCACACGATATCCTTGAAGACATCAACTCTGGCCACAGTCACAACTGTGGGCCTGTTGTCCTTTCTTGTGACCTTCATTGGTTTGAATCGAGAAGTGTTGACGCCATTGTAGATGACTTTGATCTTTGCAGGATCTGCCCCAAGGCTTTTCTCCCAGTTTTTGTTTGCCTCACAAACAGGTGTAATGACATCCGCAATTGAATATACAACTCGTACAATGTTGTGTGAAAAGACTTTCCAGAATATCTTTGACGGTTCATCAAACAGGTATGCATTATAATACAATAACAATTCTCTAAACGCAACACCATGTTCAGTAATTATTACAGGACAATTGCTTTCTTTTTTTGCATACACTGCAACTAGCGATGGAAGCCATGCAAGCGAACAATGTATGACATCTACTTTTGGCACTTGGATTGAAAAGAGTTGAATATTTCGCTGTATTAGTTGAAACGCAGTTAGGGCTTCCTTGAATGTCATGTTACTATAGATTGGCTCTTTGTTTAGTAGTTCGATGAAAATATCCCATGTAATGGGATGTTCAAGACATTTTTTTGCATCATAAGTTACCAGAAAATCATGCAGTTGTATTATGACATCTGCTAGAATTTGGGTATTGCATCGATCAGAGAGTACAGATTTCATAAACTCCTTATAAAGCGGAATGAATTTTTCTTCAATCACATGCTTGGTCGTTTTCACAATTCTTGTCTGTAAATTTCCATCTCTTTTACAAAATTCTTCATATCTTGTGGCACCAAATATTGGAACTTCAATTACAGTTGTGACATTTTTTGGAACAGTGTAGATACCATTACTATTAGGATTTGAGAGCTCGTTGATTACTGCAAACTCATAGTCAGGCATGGAATCAATGAGTGTTTTTGTCCAGGTGTATACTCCGCCTGTTGCAAAATTAGGATAGCAATCCCAGTTTATTATCAAAACTTTTTTCATGCCTTTGCCTCAGAAATTTTATTGAAGATGCGCCCAAGGATGTTATGATTTGACTTGCCCTCAGATGATATAGTGATATCATTCAAGAAACTTTTGATTGCACTATCAACATCAGCAGAAACTTGCATGTTTGACGTATGCATGCCAGAATGTGGCTCTGTGTCTGCCTTTCGTATTCTCATTGATTCCATGGCTTCCTTTTCGCCAAAAAATGGGTTTATTTTTCTCGATAATGACACATATTTTTCATAGATCTGCTGCGCTTTGTTGTTCTCACATGCCAGGTTATAGTATTCGTATGCTTCCTGGTATGACCAGAGCGCTTCTCTTACAGAATTCCCTATCACATGAACTGCATTGTTTTCATACAGAGTGCCAGCCTGTAGATATAGTTGTCTTGCACCTGCCAGGTTACCATCCATAGCAAGGCAGTCTGCAGCACATGAGCAGCTAAGTGCCGCTCTGACAAAAGAATTCTGTTTTATGCACTCTGATGAGTCCTTTAGATAAAAAATAAAGGCCTTGAGATAATCCCCTTCATCTTCCATCTTTATTGCGTTGAGCCATAAATTAGATTCATTTGTAATCCTATCCATCCATGTCTCTAGCTTTTTCAATCCATCAGGATTTCAATGTCGTATTTTTTAAGATAGAAGTAATTTTCTACAAGTAAAATCTTGTAGTGAATAGTTCTAGAAAGACACAATGAGAAAGTTTTCGTGTATGTATTTAACGTTCAAAGAGAATTAGGATTCAAATGTGTTCCATCATAGGATATCTGGGTGATATCTCTGCAACAAAAATTCTTGTGAGCGGATTAAAGCGCATGGAGTACAGAGGTTACGACAGCGTAGGCGTGGCAACTTTTGCAGACAGTCAAATTCGTGTCAAAAAAGGAGTAGGCAGAGTGGAACAAGTAAACACTAGTTCAAATCTGCAAACATTACCAGGCAATATAGGAATAGGACATACACGATGGGCAACACATGGAGGAGTCACAGAAACTAATGCCCATCCACACCTGTCAAGCTCAGGCAAGATTGCCATTGTACATAACGGAATAATTGACAACTATAAAGAACTAAAAGAAATCCTTCAGAATAGAAAATATTTTTTCAAAAGCGAAACAGACAGTGAGATCATTGCAAATCTTTTGCAGTATCATTATGATGAAACTAAAGATGTCAAGAGATCCATGATAAAGACAGTAAATGAATTAAGGGGAGATTATTCATTTGTAGCAGTTTTCTCAGACGGTACACTTGCTGCCGCCAGATTCCACGAACCACTCATAGTAGGAGTTGGAAAAAAAGGATATTTTATTTCAAGTGATGTTTTAGGATTCATAGAACATACTGACGAGGTAATATATCCAGACAATGGAGAGATCGTAATAATTAATTTGGATGGAATAGAATTATTTGATTTCACAGGCAATCCAGTAATGCACCAAGTTACAAAGATATCAAAAGAATTTGCAGATGTATACAAGGGTGACTATGCA
>DASUKX010000029.1:0-4830 GCA_036278495.1 Nitrosotalea sp.
GATGAAAATGAAATGCTAAAGGCACTTGCATTGCCTGGCGATGTTTTGTTTGATGCAAAAGATCATGTAGGCCCAATCTCTTTGTTGCGCGGCCAAGATTCTGAGAAAAATTTGAAATTAGCTGCAGCTATCGCATTACGATATTCTGATGCACCAAAGGACAAAGAGGGTACAGTCTTGACAGAAAAGGATGGCGCAAAATCAGAGCTTGTAACCAATTCGATTCCAGAATCAGAATACCTCCAGTATAGGATTTAGTCATACAACCTAATCTGTGAATTGCATTTGACTGCAAAGACTTTTTGAGGGAGTTGATCGCTAACAAAGTATGCAGCAGCAAAAGGCTCCCACTTACCTCAAGGCGATAACTTTGAGGGACTATAGTGATGTACATAGTGTAAAGGAGGATATCAAAAAGGGAATGATCCTAGTTCTCAGGGTAACCCCACTTGCACAAAAAAATGTGGACGAGCTAAGAAAGGCAGTTGAAGAAATTTACAACATTGCAAAAAATGCAGATGCTGACATTGCAAGACTTGGTGAAGAAAGAATCATTGTTACTCCAACTGGAGTCAAGATTTGGCGAGCCGAGTACGATCTAAAGTAATCTAATTCCTTCTTGTACTTGAGGACAGGTTGTTGCAATTCTAAACATCCTGTGTACTGAGCTTGCCAAGTTTTCACACTTGCGTCGCTCACCATGGTTTACAATCACTCTACGAAGTTTTGGTCTCAGTCTGTGGATATATGACATTAATTGGTTGTAATCACTGTGACCACTGAACCCGTCAAGTTTTTCAGTTGAACAGTTTATGTTAATGACTTCGATCTTTCCATCCTTTCCTACTACAGATACTTGTCTTGAACCGTCAAGAACTCTTCTGCCCAAGGTTCCGTTTACCTGGTATGACACAAACAAGATCTTGTTTTTCTGGACTGGTGCAATGTTCTTGAAATATTCAAGCACTGGTCCGCCCTCTAGCATACCAGATGTTGCCATGATAATCGATGGACCTTCGCGCAATGGCTCTTCTCTTGCATCAGAGTGTTCTATATTTGTGAAATATTCAGAATCAAATGGATTGTCATCAGTTTCAAGGATCTTTTGTCGTAGTTCTCGTGCAAGATATTCTGGATATGATTCATGTATTGCAGTGGCTTCTGAGATCATTCCCTCTGTAAATACAGGTGCCTCCATTAGTTGTCCTTGCTTCATGTATTGATCGATTACCATCATGAGTTCCTGTGCACGACCTACTGCAGGAATTGGAATGAGCACCTTGCCGCCGTTTCTCAGTGTCTCATTTACTGATTTGATAAACATTGATTCTACTTCTTCTCTTGAGGACTGGATGTCTTCTTTTGCACCATATGTACTCTCAATCAATAATGTTTCAACTCTTGGGAAATTCCAGGATGCGCTCTCAAAGAGCATGGATTTTCCATATTTTAGATCGCCAGTATAGACAAAGTTGTGATTGCCGTTTCCAATATGAAAGTGGCAGCTTGCAGAGCCCAAGATGTGGCCTGCATTTGAAAATACCAATTTAATGTCAGGTGAGATATCAGTAACTGTTCCATAGGACAACGGAATGGTCTGTTTCATGACTTGCTTGACATCGCGCTCTGAATATAGCGGAACCCTACCTTGAGCCGCTGCAACCTTGATTGCATCAAGTTGGATTAGGTTCATCATGGGTAAAGTTGGCTCTGTACAGTAGACAGGGCCCTTGTAGCCATACTTGAACAAGACAGGCAGGAATCCTGTGTGGTCCAAGTGTGCATGACTGATTACCACAGCATCAATTTCATCCAGTGTTATGTTTGGCCAGTCAAGTCGTGGATATGCCTCTATTGGGTTTTTTGCACCCGGGTTTATGCCACAGTCAATTAGGATCTTGCTTTCATGGGTTGTAAGCAGCATGCAAGACCTTCCTACCTGGCTAAAGCCACCAAGTGTCATAAGCGAGACTTCTGCATCCTCTGAGAGCTTTGGTCTGAATATCTGCTCACCTATCTGTCGTAGGTGCTTGCTTCTCTCAGTTGAAGAAATTTTTAGGTTATAGTTGATAGTCTGGATTGTAGATGACTGGCTTGCTGTTGCCTTTCTGATTCGTATCCTCCAGCCAGTCTTTGATACAATCTCTGGCATGTTAAAGGCCTCATTATTGTTAAGAAGCCATGGACGCTTGACATCAACTGTCATCTCTCCAGTTGCAGTGTCAAAGAAAGTTCCTCCAAGTTCAGCTTCCTTTGGAAGCATCTGGGTTAGAATTTGTCTTGATTCTTCCTCGTTCTTTCGAATTGATTCTTCAGTTCTTACCACAATTCTTTTCTTGATTACATTTACCATGTTGGAGATTACTTCGTTGTGCTCCATCAGATATTTTGGGTTCTTGGTATAGATTGCAATTCTTGGCCCTTCATAATCTATCTTGGTAACGTCAGCCTCTTTTGGAATACTTTGCAGTATTGTTGCCATTATGTTTTGGGCTGGAGATAGTTCACGTTGTGCTTGTTTTCTTTGCATTAAATCACTAAAGCGTAATTATGGCCTTTTTCTGTTCTTTTGTTAAGAGTCGATATCCCTGCTTGTCGATTATTGCGACGTTTATTCCGTCGCCAGTTCCAATGTTTCTGGTGATTGCAGCTTTTACCGCTCTTAGGGCAATTATTTTTCCCTCTTCTACTGTTAGGCCGTCACGGTATTCACTTTCCAATAGACCGTATGCTACTGGAGAACCACTTCCTGTTGTTACGTATGTTTTTTTGTCAAGTGATCCAAACATGTCAATGTTGTAAAGTGATGGACCTTGTTTGTCGTATCCTCCAACGAGAATATCGGCAATGAATGGATAGTATCTATTTTGGAAAAATATCAATGATGCAAGTCTTGCAATTGATTTTATTGGTAGATACTCTTGCTTGTCAATTCGGTGAATGTTTGAATGATATCGCAACATGTCTGTGACATTTTGTGCATCTGCAACACCACCTGCAATTGTCATGCCTGCGTGATTATCGATCTTTTGGATCTTCATTGTATTGTTATTTGCTATGAAATATCCTGCGCTTGCTCTCATGTCTGCGCAGAGGACTACACCGTCAGTACAGCTTATTCCTACTGTAGTTGTTCCATGGTATGTGTGTTGTTCGATATAGTCTGACAAATAACTTGCTCCTAACTTGAGATGTTTTGCTTTGCATATCACCCGCTTAAATAACTTTGGATTACTAGGATATTGATAAATAACCAAATTCCAAGTGAAAACCATGGCTTCTCACATAATGGAGCTACCAAGAAAGATACTCATAGGTGAGAACAATATTTCAGACATTGGAAATTTTCTGGTAGGCCTGTCAAACCCAAAGAAAGTTTCGCTAGTTTCAGGAGACAAGGTACGAAAGATAACTGACAAAAAGATCTCATCTTCACTTGCAGATTCAAAGATAAAGTACGTGTGGCATCGTAGCACTAGCAACGATGTAGAAGCCGCAAGAAAAACGCTTGAGGAAATAAAAAAAGACAAGAGCGATTTGATAATTGGAATCGGCGGCGGAAGATCTGTTGACATTGCAAAGATGACCGCATTTACACTAAAGAAATCATTTGTTAGCATACCAACTTCTGCTTCACACGACGGCATTGCAAGTCCCTTTGTTTCCATACGCGGAGACAAGCCATATTCAATTATTGCAACTGCACCGCTTGGGGTCTTTGTAGATATTGCAATTCTCAAAAAGGCTCCAAGGAGGCTTTTGGCTAGTGGTTGTGGTGATCTTATGGCAAAAGTTACTGCAGTGCGAGACTGGGAGCTTGCAAGAGACAACGTTGGAGAATATTTTGGAACATATGCAGCAAACTTGGCATCAATGAGCGCAAAGATAGTCATTGACAATTCAAAAGATTTCAGGAAAAATCCAGATGTAAGAATGATTGTAGAGGCTTTGATTAGTTCAGGTGTAGCTGCCTGCATTGCAGGAAGCAGCAGGCCATGCTCTGGTGCAGAACACTTGTTTTCCCATGCAATTGATCATCTCAAGCCAGGTGTGGGACTGCATGGAGAAAAATGCGGTATTGGTGCAATACTGATTGCAAAGATGCAGGGCCAAGATTGGAAAAAAATAATCCAGATGTTAAAAAATGTTGGTGCACCAACCAAGGCAAAAGAGATTGGTTTGACACCTGAGATTTTGGCAAAAGCACTTTCAATTGCACAGTCATTGAGACCTGAAAGATATACGATTCTAAGTAAGACAAAGATGAATGAACAAAAAGCTATAGAGATTGCAAAAGATACTGGCGTGCTATAATTTTAGGCTGCTTTTTGCTGAGCAGGTTTTGCTTCAGCTGGTTTTTGCTCTGCTGGCTTGTCCTGTTTTGGTTTGTTGTATGTATCAACAAAGTTGACTTTGTCTAGCTTTGTTACAAACTTGAAAATTTCATTTGCGATTGCGCGTTTTACTATCTGGAGGCCTTCCATCATCATTGCTTCCTCTGGAATGTTGACATCAAGTTCTGTTCCTTTAATTTCAAACTTGATCTTTGATTCTTCAATTGGGAATCTTCTCTTGAGCAATCCCAAGACTTTGTCTTGGTCTGTATCTAGTGATTTGATAACATTAAGATCGTAAACTATTGTTTTTCCTGCAAATCTATGATTGAAATCAACTTGGACTCTACCTGAGCCAATGAATCTTACAATTCCTGTTCTTTCATCAATTTCTATTGTATCTCCAACTGTAACTTTTTCTGCATCTTCACCAAGTTTTCGAAGTGGGATCATGCGAACTTTACCTGTATCTCTTATTCCAAATCCTTTCTCTGGA
>DASUKX010000030.1:0-44467 GCA_036278495.1 Nitrosotalea sp.
TTATCATTTTTCAAATATTGAAAAAATCAAACCTTTTCATGGCGATATCTGTTTTTGATGTATCTTGTGTGATATTGTCCATGCGATAATACAGATTTTATCAAACCATCATAGATCTTTTTTGGAACACCAAAGTATCGGTAGACACCACCATGACGGAATTGTATCTCCAATACCTGCAATGAATCATCATAGCCAACAGACTGGAGATCATTTGACTTGAGCCGTATCATGTCCACGACATATGATACACCATCAAATCATGTAAAGCATTGGTTTGATGCATTTGTTGATTACATCCACATACTGCAACTCAAATGTAAGTTTTAAATACAAACGCAAGACGAATCTTCATTATGCCAGTTGATCCAGTATGTGGAATCGAACTAGATGAAAGTCTTGCTTTGGTTCACGAATATGAAGGCAAAAAGTATTATTTTTGCTGCCATGGGTGCAAGAGAATTTTCAATAAAAAACCCAACAAGTGGAAGAATTTTAAAATTAAATAGGATAACTTCCACACATGCGGCAGAAATGAGAACCATGTTTTAGTGAATAATTACAATTGGGACATTTTGTACTAGATTCACCTAATGTGTGCGGCACATCAAAGTATTTTCGATATATCTCATAATAATACAAGGATTCTTTTGATGAGATCTTGACCTGCTCATTTTCTGCATAATGTTTTGTTTGTTGTGTATAGTGCGAGTCAGATATCATGCCATCAAGAAAAGATGTCAGTCCGCTTGTGCCAGAGCCGTCCTGCATGGCAGATTTTTCCCGCCATACAATGGATTCTGGAAGTGTATCTTCAAAGGCCTTGCGAAGTATCCACTTGCCATATTTTTGTCCCCTTTCTTCATGAATCTTCAAGTTTACTGGAATGTTTTTTGCATACTCTGATACAACATCATCAAGAAATGGAGTATGCAGTGATATTCCAATCGATCTTGATATAGAACGCGATGGAAAGTGCATTACACTCCATATTCTTCGTAGATCTTGCTCTAGTTCTTGTCCAGACAATCGCTTAAAGAAATTATATCCTGCAAAGAGTTCATCTGCCCCATCCCCTGTCATGATGGACTTGAATCCCGACTCTTTTGCGTGTTTCATTGTCAGATATACTACAATATTGTTCCTGATTTCGATCGGGTTGAATACTTGCAAGACTTTGATCGTCTGCTCTGCTGCCAAAAGTAGATCGTCAACACTTGTGGCAATTACGTCAAGTTCTAATCCGCATGATCTTGCCACAAGCTGGGCATGCACAAGATCTGGCGACACAAAATCTTTTGCAATTAACGCAAGGGCTACAATTTTTTTGTTTTTTGTACAGGACGCAAGAATTGACGAGTCCAGTCCCCCAGATAAGGCAATTGAATCAGAGTCATAATTTGTGACAGATCGTTGCAGCATCGACTTGATCTGTGAGACGGTTTCTTGCAATCAATGGATAATTTCACGCCCTCTAAAAAAAGTCATCATAAAAAAGATGACTAGGTTTAAATATTTTACAGAGACATTTCGTACATGCTCCTTCCGTCAGAGATAGAGACCAAGACTCTCATACCTGCATTGCGAGCAATACTTGCAAAAAAGCTCATAGAAGAGTACAAGATACGAGAGGAGGAAGTTTCAAAATTACTTGGAGTAACACAAGCTGCCATAAGCAATTATGTCAGAGGAACAAGAGGCGATCCAGTCTTGATTAACAAGTTACTTTCAGTAAAAGAGGTCTCTGAAATGATAAATGACATTTCAAACAACCTGGCATCAAAGATGGCATACACACCTGCAAGTTTATCCAAGTTCATCGGGCTTTGCAACTACATCAAGTCAAGCCTATTGATATGCGACATTCACCACAAGCTTGAATCAAACATTGATGAAGCAGTGTGCAAGGAATGCGAGAATATGCTGTTGAAAGGTCCTGGAAGCTCGTTCTAGTTTGTTTTTGCCAGAGTTATTCTAATCAGAGATACTAGTGGTCTGTCCTTTTCTTCTTCGCTGTCTACAATAATGTTTACAATCTTTGAATTTCCCTTCATCATGTTTTCAGTTACAATATTTGCAACTGCAACAGCAGTTGGAATTGCCTGTCCTTTGGCCACAAGTGTTACGGTTGTAAACTTTACAATATCAGTCAAAAGATCAAGTGCGCAAGGTACGATATCTTGTTGATATATTGTGATTATTTTTCCTTCAGAATTGCCATCTAGTTGGACTTTTTCTACCCCACTCAACAAAACTCTACCACCACCATTTATGCATTCTATTAAAGTCTTATTGACCATTCATCCATCAGTCAAAAAGATCTATTGGAATGTTCTGAAAATCGCCGTTTGGTAGGACTCGCCTAATTGTAATTGGAATTACACGCTTTTCAAGTTCTGCATATGCAAGATCTAGTGATGTTGCAACATCTTTTGGTATTGATATGAAAGGTGGTGCTCCAAGGGATAACTGTAATGCTCTTGCTCCAAGTATTCGTGCTTTTTCAAATCGTGTCAGTGTCGGAGGGCCGATGACAATCTTGCCCTTTCCTGTCATTTCATATTCTATTGCTTCATGAATTGGATCAATGTCAATAATTTCACGTGCGTCAATTATCTTTCGTAGCCTTTCCTGTTCCGCAATCTCTTCAGCACTGAGTTCCTTCTTTCCTTTCTTTCCTGGTTTTACCTCTTCCTCTTCTTCAGCTGGAGCTTCAGTTGTTTCAACTACTACAGGACCTAGATTTGGTTCTTCTTCCTCAACTGGCTGAACCTCTTCGGTATCTACACTTACTTCCTCAGGTTCATCCGACATCGAAATCTTGGATAAAGAAACGTTATATATTCATAATCCTTCTCCTCAAAAATGAGTGCAGGCTCTGTTTCCAAGCTTGAATTTGTCTTGTCCCTGAAGGGAAAGGCAACACTTGGCCTAGAACTAAAGCGTCACCTTGCCCCAAAGACAGTTGGTTCTGTATCAAGATCCATTCCAGTCGAGGGAAATGCGCACATGCTTGGCTCAAGTATTGCATACGTTGATACTGCAATCAAGACTGGTGGTGAAAAACTCAGGACTCAATTCAAAAAGGGCGATGTTGCTTTTCTGGCTGCAAACGGGTCGATCTGTTTTTTTGTAGACGATGTACCGGTTACAAAACCTATGACATTGATTGG
Source organism: Nitrosotalea sp. (assembly GCA_036278495.1). Lineage (GTDB taxonomy): Archaea > Thermoproteota > Nitrososphaeria > Nitrososphaerales > Nitrosopumilaceae > Nitrosotalea. Next base: position 3,174 of record DASUKX010000030.1, read on the forward strand.
TAAAATCACATCAAACTTGGAAGAGCTGCGAAATGTAAAACCTGGAGATATATTTTCTATAACTCAAGCAGGAACGTAAATGTGGTGTCCGCTGTAGCCGCCTATTCTTTTTACAGAACCGCTTTTTAGCTGTGTTTGCAAAAATGCGTTTGCTGCAGATATCTTGACGTTTGTCTGTCTTGATAATTCCTGGACTGTGAAGACCTTTGCGCCCTTGATAAAGTTCAGGGCTTGCTTTTCATCAATGATAACGGAGATGTTTGTTGCCTTTGGCTTGTCTTTTCTGTCTCCCTTTTTTTGTCCGTCCTTCTTTGTAGCCTCGGCTGACTGTGACTTTTCTGCCTGTGCTGGTGATTGCTTTTTGCCTCCGCCCATGGTAAATTCTTTTTTTCTCCTATTTATAAACGAACAAAAATTTGAGAAATACTAAATTACTAGAAAAAGTTGCTTTCATTACATGGGACTAGATGTCATCGAAGAAAAGAACCTAAATGATGTGATAACATATGCCTTGGACTATCCGACCATGGTTCTATCAGAGGCAAAGACATGGCCCACTTTGAACATGGAAGACTTTGCAACAGGACTGTATATAGGATACATTGGCGGAGTCTTTTTTGACGGCTTTCTCAAGAGAAACAAGAGATTTTTGGATTCAGAAGAATATTCTGACTTTCATGGCATAGTATCAAAACGAACTACTGAAATCAAATTAAAGATCCAGGCACATTTGCACAAGAAATAACTTCTTTTATTCGGCACATACCAAGAATCATAGGATGAAATTTTCCCTTGTTGCTGATACGCTAAGTTACATGGAAAATACTACGAAAAGACTAGAGCTAACACAACACTTGGTTGACTTGTTCAAAATTACACCGCCTGACATCATACCCAAAGTTGTCTATTTGTTGCAGGGAAAATTAAGGCCTGACCACGAGGGAGTAGAAATTGGCATTGCAGAAAAGATTGCAATCAAGGCACTTTCAAAATCATCTGGGATTTCAATTAGAAAGATAGAGGACGAGTACAAGGATACCGGAGACTTTGGTCAGGTGGCATCAAAGATACTTGGACAAAAGACCCAGACCACATTTCTTAGTGAAAATATTACAGTAGAGCGCGTATATGACACACTATACAAGATTGCAGAGCTCAAGGGTGCAAGGTCACAGGACATGAAGATGAAGTACATTTCCAGTCTGCTAAACGATGCAACTCCAACAGAGGGCGGATTTATTGCAAAAATAATAACATCAAATCTCAGGCTGGGTATTGCGGATTATACAATACTTGATGCATTATCAGTAGCATATACGGGTTCAAAGGAGAATAGGCCGTTACTTGAGCATGCGTATAACGTATGCAGTGATTTGGGCAAGGTTTCATTTTCAGTTGCAAAAAATGGATTGGAATCTCTTAGAGATTTCCAGGTGACAACATTTAGCCCGATTCGTCCAATGCTTGCTGAAAGAGTAAAGAGTCCACAAGAGGCGCACGAAAAGATGGGAGAAAAATTTGCATCAGAGTACAAGCTTGACGGAGAGCGGGTCCAGGTGCACAGGCAGGGAGAAAAAATCATCTTGTATTCCAGAAGCCTTGAAAATATCACAAACTATTATCCAGATATTGTAGAAAATATTGGCAAGACTCTAAGGTCAGATGATATCATACTTGAAGCTGAAGTTGTTGCAATAAATGATGACACTGGAGAATTTTTGCCATTCCAGGAATTGATGCATAGAAGACGCAAGTACAAAATTGCACAAGCTGTCCAGGAATATCCAATCACTGTGAATTTTTTTGACATTCTGCTAGACAGGAAGAGTTGTCTTGATTTGCCATATTCAGAGAGAAGAAAACTTTTGGAAAAAAATGTAATCGAGGATTCTTTTGCCAAAATAATGCCAATGGTACTTGTATCATCAGATAGTGAAGTTGAAGACAGTTTGGAAAATGCGATAAATTCAGGATGTGAGGGAATAATGCTAAAGCAGTTGGATTCGCCTTATCGTGCAGGTGCAAGGGCAAACAACTGGCTCAAGCTCAAGCGAGAATACAGAAACGAGCTTGGAGACAGCCTGGACTTGGTAGTAGTTGGAGCATTTTATGGAAGAGGTAGAAGAACCGGAAGATATGGAGCACTTCTCTTGTCTGCATATGATGACACCACAGACACTTATCCAAGTATCTGTAAAGTTGGTACCGGATTTACAGACGAAAGCCTGGACCAGTTTTACCAAATACTCTCAGACAAGATATCAGTAAAAAAGGACCCCAGGATACAAAGTGGCCTTGAGGCAGACGTGTGGTTTGACCCAGAAGTTGTAATAGAGATTGTGGCATCAGAGATAACGTTAAGCCCAATCCACAAAGTTGCAATGGACAAAATCAGAAAGGGCAGCGGTCTTGCGCTACGGTTTCCCAAGTTTACAGGAAAGATAAGATTTGAAAAAACATCAGAGAATGCAACAAACATTGAGGAAATTACAACTTTGTACAACAGTCAAAAGCGTGTCGTCCAAGATGAAAAAATAAACTAGCGAAATTTTTCTTGTCTGATTGAATTTACGCAAGGATTATTAGCTGCAGCTATAGTCTAAAATCTTTAGATGTATAGCGGAGAACTTGAAGTTCAGGCAAAAAGAAAGGCCCTTGCCGTTTTACAAGACGAGATAAATAGAATCCTCAATGCAGTCAGAGATCTGTCAATTCTGCCAGGTTTGATAATCAAGGCAGACAAGTCTGAAATAAAGCAACTACTTGAAAGAATAAAAAATACAGAAGACGAAGTAGAGGCTCTCCGTAGAAAAATCACAAGAGAGATTTCAGACGTGGGCGGTCTCATGATGAACAGGGAGAATCTTTTGAACTCGGCATATACAATGGATGAAATCGCAGGCTATATCACAGGCATTGCCTTCAAACTCTCAAATATCAAAGCGGCTACACTCAAAAAGGAAAAACTTGACAAAGACTTGACAGAACTAGTTGAACTTGCAGTAGACCAGATTCATAAAATCAATGAAATCATACGAGCTCTTGCAAGCAACAACAGCACCGTAGCAATTGATCTTGCACACGAGGCACAAAAAATAGAAAGACAAGTCGATGACAAGTACAGAGCTTTGAGTATCAGGGTATTAGATGAGACTGCCACTACAAAAGAACTGCTTTTGCTAAAAGACGTGGTTGAAGGAATTGAGGAAATGTCAGACAAAGTATTGCAGGTATCAGATTCATTCATTTTGCTTGCCCTGAGCCTATAAAATTTTAGGAAAGATATTCTTTTTTCCTTTTTTTGAAAAAATCAATTGTAAACACTAAAATCAATTATGATATGATATCACACCATGAAAGGCGAGCTGATAGAAAACAGGATAATAATTTGGGATATCGCAGATTCAAAGGCGCTTTTTGTTGCAGGGTATTATGGCAAGCCAATTGGCATGACAAAACCAAAGCCTGACGAGATAAACGTGCCATTGATTTTGGATTTAATTGAAGGGTACTATTTGCAGGAAAAATCAAAGATCAAAGTATACCAGTCAAAAAAGCCGGTTTCTCAAAAGGAACTCTTGGAGATTTGCAGAAGAGAGTACCACAACTTTGATAAAAAATATACCGTATACAAGGACTTTCGCGACAAGGGGTACATTGTAAACCCTGGCATAAAATTTGGTTGTGATTTTGCAGTATACCAAAAGGGTCCAGGAATTGATCATGCGCCATACTTGCTCCAGGTGTACAACTCTACTGATACCATGTCTGCAACAAGTGTCGTACTAGCTGGAAGACTTGCAACTACAGTAAGAAAACAGTTTATCTTGGCAATCCCAAGAGGCGATAAAGTTGATTGTCTTGCGCTAGATTGGTGGAGGGCATGACATGGTTTTGATACCAAGTGCAATCCTGTCATAGACTGCAAACAATTCTTTTGTCATGGTAAATTCATAGCTGTCTTTCCACTTGCCAAAAATTCGGATTCCGCTATTTGTTGGTTCAATTTGTATCTGTGCATCTTCAGGTGATAGTTTGGTCATCATGGTTTTCAGTGTCTCATCTGCGTTTAGAGTATCAGCAATCTTGCCTCCAACCCAATGAACTCCGGTAACTCTCTTTGCTGCAAAGTGTCCCCCGGTTTGCAGAGTTGGTTTTGCAAGGAATTCCGGGTCTTCGCAGCCAGTATGAATTTTTACAATAAAATGTGCTTGGTATCTGTCCTGTGCGCCCCATGGTATTGGATTCAAGTCTTGTGTCATACTCTCAACCCTTCTGTATTATCTGGACTACATCAATGTTGGAGCCTTTGAGTGTAATGGTACCGTGGTTTGTTACCATGGCAGGACTGTGTGTATAATGTTTTGAATAATAGTTTTCTTTTTCTACTTCGTCTGAATCAATTGGGTTTGCTTTAGCATCAATGCCAATTTTTTTTAAAGATTCGCAGAATTCTTCATTTTTGTTTACAGGATGAAAAGTATCATATTCTGAATCGTGCATATGTGGGATTTTATCCAACCCTCAAATAAATATGTCTGTAGACCCGCTAGACTGTGTAATTCTCTGACAGATCTAAATCATGCAAGCCAAGTTAGATTGTTCCAGCATAATCGAATAAATAGTGCAGAGCCATCAATTCATCATTCATGCTAAAATTTCAAAATAAGATTGTGGTAATCACAGGAAGTGGAACTGGAATAGGAAAGGCAATTGCCATCAAATTTGCTGAAAATGGTGCAAACATTGTCATCCTAGGAAGAAGAAAAGAACCGCTAGAAGAGGCAGCAAAGGAACTAGAGCAGGTAATTACCAAGGCACAAAGCAAATCATTTGTAAAAATTTTCCCAGGTGTTGATGTAAGTGATGAGGAGGGAGTATCAAAGATGTTCGAGGAACTCAAAAAATCGCATGGTACGGTAGACATAGTTGTAAACAATGCCGGAGTCTCAGGACCTGTCACTTGTTTTCCAAATGCCCCGATATCAGAATTCAAGAGTACTGTTGGAATACACCTCACTGGAACATTTTGGACATCAACTCAGGCAATTAAAACAATGAAGGCAGGATCCAAGATAGTTACAATATCTACTTTCTTTACAGAAGAAAAACCATATGAACAAAGACCATACAGGTTCCGCAGTCCATACACTGCATCCCAGGGTGCAAAGAACAGACTTGCAGAGGCCATGTCATGGGAGATTACAGACAAGAAAATAATTTCAATTGCAACAAATCCTGGACCTGTCCACTCTGACAGGATCTACAAGACGGTATATCCAAAAGCAGCAGCAGAATTTATGAGAGTCAGCGGATTTGAAAGCCTCACATCAGAAGAAGTCGAATCAGTAAATACAGACATTTTACCACTATTAGGAGAAGATGAAAATACTGTAAAGAATGGAATCGCTCAAGCCGCTGCAAAACTTGCAAAATCAAAATCAATCACATCAGAAGGAGAGATACAAAAACTTGGAACTACCATTTCAGCACTGCTTGCAAAGATACAAAGCATTGCAGAAAAAGTTCAAAACAACACAAGTAAGATGATTGCAGACGAGCAGTTTTTGACCCAGCAGCAAGTTGCAGAAACTGTACTGATGTTAAGTGATGATTCCATCGGACAAATTCTAAATGGCAAAGTGATACCTGGCGACCGCGTATTTTATCCAGTCAAGCCTCATGTTGCATGTTCTGTACCAGAGACCCAAGCCAACTTTGGCTCTAAAGTTGTGGTCTTTGCAGTTGATGCAACAGACGAATCAGATGTTGCAAGAACTGAATTCCTTGCACAAAAAATCGAGAATGCAGGAGGCAAGACAGTAATTTTGATTTCAAAGACCAGTCCAAAGAGTGCAGAAGAGAGATTGTCCAAGTTTCATTCCCATGTAATGGACCTGACAAACCAGGAAAGTGTAAAGAGGATGCTAAACACTGCGACACAACAAGTCGGTCCAATTAGCACTGTAATTTACGTAACAGGCAAGGTTTCCCATGCAAGCAAACTGGTGGATTTGTCAAGAAAAGAGTGGGATGGTATGGTTGACAAGTTCATCAACACGCCAGCAATTTTCATGCAAGAATCAATTGGTATATTCGTGCCAGGAGGAGCAAAGAATCCGCCACTTTTCAAGGGCAAGGAGGGCAACATGATTATCATAGGACCCGACATGCCAGCAGGTGCTAAAGTAACAGGTGCAGAAAGGGCACGAGCCGAGGTCTTTAGAGGAGCATTGCGGCCATTTGCTACAACGGTTAACCAGGAACTAAGCGATGTTCTAAAATCAAAACTTCGAATGTACTTGGTATTACCTGGAAGTGTAGACGGAACAGAGTCAAGCAATGACAACATCATGAAGGCGATAAATTATCTGACATCGGGCAAACCAGTAAATAATGCCGAGATAATTTACTATCCAGACGAAACCAGATCTTGATGAAAACGTTTGCAGAGCTAAATGTCGGCGACGAATTTTATGCAGAATGCACCATTACATCGTTAGAACTTGACACATATCTTGGATTTTCTGGAATTAAAAACATAATTTATGATGATACCCAAGACAAGGAAAAAAGAATGGTATCAGGCAGAGCCATTTTATCAAAGATGGAAGGCGAGTTTACAAGATTGCCTGAAATGTATGGGAATATTTTGATTTTTTATGGAATTGACGGAGACCCTGGCTGGAATGGCAGACAGACTAGATTTTTGAAACCTTTGCAGACCGGAGAGAATATGAAAATAAAATTTACGATATCTGAAAAAAGGGAACTGGATGATTCCTTTGGGTTGATTGCAATAGATTTTGATGGCATAAACAAAGATGGAAAGATTGCAGTCATTTCAAAAAGAAATTTGTATCAGATCAAAAAGGACCCGCCAGTGCGTCAATGACTAGTTTGATGGCAGCAATACCAAGAACAAGAGTGATACACAATCGGAGTTTTCTCTCATTTACGCGTGTTGATAGTTTACTTCCAACCAATCCCCCAATAAATGAGCCAATTGAGAGCATTCCTGCTTCATAGTAATTTGGATGCCCAAGTATAGAGTGCATAATCATGCCAGAGGCTGCGGCAAACATTAGGATAAACTGCGACGTAGGTGCTGCAAGTTTCATGGATAATCCAATTGCAATTACCATCAATGGAACAAAGACAGAGCCTCCTCCAATTCCAAACAAGCTTGAAATGATTCCTGCAAAAAAACTTGCACCTGCCACAAAAACCATCAGTTGTTTTGATAGGTTGTGTTCTCGTGACTCCATTTTTCTTCGGAGATAAATGTAGACACCGGATGATACAAGCACCATTGCAAACAAGATCTTGAAAACCGGCGGGGAGATATCTTCTGAGATGTACGCACCAAGAATTGTTCCAGGGATTGATATTACTGCAAGTTTTAGCCCAAGCGAGTACACGATTCTTTTTTGTCTTGCATAAGATGCAGTTGATGCAATTGAATTGCTAAAGGCTGCAAAGAGGCTGTCACTTGCTGCAAGTGTTGGAGAGAATCCAAAAAATGTCAGTACAGGTACCACTATGAATCCCCCTCCAAGTCCTATCATGGACCCAATTATGCCAGCTACAAAACCAAGTGGCACAAGCCACAGATATTCAATCAACTATAACACCAAAAGATATTTTCTCCAGATTAAAGAGTCACGTCAACCTTCGTATACCAAGATATTGAGTTAATTACTTGGATACTAGAAGTTTCCAGAGATATCCGTTTTCATTTGTTGTAAGCTCAATTTTGAAGTGCTTGTTTCCAAGCGGTATCACATGAGTGCTAGTTGTCGGCTCTTTTGTCTGAAGGTGGGTGTCACGCAACTTGTCCATTAGTGAGTATATGCTAAGAAATCCGTCAGGTACCTCTTTTTCCCAGCACTGGCAGATGGTACTGTTTACGACAGTGCTAAATACGGTCTTGACATCATTGTAGTTTGCCAATGTCGGGTCGGACTGTAATGCCACTACCACAAGACCTGGCAGGTCTGCAGAGCCAACCATGTTAATTTCACCAAGGTTTCCAAATTTACTTACAAGAACCGTAGATGTGCAATATGTGACAAGTGCCTGTTTTTTAGGATCAGTTAGAAAGTTGCAATACTGTTCCACATCTGCCTGACTGCTCAGTATGATGGGTTTTGTCATGTTGATGTGATTTCGTGCAAGATTGGACTTTAGGTCAGAGTTTTCTTCTTCATATGAAAAATCAAGAAATGCCACTTGACCTGATGTTGCAGTTCCAGTAGAGGTATCAGGACCTGACATTGGTAAAATGAAATAAAGTACTACAAATGCTGCAACGGCTGCACCTGCAATTGCCGCATAAAGATACTTTTTTGATCGCATTTGATAATTTTTCGTTGCTGCTTTAATAAAGCAATCTGCGAATTCGTCAATCTTAATTAATACCAAAATGTGTCTTGTGAATATTGCGAATAATACTATCAGGCTTTGGAGTTGTCGGCCAAAGTTTTGCAAAACTTTTACTTTCTAGATCAGAGGATCTGTATGCAAAGCACGGCCTAAAACCAAGAATAGTTGGAGTCTTTGATTCAAAGGGCTCTGCTGCATCATCAGCTGGACTTGACTTGAACAGATTGCTGGAGGTCAAGAAAAAATATGGCAACATACGAAAATATCACAACAAGGAAAAAGATGCAAACGGCCTTGACATGATAAATGGAATGGATGCTGAAGTTTTGATTGAGACAACTCCTAGCAACTACAAGGATGCAGAGCCTGGCATGTCACATATTGTAACTGCAATGAAAAAGGGACTGCATGTAATTACTGTAAACAAGGGACCGCTTGCACTTGCGTTTCCATCATTGATAGAGCTTGCAACATACAACCAGGTCCAGTTAAAATTTAGTGGAACAGTTGGAGGCGGCACACCAATTTTGGATTATGCAAAGAACAGTTTGCGGGGGGAACGCATAGTTTCATTTCAAGGAATACTAAATGGCACCACAAATTACATCCTGACAAACATGGTAACAGGACTTACATTCAAGGCGGCTCTTGCAGATGCCAAGAAAAAGGGATACGTCGAGGCAGATGAATCACTGGATATTGACGGTTTTGATGCAGCGGCCAAGCTTGTCATACTTGCCAACTGGATAATGGACATGAAAGTTACAATAAAGGACATCAAGAGAACTGGAATAAGAGACGTTACAACTGGCGACATCAAAAAGGCTGCAGCAAAAGATTGTGCGATAAAGCTTGTAGCATCATGTGACAGGGACCTGATGGTATCACCAAGGGAGATACCACTTGATGACCCAATGTGCGTCAATGGGACACTAAATGCCATTACGTTTAATTCAGAACACTCTGGCCAGCAGACAATAACAGGTCGTGGTGCTGGAGGCATAGAGACTGCAAGCTCGATTTTACGGGATTTACTAGATATCAAACAGGAAATGTCGAGAATTGAAATCACATAATCTATCAAAAAGTGACATCTCGTCAGTCATTGACAAGATGATTTTGCAGTGGCGCATTGAAATCCCAAAGGCAAAGACATTGGTATTGCATGAAATTGATGATGCCACCAGCATGATAACAGGCGATAGCATATCTGCAATACAGATTGGTGATACGTATCTTCCATTTCTTTCAGAGACTGGCCTTCTTGCGAAATTTCCAAAAGCAGTTGTTGATGCAGGTGCAATCAAGTTTGTCTGCAACGGAGCAAATGTCATGCGACCTGGAATCAAAAAGTTTGACGAGTTTCAAAAAGATGACATTATCTGTGTTGTTGAAGAAGGTCATGGTAAATTTCTTGCAGTAGGAAAAGCACTTGTATCAAGCGCAGAGATGGCAAACACAACAAAGGGTGAGGTTGTGAAAAATTTGCATTACATATCTGACAAGTATTGGGAAGCTGCAAAACTGATTAAAAAGTAAACTAGTTTGCTGTAAATTCTCTTGTACCGTTTTTGTCAACGACTAGTACATCAATTCCGTCACCACTAGAGTTGTCTCTCATTATTGCAGACTTGATTGACTTGACTGCAAGGTTTACTGCATCCTTTTCGCTCATCTTTGGTTTGAATTCTTGGTCCAAGACTCCAAGTGCCATTTCTGCACCGGTTCCTACAGAAGCATAATCATCAGGTAAGACTGAACCTAGTGGGTCAAGTGTGTAAATTACTGCATCTCCGTCTACTCCTCCAACGATGACCTGTGTCAAGAGAGGATAGTATCGTCTTTCATACATTAAACTAGACATCATCTTGGCTACGGAATTTGGAGGAATTTCTCGCTTGAGTTCCATCTTTCGTATCTTGGTCATGGCTCTCATCTGCATTGCCAAAACCTGCATGTCTGCAACCATTCCAGCACAGCATGCGCCTACAAAATCTGTAATCTTGAATGTTTTTTTGGTATTCTTGCTTACAACGAAATTTCCATAAGAGATTCTCCTCTCACTTGCCATGACGACACCGCCGTCATATGTAATACCGACCGCAGTAGCTCCCGGCATGTACATGTAAGCCATATTTGCAATGCAAAATGAGCACAATAAAGGCCTTTCTGTGTAATTGGTCACGGATCAGCATGTTGGAGGCAAGAGATCTTCCACAATTGAAAGATTTTTGGAAACTTTAGAATCTATGACGCAAAGTTTCGGATTATCTTGCACATGCACTTGGTAGTTTTCTTTAGCAGATCAATTCTTGCAAATTCATTTGGAGAGTGGATTCTTGCAAATACGTAGGTGCTGCCTACTGCAATGCAGGGCGAGTGGAGAAACTTGACAAAAGAGAACATTGGACCAGTGCCAGCAGAGGAGACACTGAGTATGGATTTTCCAAAGGACTCGTCTGCTGCTTTTTTTACCATCCCGACAAAAGGATCAGAGAGTTTGGTTCTTGCAGCAGCTTCGCCATGTATCAGTGTGACATCAATGTCGCCAAATCCATTTTCTTGTAAGTGTTTTTTCAGGCGTACGAGTTGTTTTTTGGGATCCATTTTTGGTACCAATCTAAAATCAATTTTTACAAGTGCCTTTGATGGAAGTACGGTTTTTGCGCCAGGGCCTTCATAGCCTGATGTAAAACCTGCAATATTGCATGTTGGTTCTCCGACAAGAGCTTTTTTTGCTGCAATGCCTTTTTTGTTTCCAACAAATTTTGTTATTCCATATTCTTTTTTAAACGAGGCTTCATCAAATGGTTCTGACGAAATAACTGACAGGTCTTCTTTTGTAAATTCATCTACTTCGTTGTACCAGTCTTTTATCAGTACCTTGCCATTTTTATCTCGCAGTGTATGTAGTGCCTCAACTAGTCTCCAGGCGGGATTTTCTATTATTACGGCCAAGCTTGAATGTGCATCACGGATGGATTCAGTCTTTGACAATTCCACATACAGCAAGCCCTTCATTCCAAGACTGATTATGGGTCGGTCTTTTTCATCTACATAACCAAATTCCCAGATTACTGCATCGCATGATAATTTTTTCTGGTATTTTTTTAAATAGTCTTCAATGTGTACACTTCCAATTTCCTCTTCGCCTTCAATGAAAAACTTGATGTTGCATGGCACGTCACCTGTTGTTTTGATGAATGCTTCAACTGCCTTTATTCTTGTGACAAGTTCGCCCTTGTCATCAGCAGAACCCCTTCCAAAGATCTTGTTGCCTTTAATTTTTCCGCTAAATGGCTTGTCATCCCATAGTTCAAGCGGTTCTTCAGGCTGGACATCATAGTGGTTGTAGAACAAGAGTGTTTTTCCAGGATTTTGTTTTGATTTGACTTCTCCATAAATTGCAGATGGAATTCCTTTTTTTATATTCAAAATCTCTGCGTGGATGCCTGATTTTTTCATCATTTGTACAATCAGTCTTGAGCATTCTTTCAGTCCCATGTTTTTTGCAGAGACGCTAGGTTGCTGGATTAGTTTTTGTAGATCAGATACTAGTCCTAAAAAATTCTTGTCAACGTAATTTTCTTGCATGACTTATTTCACTTTATCAAATGGCTTCATCGAATATGGTATAAAATCCAACAGATCAGTTGCCACAATATGCAGTCCGTATTTTTTTTGTGCCAGAAATCCTGCCTTGCCGTTCACATATGCTGCAGCAGATGCAGCCTGGACAGGATTTTTGTTTTTGCAAAGCATTGATGATACCACGCCAGAAAGAACATCACCTGTTCCTCCAACAGTCATTGCTGCAATGTTTTTTGGATTGTGATATGTCTGTGTGCCATCAGATATGATATCAGTTGGTCCCTTGAGTAGTATAGTAACACCATTTTCCTTGGCATGTTTTTCAACCATTGCAGAGCGTTGTTTGATACTATCAGGAGGAACTTCTCCGAACAATCTCCTAAACTCTCCTGCATGAGGTGTGACTGTAACTTTCTTGTCTTTAATCTCTGCAAGAATCTCTGGTACAAGCGTGCTTGCGTCAAGTGATAACATGACTGCCCTGTCAAGAAGAGAAGATATCAGAATTTTGAGTGCCTCCCGGTCCTGGATTCCAAGACCCATACCTATTGTGGCTGAATCCAATTCCTTTGGAATTATTCCCAAAAGTTTCTGGACAGAGCCGCGGGTTAGTTTTGCATCAACTAGTGGAACTACAATGAGATTTGGAGAATATGCACGAGTGGACATGACATTGATTTTTGGAACACAGGTGTACACCAAGTCTGATCCTGCCCGCAGTGCTGCAAGTGATGACAGGATTGGCGCACCGTGATAAAGATAATTTCCGCCAATTACTAGCACCTTACCATTGTCACCTTTTCGTGACAGGGCCTTGCGTGACGGTATGAAACTTTTAACAATCGTAGCCTGGAGAATTTTTGCCAACAGTCGTTTTATTTTTTCAGAGATGATAAACTTTCGTCTTCAGATGGTTCTGACTCGTCAGATTCAATTTCTAGTGGTTCAACAGGTGCCAGTATTTTGCGCATGCTTGCAGGTGTTATGACTTTACGTGCAAATGCAACATATGTTGTGTGACCTATTGCTCTAAACGAATGTCTGGTTTTTCCATCTCTTGCTTCAATGGTTCGTACAATTTGTTCTGTGCATTCAATGTCAAAGAAATCATTTTTTCTCAATGCTGCTGCAAGATTTTCAAGCTGGTTCATTGTAGGACATATTGCGACAAACGCACCACTGCCCTTGAGCATTTTTCTTGCTTGAGGAACAACAACCCAAGGGTCCCCAAGGTCTACAATTACCACATCCACATCTTTCTGAGGCATCTTTTTTGCAGTCTTGAGGTCAAGCTTTGTCATGGTGACATGTTTTGAGACTCCGGCTTTTTCGATATTTTTTCGTGCAATTGCCATAAAGTTTTCATCAACATCATAAGTGTACACATGGCCCTTTGGTTTTACAATACTTGCAAGAAAAGTAGTAAAAGATCCGCTGCCAGTTCCGATTTCAACTATCTTTTGTCCGCTCTGCAGTCCAATTCTTGCTGCAATGTATCCCAAGTCCTTTGGGTAGACAATCTGCGTGCTGCGCTGGCTTTTCATAACATAATCATAGATTGTAGGTTCTAGTGCAAAAATTATTTTTCCCTTGTTTGTCTTGATTGCGCTGCCAAATGGTTTTCCAATTACTTTTTTGTGGTCGATTATTCCAACATGTGTATGGAATTTTTGTTTTGGTGCAGCCTTCATCAGCCATTTTTTACTATCATTATAAAAAAACAATACATTGTCATTTTGCTTTATTTTTCGCACAATCCAACCTAATCAAATGTGGATAAATAGCTTGACCTGAAAAAATTACAATTCATTCAAGCGGTTTTGTTTTCTTCGCCGCTCTTGGGCTTTTTTTTCAACATCCTGCTTGCTATAACAGATGCAATCCAGAATCCTACTCCAGTCCAGACCAGTTCTTTGAGAACTGTAAACATTCCTATGGTTGTAGTAACAAGTCCAATTGCTGCAAAGACTAGAGGGATTGCTGCTTTCTTTGTGACCAATTTCTATACCTCACATCCTATCCGGTGCATCAATACCTAAAAGTTGTAATGCCTTTGCAAGTGTTTCCTTGAAAGAATGTACAAGGCAAAGCCTTGCGTTTATTTCAGATTCAGATCCTGCTGTGAGTACCTTTACATGCTCATAGAATGTGTTAAACGAGACGGCAAGTTGGTAGCAATATTTTGCAATTATTTTAGGTGAGAGATTCTTTGCTGCATCTTCGACTTGAAGGTCAAATTTAGCTATGACTTTGGCTAGTTCCTTTTCATATGCAGAGGTCATCATATCAAGACCTGACTCAAAGTTTGGAGTCTTGCCTGATTTTTCCAGAATTCGTATTGCGCGTGCATGTGCATACTGGATGTATGGTCCAGTGTCACCTTCCAAGCTCAAAGATTCGGTCAGATCAAATGTAATGATTTTGTCAAGGTCTTGCTTTATCATGGTATATCGTAGTGCGCCGATTGCCACCTGCTCTGCAATTTTTACAACACCCATCTCGTCAAGCTCTGGATTTCTTTTCTTGGTTTCTTCAAATGTGCGTGTGCTTAGAACATCTAGAACATAATCTGCACTGACATAGATGCCTTTTCTGCCAGACATTTGTACAGATTTTCCTCCAGTGTCAAGATCAAGTGTCTTTGCAGTCTCAGGACTTAGTGTTACTGATTCATAACCAAGATGTACGTAAGAGTCGGGTTTTGATTTAAAATCAGACATTATACTTGTGATGAGTTTTTGCAAACGTGACTGTCTTGAATCAATAACAGTAATCACTCGCTCTCCTGTGAAATTCATCTGGGTGTCTTTATCATCAAGTGTTGTCTGCCACAATACGCGCCCTGTTTTTTGTACTGTATACTGTTTATAGTGGAATGGGTCGTCTAGTATTCCAAGCTTCCATGCTGCATATGGAATGTCTTTTGCAATGTATGTTGCCGTACCATTGCTTCGAACTAGGACCTTGTCATCTTCAGATTCGGCCTTGATGATCCAGCAGCCTGCAAGTTTTCCCTCGTTTTCAAGTGTTGTTATTCCCATTGATTTCATTTTTTCAAATGCTATAGACCACAGATTGGAGCGAACAATTTGAGATTCAAAGTTGAGGCAGTCATATGTAACGCCAAGTCTCCAGCATGTTTTTAGTTGCTCTTCGAGCACTTTTCTTGTGAGTTCGTCTCCAAATTTAGCAATCTCCGATGTACCTTCCTCGAGTTCTTTTAGTACATGAGAGCGCATCTCGGCAAGTGCCTTGTCAGTCTCATATCGTTCAGTGATTTTTACATAAACTACATCTCCGCAATAGTGATCAAACTTTTGTCCCTCCGGAGGCTTTTCAGAATATCCTCCATACTTGAATCCAACTATGATATCTGCCACCTGCAGTCCAGAATCGTCCACATAATTTAGCACACTTGTATCATATGATGCCTTGTGCAAAATTCGTGCAATGGTATCACCGACAATTACGTTTCTTACATGTCCAACATGAAGTGCCTTGTTTGGATTTACACTAGTATGTTCAACTACCATCTTGGAGTTTTTTCCAAGATCCACAGTTCCATAATTTGCATCAAGTGAAGAATGGATTACGTGTGGAATAAATGCAGCATATGATATAGTATAGTTTAGATATCCAGAATTGTGTGCAGACACTTCAGATATGTATGACCCAAGATTTTTTTTGCATTGTTCTGCAAGTGCTTGTGCAACATCAAATGGCCTTTTCTTGAGTGCTTTAGCAAGCAAAAATCCTGCATTACAGGACACATCCCCAAACTCTGGCCTTGATGCTTCAGACAAGTCAAATTCAGTTTCAGGGTATCCTAATGCATCGAATGCTTGCTTTACATTTGATTTGATTTGATCGTAAACTAGTCGTAGTGTCATGGCATCATCATTCTGCCAATAATTTCAGCTGGACTGCCTCTAGCGCCTCAATCATGCCGTCTCCTGCATGCCCTGGAACTGTAATTGTTGCCTTGGACTGGACATCAGGCGGTGCATTGCCAAGTGCCACACTTGTTCCTGCCAACTGGAACAATGGAACATCAGTTTCACTATCTCCTATTGCAATGACATCCTCTTTTTTTGCAGAAAACATGTTCATTATTTCCAAGAATCCACTTGCCTTGTCTACGCCCTTTGAATTAATGTGGTATGCATACTGGCTATCAGTCAAAGTGACATCAAGATTATTTTCGGCAAAAAGCTTTTTTCCCAGGTTTACATCAAAATTTCTTTCAAGCACCACCTCTGTAATCCTTGGAAAGACTGGTTTTTCAATTGCTTCAGGTATCTTTGTTTTCAGGAATTCAAAAGCGGCAATACATTTTTGTTTATTTCCAATTAACTTGTGTTCAGCAGGACCTGTAGTTATGATGCCGCCATTTTCTCCTACTGCAATTCTTGTTGTTCCGCCAAATACAGACAGGACATAGGCTTCAACAGAAGATCTTCCTGTGACATAGATTACCTTGTGACCAAGTTTGACAAGATAGCGAAGTGCAGCAAGTGCAGCAAGATCAACTCGTCCCCCCTTGTTGTCAGTGATTGTACCGTCGATATCGATTGCAAAGATCTTGGGCTTCATCAAAATCACGTATGACGTGGGTCATAATAACTGCTATCTAAAATAGTTTTGAGAAAATCAGTTAGCTCTATTATCAGGTCAGATTTGACTTAATTCATGTTAATTGATTTTCTAAGACCCATACTTGAAAATCCTTTTTTTGTAAAGTATGGATTGCTTGGACTTTTTCTTAATGCCGTATTTGCATCAGTTGTTCCTTTCCCAATAGTTGTAACATCAACTGCATTACTTTTAGACGGCCAAAGTGAAATTACAGTATTCATTGTCATGTCAGTAGGCTCCATCATAGGTGGAATTTTGACATATTACATTGGATATGATGGGGGTAAAGTGTACAAGATTTTGCGAAAAACACACAGAGATGAGGATCATCAGAAGAGCTTTGTATGGCTGAGTAAATACGGATGGGGAATAATTTTTGCCCTAAGTTTGGTTCCAATATTGACAGAGATTGTAACCGTTATCGCAGGGGTAAAAAAATACAATTTCAAGAAATTTGTAATCTCTATGAGTATTGCAAGAACTGCCAGTGCATTTGCGGCAGTTTATTTTGGCAACATGTTTCTTCAATACATCAAAACATAGGCGCAGAAAAGAAAATCGCCTCTAAATCCAAGTAGTAAGATTTTATTCAGTAAGATAATACCAAATCTCAAGATGGGAATTCCAGAAAAAATCCAAGCCATCAAAGATGAGATGTCAAAGACTCAGATCAATAAAGCCACTGAACATCATGTTGGTCTTCTCAAGGCAAAGCTTGCCAAGCTCAAAAGAGAGCAAGAGGATGTAAAATCAAGATCAAGTGGGAGTTCTGCAGGATTTGACGTCAAAAGAACTGGTGATGCAACAGTTGTATTCATTGGACTACCAAGTGTTGGAAAATCAACGCTACTTAACAGATTAACTGGCGCAAAATCAGCAGTGGGTGCATTCCAGTTTACAACAACAACTGTAATTCCAGGAATGATGGAGCATCGTGGTGCAAGGATACAGGTTCTTGACTTGCCTGGAATCATCAAGGGAGCATCAACTGGTAAAGGCCTTGGAAAAAGAGTGTTAGCAGTTGCAAAAAGTGCAGATCTAGTTTTGATTATTTTAGATGTATTCCAGCCATATCTTGAAGATGTAATCAGGACAGAGCTTGGAAACATTGGAATCAGGCTTGACCAGAAACCTCCAGATATAGTAATAGAAAAGACTGGAGATGGAGGTCTAGCAGTAAACCAGCAGGTTCCACTTACAAAAATGTCAATTAGTTTGATGAAAGATATTTTACGGCTGTACGGGATGAATAACGGTCGAGTGCTTGTAAGAGAAGATGTTGATGCAGACCAACTTACAGATTTCATATCAGGTAACAAATTTTATGTCCAGTCCCTCACAATTATGAATAAAATTGATCTTGTAAACCAGGGCTTTGTAAACGAGTTACAGCAAAAATCAAAATCAAAGTTTGTCCCAATATCTGCAGATTCGGACATCAACATTACAGCGCTAAAAGACTCCATTTTTGAGAGACTTGATTTCATCAGGATATACATGAGACCAAAAGGCGGCGAAACAGACTACAAGGAGCCCTTGATAATAAGAGACAAGTCTACAGTGCTAGACATATGCAACAAGCTTCACCGTGACCTCAAAAAAGATTTCAGGTATGCTTTGGTGTGGGGGAAAAGTGTAAAGTTT
Organism: Nitrosotalea sp.; assembly: GCA_036278495.1. Classification (GTDB taxonomy): domain Archaea; phylum Thermoproteota; class Nitrososphaeria; order Nitrososphaerales; family Nitrosopumilaceae; genus Nitrosotalea. Next base: position 21,429 of record DASUKX010000030.1, read on the forward strand.
GGAGGACAACGTGTAGGAATCAATCACACATTGCAAGATGAAGATGTGTTGACAATCATAAAAGCAAAATAGCAAAAACTCTTTTGTGTGATAAATATTTTGTATCATTGTGGAAGAATCAGAATACAGATGGTGCAAGAAATGTTTTTCAAAAACAAAACAACAAATTATTTTCATGCCAAACATGGCAACATACAAAAAAAGAAGACAGTACAAATGTACAGAGTGTGGAATGACATCATGGTTGCAAGGAAGAAGACCATCTGCAGAATCTGTTTACTAAATTTTAATCAAAAAATTAATTTTTTATGAAAAAAATGTGTGTGCTTTACTCATCATTTAGTGTAATTTTCTTAAGCGTCACGATAGAAAAACAAGTAAATGCATGAATTTGGTAATGGCAAAACGATCAACACGAGCTGCTAAAAAAAGATCAGCTCCAAAGAGAAGATCAGCTGCAAAGCGATCAGCTCCAAAGAGAAGATCAGCTCCAAAACGTAGTGCTCCAAAAAGAAGATCTGCACCAAAGCGATCTGCTTCCAAGAGACGATCTGCACCAAAGCGTAGATCAGCTACAAGAAAAGCAAAAAAAGCAGCTCCAAAAAGACGAAGATAAAATTTTAAACAGATTATCGCTTCAAGTAGGCGATAATTTGTAATATTTTAGCTAAACATTTGACCTGGCGGAGATGGCGATTTTGCTTTCACTGCATCAGGTTCTACGAAAAATTTTCTTTCATTAGGAATTATGGACAGCTTAAGCGATGCGTTGACTGCATAATGTGGTGTGCCATCAGGGTTTTTGTAATTTGTTGCAATCCCAACTCTGTCTAGATCAACTTTAACTTTGACAATTGTACCATCTTCGAGCTTGAAAGTTACATGTTCTTCTCCAACTCTTTGGTGATCTAACATTTTGAATTCTACTTTATCTTTTGATGTGCTCATGACATCTGAGAATCAGTTAGAGTTATTTGAAGATATTTTTAGTAAAGAAAGCTCATCAATTTTATTTGCTGCTCAGTTGTCAATACATTTTTCGAAGCTAGCATTTCAAGCAGCTGAGTTATCAGAGCACGTTCTTGTTCAGAAAATCCAGTAGGACCCTTGTCACCTGGTGGACCTGGAGGACCTCTTGGACCTTGCTCACCTGGAATACCTTGTTGTCCCTGTGGACCTTGTGGACCCTTGTCTCCTAGAGGTCCTTGCTGACCAGTTAATCCCTTGTCACCTTGTGGGCCTTGTACACCCTGTGGACCCTTGTCTCCAGATGGGCCTGGTGGACCCAAAGGACCCTTGTCTCCAGGTGGACCTTGAATTCCCGGTGGACCTTTTTCGCCTGGACCCCCCTGAGGACCAGTAGTACCTTTTTCACCTTGTGGGCCTTGGATTCCTTGTGGACCTGGAGGACCTGATGGACCCGGCGTACCACGCGGACCCTGCTCACCACTTGAACCAGGCAATCCTCTTGGACCCTTGTCACCTTGTGGGCCTGGAATTCCTGTAAGACCTTTTTCTCCGGCAGGACCTTGTGGACCTTGTGGGCCTTTTTCTCCGGCAGGACCTTGTGGGCCAGTTAATCCCTTGTCACCTTGTGGGCCTTGTGGTCCTGGCAATCCCTTGTCTCCAGGTGTACCGGATGGACCCTTTGGACCTTGATCACCTGGTGGACCGATGATTCCCTTATCGCCTTGTGGGCCCGGAGGACCTGTTGGGCCTTTTTCTCCTAACGGTCCAATTTCTCCAGTTAGTCCCTTGTCGCCTTTATCGCCCTTGTCTCCCTTGTCACCTTTTTCTCCTTTCTCTCCTTCCGCACCACGTGGACCCTTGTCACCTTGTGGGCCCTTGTCTCCAGTGATTCCCTTGTCTCCGATTGGACCCTTGTCTCCTCGGTCACCTTTGTCTCCAGTCGGACCATGTGGACCCTTGTCTCCGATTGGACCTGGTGAGCCTAGCGGACCCTTGTCACCAGTGATTCCCTTGTCTCCGATTGGACCCTTGTCTCCTCGGTCACCTTTGTCTCCAGGAGGACCTGGTGAGCCTTTGTCTCCCTTGTCTCCAAGTGGACCTGGAGAACCCTTGTCTCCCTGCACACCCATTGGACCAGGAGGGCCAGATACACCAGCTGGACCCATTGGGCCTGGTTGTCCCATCGGGCCTGAAGGACCCATTGGGCCTGACGGTCCGCGGGAACCTCGTTCACCTTGATAATGTTCAACAATAGGTTTTGATCTAAAAGTTTCTGCATCAGATTTTGTAGAATGTGTTACAGGTTCTGGTTGCGGTTCTACATATTCTGAAGTTCGCGGTACATCAACTTGAAAACTGGAATGAATTGAAGAGAATTGATCAATGACAACAACCCAGACAGTACCCTTCTGAAATACAGATTCAGGCAAAGGATTTTTTGCAGAACCCAATACTTGGGAGAATTTTTTGTCTTTTACTCTAAGATGAAAGTTTTCCTTCCACAGTGCATGAAAACTTCTTCGCTTGACATCATCAAGTGACGGAGGAGTATCGCATATTGCAATTTGTACCTCAAAGACACCCGATGTTAACTTGAAGGGCGATTCACCAGATACCTCTATAGTGTTATCTTTTGACGACATGTTCTACGTATAATTCCTAAGTATTTTTGTATTTTCAATATGATATAAAGCCCATTTGTGAATTTTTAGATACTTGGAAATCGGTTTTCTACCTGTTTGCCTTTCAAACTAATCTATTTATCTACGGCTAATCCACATTTTGGTAACCGTGAAGAAACTATTTGGCGATAAAAAGGAAGTCACAGAGATAAAAAAATCAGAGGCAAGCGAGCCAGACCTATCATCTAATACAAAATTAACAGATCCTAACTATAACAGAAACAAGCACTACAAGAAAGGAGTCTCCCTCATGGCAGACGAAAGGATGGAAGAAGCTGCTAGGGCCTTTGAAGATGCATTACGAGTTGACCCAACACATGTACCGTCATTACTCAAGCTAGGATACACTCGTTTTCACATGAATGACCTGTCAGGTGCAATGGAGTCTTACAATAAAGTCCATGAGATCGATATCACAAATGCTGAAGCCTGGAACTTGAAAGGCTTGATTTACTACCGACAGAAAAATTATGAAAAAGCTTTGGACAGTGTGGAAAAAGCAATTGATTCCAATTCCGTAGATGGAATGTCATGGTACAACAAAGCATGTTATCATTCATTGTTAAATCACATACCAGAGGCAATTGAGGCGCTGAAGCGCTCAATTGAAGTTGATGTCAAAAATGCCAAAAAGGCAGTAAAGGACAAGGACTTTGAAAACATCAGGACAGATGAAGGATATCGAAGAATTATTGAAGTTGTAGTTTTAGAATCAGTAAGACAGGGATATCACAAAGTAGGACAGATTGTCTGGACTACAATGGTTGGCAAGCTTGAAGTCGAAGATGCTGCAAGAAAACTAGTTGAAAAGGGCTTGCTCATCAAGACAGAAAAAAGTTTAGGGTTGCAAAAAGTAGAAGAGTATGAGATAGTTCCAGAACTTGCAGAAAAAATTGGCGTGGAAAAGAAGAACTTTTTTGGAACTGCAAAAAAAGCGCAACCAATTGTCATACAAAATCTCAAGGAGATAAATGAGGCAGTGCAATCTGCCAAGACTGCAATTGAGAAAGGCGACGTTACAGAAATAATTTCAAAGCTTGACGTGTTTATTGAACCTGCAAAGAAAGGCGGTCAGATGATTGAATACTTTTTTGAAGAACACCGAGACATCAGACTGTATAAGGTAAGACTTACGGACAAGGGTTCAGAATACTTGCAGGCAAACAAGCACAAGATGGTTGAGCTCTTTGACAACATCGAGATGATGATAACAAAGAAGCTCCGAAACGAGACGGCTCAGAGTTAGAATTTATTCTGCTGACAAGTCCCAATAGTTTGCATCATTTTGCTTTTCTATTGGTTTATCAAGTGACTTCCATTCTTTAAACGAGCGTACGTAGAGTTTGACGTTGTTCATTCCAAGCGATTTTAGTGCATAATATCCAAGGCCTGAGAGCGTTCCTACACTTCCACAATATGTGATTATTTCAGAATCTGCAGAAATGTTACGGTTTTGTATAATCCTCTTGAGATCATCTTTTGGTCTGAGTATGTTTTGGCCTGAAGCAAGCATACGATATGGAATGTTTATTGCGCCAGGAATGTGCTGCTCTAAAAAGTTGAGTCGCTCTCGGTTATCTACCAATATGGCGCCCTTTTCTTTTGCAGGTACCAAATAATCGGAAGTTGCAAGAATTTGTGGCTGGAGTTTCAGGGAATGATTTGTTTTGGTAATAGATGGGGTTTCAGTATTTGTTTCCAGTCCGAGGTTTTTCCATGTTCCATATGTAATATCAAGTAGTGATACGTCTTGGTGGCCAATGTATTCCAGTGTCCATGCAACTCGCGATGCAAGTGCACCAAATGTATCATCATATACTACAACGGGAGTCTCGTCACCAATTCCAAAGGATTGAGCATATTGGAGAACTTTGTCTGGACTGTCATCTGCAAGAAGAGCTGCAAGTGGAAGATTGATTGCGCCAGGTATGTGGCCTTGTTTGTAATCTTCTTCTTTTCTTATGTCAAGGACCTTTACACTTTTGTCGCGAATTTCAGAACGTAGCTTGTCAGCATCAACTGTAACTTGAGTGGTTTTTTCTTTGCTCAAGCCGCACATTCGCCCCTTCCTGTTTTAGTGTGATAGCTACCGTCACTTCCGTAATCTGCGTAAAAGTCTTCGTCTTGATCTTTTGTTGGAGCAAGTACAACAGGCTTGAGCAACTCTTTGATCGCATCAATTGATGAAACCTTTGGACCGCCGTTTCTTTCGATTACTCGTTTTATCCACAAGTCAAGTGTCTCGCCTTGTTTTTTCTCAGATTTGAATATCTCTACTATTTTCAATATGGTTGGAATGACTCTCTTTGCTGGAACCTTGGTACATGAATGTCCAAGTGTTGTATCCTCATCAGCTCTTCCTCCAAGCGACATGGTATACAATGGGTACATGTCTTTTCCAAGTCTTCCCCCTCCACCATAAAATCCGATTGTTGCAATTTCATGTTGGCCACAAGAGTTTGGACATCCGCTTATCTTTATGGTAGAATTTCGAAGGTCGTCGTCTTCGTCAATTTTTAACTCGATGAATTTTCTTTGTACTTCTTTTGCTAATCTATGTGAGTTTGTCAATGCTAAATTACACGAGGTGGTTCCAGAACAGCCAACAACAGATGCCATTGTTAGTGCACCAGGGTTTGCAAGTCCTACCTCTAAGAGTTTAGAGTAAAGTCTTGGAAGGTCTTCGTCGCGAATCCATCGAAATACCATATCTTGGGTAAAGCCGTTTCGTATCTGTCCATCTGCAGTAAATTCTCGTGCCATTGATGCAATGGCTCTTAGTTGTGTTGCTGTTACATCACCTGACTCTAGTGTGAGAAATACGGAGCTAAATCCTGGTTGTTTTTGCTTGAAGGTGTTTGATTTTTTCCATCGTGCAAATCCTTGCGGAACAGATGGAATTTCAGAACTGATAGATATCTTTCGTAATGGCTCATTTGTCTTGTCAACTTCGAGTTTTATCAGAACTGACATGAGCATCTTCATCATTGCTCTTTCTTTTAGTACGAGATTTTGGAATTTTTCCCAGCCCATTTCATTGACTAGGTAACGCATTCTTGCGCGTGCCATGTTCTCTCTGTTTCCTAGTCTGTCAAATATTCTAATTACTGATACAATGGTATACAGCAACTCTTCTTCCGAGGTAAATAGTTCTAGCTGGTGTCCCACAAATGACTGGGCTCCAAGTCCTCCTCCGAGAAATACTTTGAATCCGCGTTGTTGTTTTCCGTTAATTTCTGTAACTTGTGGAATAAGTCCAATGTCTACCATTCTTGCCATGCCGTGTTTTTCACAGCAGGTAAAGTTGATCTTGAACTTTCTTGGAAGTGACTGGCACAATGGATTTCGTAAAAGGAATTTAGTTGCAGCAACTGCATATGGAGTTGGGTCAAAGATTTCGTCTGGACACACACCTGCAAGAGGACTGCACATGATGCTTCGCACCGAATTTCCACATGCTTCTCTTGTTGTCATGCCAGCTTCTGCAAGGCCCCTTAGAACTTCGGATACATCCTCTAATGCTACCCAGTGGAGTTGAAAGTTTTGTCTTGTGGAAACATGTGCACTGCCTATAGAAAATTGTTCGCTGAGATCTGCCACTTTTTCTAGTTGCTCTGCATAGACTTCGCCTGCTGGAAGTTTTAGTCTAATCATGCTGTAATCATCACTCATTCTGCTGCCATAAGCGCCATGCTGCAGTCTGAATCGTCTAAAATCATCATGAGTAATTTTGCCTTGTCTGTATTGCTTGACCAGTTCAGAGAATCTCTCCGCCTCTTCTAATCGTCCCCAGTTTATCTTGTGAGTAGGAGCATTATCCGGTTTTGACTGGCTTATGCTAGTATTGCTCAATTATTCTTGCTAGCCTCCAGAACGCATATAAATTTTGTATTATGGGAATTTTCGCTAAATTTAGTATGATTATGGCAAAAGTTGCATATTTTGTCTGCAACTTGTCTTGAAAAAACTTGTTAGTTGCACATGACCAGAAAAGAGTTAAATGCTGACCGGCAAGAAAAAAATAACGTGGCAGATAAAATCAGTCTTGCACTAGTTGGCGTTGGCAATGTATCCACCACTCTTGTAAAAGGTTTTGAGTTTTACAAAAATTCTACTGACGGTTTGTGGCATCCAAAAGTTAGTGGATTATCATTAAGCGATTTTACAGTTGTTGCAGCATACGATATTGATTCAGAAAAGGTTGGCAAGAATTTATCAAGTTTGATTAAAGGTTCCAAGTCAGACTTTGGAAACATTATGATCCAATCTGGAATTACAGATGATGCATCTCCCTCACATATAACACAGGCAAAGACATCAAGCTATGATGAATTTGTAAATTCTCTTAAAAAAGCAAAGCCAGACTTTGTTGTAAATTTGATTTCATCTGGAATGGAAAAAAGCGGGGAAAAATATGCAAAAGCTGCACTTGATGCAGGATGTTCATTTTTTAATGCAACATCGTCCAAGACTGTAACAGACCAGACAAGACAAGCGTTTGAATCAAAGGGATTGTTGTTACTAGGCGATGACTTGATGAGTCAGTTTGGAGGTACAGCATTTCACAGAGGTATGATTGATTTTATGGCAAGCCGCGGCATTTTATTGCAAAAGGCATACCAGCTTGATGTTGGAGGTAACCAGGATACACAGAGTACAATGGCAGAAGAGACAAGAGAGAGGAAGAGACAGATCAAGACTGATTCCATTGCAATTGAATCTCCGATTCCTTTCAAGTCTACTGCAGGTACAACAGAATATGCAGAGCAGCTTGGAGATTCCAGGGTAAGTTATTACTGGATGGAGGCAAGAGGTTTTCTTAGTTCCCCAGTTGAGCTTGACTTGTCCCTTAGAACAAACGACAGCACAAACGGATGTAATGTTATTGTGGATTCCATAAGAGCTGCAAAGAAGGCCATGGCATCAAAAGACTATGCAAAAATAGATATCATTTCTGCATATGCGTTCAAGAATCCATCAAAGAAGATGCACATACGTGAATGCATTGAAGCCTTTGAAAAGACGTTTGTGAATTAAGAATTTTTTCTACGTAATAACTATAAGATTACATGCCATACTAAGTGAAGATAAAATGAACCGCGCCACTAAGAAACAAGCAGTAGACGATCTAACACCAGAGGAAATATCAGATATCAAGCAATACGAAGTTGACAAAGACAAGATAATACATAGTACTTTAGAAGAATTGCTCAAAGAATTAAGATAGTTAGAAGTCATTTCTAATGTTAGTCAACTACATTACGGCGGTTTGATTATCTGATTATTTATAATTGGAACCATAGAATATGTCAAAGGTTGTAGTATTGCCTTTAAACACTGAAACAAGATGTGATACAGGTTTAGGATAATCCTGTGCGTAAATAATGTATTCTCCAGCTGGAAGTGGTATCGAATAATGCGCGTTTACGTCAGAAAAAGTTTTGCCGACAATAGTATTGCCATTAGTTGCATAAACATCTACTTCATAATTTGCTCTAGGACCAAGTCTAGGACCACCAACCAGAACTACCTTACCCGATAGTATTCCACCATCGGCGGGATTCACATTAGTTTGAAGAGATGAAAAGGTAATTATCGTAATCGTGGCCATAGTTATTCCCGCAATGATAATTAATGAAAGATATAGAGTTTTCATGTTCTGACTATATACCATTTTTTGAAGTGAATTATCATCATGGTTATTGCCACGCTACTCATATCCATGCCCAATATCAAAAAATTATGCGACGACCCCACGATTGCATCACACCATTCTCCACCATTAAGATATGGTGGCGGAGGAACCTTGTCCCAAATTGGAGCACATTGTTGATGCTCCAAGAATAGAAAAGCGCTTAGAGAAAGCAACCCTATAGTAATTATTGAAAATACCATCCCTATGATGAAATATTTGTTCGATAGTACAGACTTGAATGCATACAGCATTAATGCGTATGATATAGTTCAAACCATAAAAAACTAGTGTAGATTTCTTCTGGGATGTTATTTTAACAGAAGCAAACTATTAATGTGCAAAATTGAAGATAATTTTTCATGCAGAAAGCAACCCTAAGTGACGAAGCACCAAAGATTTTTGCAGATTTAAGAGAAGTAGAGATCACAAGAGCAATAGCAAACGAGTTTCATTCAGTATTAATTGACAGATCAGATTCTGATGTAATAATTATCGGCGCAGGTCCAGCAGGACTTACAGCAAGCAGAGAATTGTCTCTAATGGGATTCAAGGTCCTCGTAATTGAGCAGAACAACTACCTAGGTGGCGGTTACTGGCTTGGAGGATACATGATGAATCCTGTGACAGTGAGGGCTCCGGCTCAAAAGATATGGGATGAATTAGGTGTCCCATACAAGAAAATTTCAGAAGGTCTCTATCTAACACCAGGTCCACATGCAGTATCAAAATTGATTGCAGCAGCATGCGATGCTGGAGTCAAGTTTCTACAATTAACAAAGTTTGATGATCTAGTTTTAAAGAACGGTCGTGTATCTGGAGTTGTTGTAAACTGGATGCCAGTTTCTGCACTTCCAAGAAACATAACATGTGTAGACCCTATTGCACTAGAATCCAAGATGGTAATTGATGCATCAGGCCATGACTCGGTTGCAGTAAAAAGATTGGTAGACAGAAAACTTGTGGAATGGAAGGGAATGGATCCAATGTGGATTGACGATGGAGAAAACAGAGTTGTCTACAAGACAGGTGAGGTATATCCAGGACTTGTCATCTCGGGCATGTCTGTCACGGAAACATATGGCTTGGCAAGAATGGGCCCAACTTATGGCTCCATGTTACTATCAGGCAAAAAGGCAGCAGAAGTAACAGCAGCCAAGCTCAAAGAACTAAGAAGATAAATCAATTCAATTTCCAAAGTACTTGATGAGAATATCTAGAATTTTTCTATATGACGAGCCATCAGTTTCAGAAATAAAGATAGACAATCTGGCAAAATTCTTGGAGAATACATTAAGAGTGCCAGTGCAGGTGCGAGAAAATTTCTTTGTACATTTCAAGTCAGATAGAAACACGGCACGTAATCTTGCATCAACAAGGGTTTTTGATCCATACACACCATTTGAGGTACATACTCCAACAGAAGAAGAAATCAATCATGAGGAAAAATCGTTTGGGAATAATTTTGATTCGGGAAACATCATATTGTATGACGGTTTTGAAATCCAAAATATTGTAAAAAATATCATCCCAGATGATGAATCATCCCAGGATACGTTTCATCTGGTATTTACCACAAGGCTTGGCTGCACATACGATTGCGAAGATTACAGATATCATGGTAGGGCAGTGATTTGTTCCAATCCTGCAATAATTTCAACCACAGGAATAATTGAGGCACCTGCAAAACCTCGTGCGTATTACATCATCATGCAGCACAGCATGTCTCAAGGGTTAAACATTGATTCCCTAAAGGAACAGTTCAAAGGCAAGTTTCTAGAATACCATGATGACAAACTGGATAAAGTTGTACAAGGATATGCATTACAAGCAATTTTTTACCATCTCACTGGAGAGCCGTTTTGTGATTCAAAAGACTGTATTTTATACAATGCACACTGGCAAGAAGATCTGATCCATGCACAAATCAATCTAGGAAAACTATGTGGGAGACATCAGGAAATTCTTGAATCGATCATAAAGCATGAATAATTTAAATTTCAAATTATGATAACTGGTGATAAACTAGTGGCATTCAATTATTTACCACATGTTTGACTCAGTGACTTTTTCGAGTTATTATATGTCAATATGATTTAACTAGATGACATTCTGCAAATAATTCGTGATTATTGCTGGTTCTGATGTTTCAGGTAATGAGATAGACGGTCAACATAGACACATTGCATTTGTTATAGGGCATGAAGAATCCATCAACACATTACACAATGAAATTGGAATTAAGGAGATCCATATGATGAGATTAGGTGAAGCAGACAAAAAACAAGTCGTACAAAATTTAGATTTTAAGAAACATGGCATCAAAGCATGGTGTTTTCACGTAGGTAAACAGCATACTATTGATGCAATCTACGAACATGTAAGATTACATCCAAAAAATAAAAGAAAGGACAAGATATATCAAAACTTTGAGTATCACCTACTCAGTTATTTCAAATCTGAAGTTGAAAAATTAACTTTTAGGCAAGGCATGTAATTTTCAGATCTTAGGGTTCAGTGTGATAGTGATATGAGTAACACGATAAAGTCGTGGAAGATGAAAAATGAAAGAAAAGGAAAAGCGTATGAATTATCAGATGCAGTGGCATGGTGCAATGAACATGGTAGGATCCTTAAAGGATGTCAGGAAATGGATCTAAGAGATGAAATCTTCAGCAAAATGAGCTAATGATTTATTCAGATAAAAATTGAAAAATCAGAACCCACACGAGCTTCTTGCACCACCGTAATCCCTCACGGTTTCCGTTAGTCAAGAAGATTCGAGTTCTGACAATACAATATACCCAGTCAGACGATAAAAGCGTATCCCCTGACATATCAGGAAAATTCGGACATTTGGCTTTAGGTCATATACTTACTTTATACATTGTCTCACACATGTAAGATGACATCTAGACATGTCAACTCATATTTGTTCATAGTACGCATATTTACAAAATTTGGTAGATCGCTCCATTCGTAGCAATTATTCATAATGTAAGTAGATTAAATTAAATATGAACTTGAATGAATTTGACTTGTGCAAGCTGAGATAAGGGCAGAAAACAAAAAGCCAGAAGTGAAAAAAAAGTTTGACGTAATAATTATCGGTGCAGGTCCTGCAGGATACACTGCAGCAATTTACACATCACGTGCAAAACGTGAAACACTCATCATATCAGGAATTCTTCCAGGCGGACAATTGATGCTTACAACAGAGGTTGAGAATTTTCCAGGCTTTGCAAAGGGCATCATGGGTCCGGAACTGATGACCACAATGAGACAGCAGGCAGAAAGAATGGGAACTACAATCATCGATGATGAAGTCGTAAATGTTGATTTCAGACACAAGCCGTTTAAGATATTGACATACTCTGAAGAATACGAGGCAGACGCAGTAATCATTGCAACAGGCGCTACACCAAGAAAGATTGGTGCAAAGGGAGAACAAGAGTTTAGTGCGCGCGGTGTTTCATACTGTGCAACATGTGATGGGCCATTTTTCAAAAACCAGGAAATCGTTGTAGCAGGCGGAGGAGACTCGGCAATGGAAGAGGCGATATTTCTAACAAAATTTGCAAACAAGGTCCATGTCATACATAGAAAGGATACGCTTCGTGCAAGTAAAGTGATGCAAGATAGAGCTTTTCAGAATGAAAAGATAAAGTTCCACTGGAATACCATAATCGAAGAGGTAAAGGGCAACCAGAAGGTAAACCAGATAACAGTAAAAGATGTCACCACAAATAAGGTTGAGACACTAGAAGTTGGAGGCCTCTTTGTTGCAATAGGACATGAGCCAAATACAAAATTGTTCCATGGACAGATTGACTTTGATGATCAAGGGTACATTGCTCTGAAAAACCACACACAGACAAATGTGGATGGAGTCTTTGCAGCAGGAGATGTGCATGACCACAGATACAGACAGGCAATCACAGCAGCAGCATTTGGGTGCATGGCTGCAATTGATGTAGACAAGTATCTTGCAGCACACAAGTAAACAATCAGACAGACTGGACTTTGGAGATGTATTTTGAACTTTTCAGGGCAGAATCATATTCAGATTCTGTAAATATTTTCTGCTGAGTATAGAGGCTCTTGAATTTTCGTCCATCATCTGCAAAGATTCCAACTGCATAACCATGTTCGATATTGTATTTTTTCATGGCAGTGTATACAGTAGCAGATGATGGGCTGACAAGCATGTGTTCTTTTTGCAAGATTTCTTTGACAGATGCAAATGCCTCTTCGTTTGTAATTGTTATCCAGTCATCAACTACCTGTTCTCGCTTGATAAACAAGTCAGGTCTTGCAGATTCTTCAAAATTTCTTAGACCTTGAATCAGGTGATTCTGCTGTGGCTGGACTGCAATGATTTTGACATTCGGATTCTTTTCTTTTAGATATGCACCAATTCCTGTGATGGTTCCACCAGTTCCCACTCCGGTAAAAAAGTGGGTCACCTTTCCTTGTGTCTGCTCCCAGATTTCAGGACCTGTTCCCTTGTAATGGCCCATGAAATTTGCCTCGTTTGCATACTGATTTGGAGAATAGTACTTGTCAGGTCTTGCAGATGCAATGGAACGAGCAAGTGCAATGCTTTGGTCAGTTCCTGCCCCTACCTTTGGGCATAAATCATCAGTTGTTTGGTATAAAGTAGCACCAAGGGACTCGATTATTTTCTTTGTCTCATCACTTGCCTTTTCTGGAATTACAATTTCAACTTTGTATCCAAGAAGTTTTGCAATTCCTGCAAGTGCGATACCGGTATTGCCAGAGGTTGGCTCGATTATTATGGTGTGTCCCCTTTTTATCAGGCCTTGCTCTTCTGCCATTTTCACCATCCAGTAGGCTGCCCTGTCTTTTACAGAACCAAATGGATTGAAAAATTCTAGTTTAGCATAAAATTCTGTTTGATTTTTTGAAAGTGATTCTAGTTTTACAAGTGGAGTGCCGCCAATTTTTATTGGTAGTCCGGTAGCATCTGCCAGTATTTCAGCCAAGGCCTGATTATTTCACCTTTTTAATGGTAAACTCTAGATCCTTGTCTGTTTTTTTAATGCCGATTAACTGGTGACCGGTTCTGTTTACCCATCGTGATATGTCTTCTTCAGATGCAGGATCGTCTGCAGTTATTTTTAGAATATTTCCTACTGCCATTTTTTCTATCTCTATCTTTGTTCTAAAGACAGGCTCTGGACAAAACATGCCTCTCACATCAATTGTTTTTGTTGGAGTAGATTCGGAAATATCGGCCACCTGTAAGCAAAAAAGTGCTCACGCAATATTAAAATCTATTCATAGGCGCAGGAAAATACTGTTACTTTAAAATCATTGGCAGTATTGCTCTGAGGTTTCTCTCATACAAAACGGTATGATCTTGGTCCTTGAAGTTTATCTTGTTTGAGAGTTTTGTAATCAAACGTACTGCTACTTTGTATGCCGTAGTCCAGACTATACTATTTGGATTTGACTCGAAAGCATTTATCAAAAATCTACAAACACCGGTCAGGTGAGGATGATACTGTTGAAAGTACATGATGATATCATCTTTAGAGTTTTCAATTTTGTATAATGCATGTGCAATCATTTCTCGGCTTGTGATATATCCAGTTTCACTGATTGCAATCTTTCCATGTCGCAATGCATACAAGATGTCATCCAAGTTGTTTTCAGAATCAACCAAATTGACGCACCTTCCAAGTGTAGATGATACATGTGAGTCGCTTCCTGCCACTTCAATGAGGTTATTTGCCTTGGCAAAATTATAGGCCCTAAGATTGGAATACCTGTCCACGTTATTGCTGTTAAAGACCTCAATTAGATCACATAATATTGCGTTCTCCCTCAACCCATTGCTTAGTCCAAATGGATGCGGTGCACAGGATATCGCCCCCTGGGATTTTATCGCATCAAGTATCTCCTCAAGACTGGCACCTGCCTTTATGGTTTGATTTAATCCAAATGCAAGAACATGTATCCCTTGGTCAGTTGTTACTTCCTCTCCAGGATACACTTTGATCTTTTTGTATTTTCCATGGTTTTCTCTATATTCCAAAAGCGAGCTATATCCATTGAGAGTGTTATGATTTGTAATGAAAAAGGCATCAAGGCCCATCTCGTATGCTTTATCAAACTGTTCATGAATTGTCACCCCGCAATCATATGGAGTCTCTTTTGGCCCAAGTTGAAAGTTTGAAAACTCATTATGACAATGCAGTTCTATTTTTAATCCGGCCAATGTTTATCGAATCCATCAATCAATGCATATAATCTTTGTTTCTGAAATTTTCTTTTACCTGAATAGATCAAGTGATTTGACGCGCAGTAGATCTTCGAGTTTTCCATTTTTTTTATCAAACTTGTAATTTCTCACAATTGCAATTGGTGCATTCAAGGTCTTTCCCCTTACTAGTTCGCTTGCAGAAGATATCTCGTCTGCAATTGCAATTGCAGTAACCCGAAGAACCCGCTTGAAGACATCTTGTTTTCCTTCATAATTTACTATAGGAAGCATTCCAGATATTCCAATTGCAACATCGGTTTGGCCTTCCCGAAAAGGCCTTCCAAATGTATCAGATATTATCACTGCGATATTTTTTCCAGTTTTGGTTTTTATCCTTCTTTGTAGTTTCTGCGCAGAATCATCTGCATTTTTTGGAAGAAGTGTAGCGAATCCTTTTTCCACATTGCTTTCATCGATTCCAGCATTTGCGCAAACAAGACCATGTCTTGTCTGCGATATGATGATGCCGTTTTTCATTCGGATGATTCTTTTTGTTTGGTCAAGTATGAGTTGTATTATCCTGGGATCCTTTTTGTATGCACTTGCAATCCCTGTTGCAAGAAGTGTAGGTCGTATCTTTGACAGGTTAATCTTTTGACCCTCTTGTTTTGATATTATCTTTTGAGTAAATACCAAAATGTCGCCCTCTTGTAATCCGCGGCCTGGCTTGGTATCAAGCAGGATCTTAACCAAATCATCGCCTGATTCTATTTCTTTAGAAAGTATGACAGGAATTATCTGAAGCGACATGTAACAAGTTAAAATTTTTACTGCTTAAAATGATATCCCGTTTAGGCTATGGTTGGCACCGCTATGTTCAATCCATAATGCTTGTTGATTAGTCCAATAAGCTTGGAAAGATCTTTTTCTTCCAGTGTGACAGTTGCAAGTTCCTTTACCATGTCTTGTGCTCTAAAGGCAACTCCAAGGCCACAAATGTTAAACAATTTGATGTCGTTTGCACCATCTACAACTACAACAATGTTTTCCTTCTTTTCATTCCATTCGTTTATTTTTATAATTGCAGATTTTGCCTTGTCAGAATCAACATCAATTGTTACACCGTCTAGTTTTCCATCCTTGAAGAGTAGCTTGTTTGAGAAGACATAATCAAGGCCCAATTCGTCTTTTAGTCTGTCAGTCATTATTGTAAAGCCACCAGATACTGCCATGACTTTCCATCCTGCTGCCTTTAATGCCCTGCAAGCTTCTTTTGCACCAGTCATTACTTGCAGAGAATCAGAGACTTCTTTGCATGTTTGAAAATCAATTCCACGGAGAAGTTCGATTCTTTTTCGCAATCCATCTTCCCAATTTATTTTTCCTTCAATACCTTGTCTTGTGATAGCCCAAATCTCATCTTGCTTGTTAATTTTTTCGGCAAGTATCGGGAGAAATTCTGCATCAAGTAATACACCTTCAACATCAAAGATTGCTAACATCAGTTTCTTCTTTCAAACCACAAATCAGATTATATTAATCTTAAGTGATTGTCGGATCATTTTACCACTAGTAATATATTCAAGGCTCTCAGGTTGTAGAACATGGCTGAACTTCCACACAAATACGAAGTCCCAGTAAAAACGGTTGCAAAAGCAATCAAGTTATCAGACCAAACCAAAGAAGAGCTCAAATCATCAGGCATGATGGATGACAAGGGAAAACTCAAACTAAAAGGTGTCAGTCCAAAGATGCTCAAGCGCATGAAAGAGGAAGCAGTCGACTGTCCAGTTGTGAAAAAGGAATTACCATTTATCCAGTGTTTTGTATGTCCTAACTTCCAGAGCAGAGTCTCAGGTCAAGTTCTCTGCAAAGGCGATCCACTCTAAAAAAATCAGAAAGCTCATTAGTGTAACTAAAAGAAAGATTGGAATTGAGTAAAGAGATCGGAATTACAGTCAAGAAGAATGAAAATTTTAGTGAATGGTATACACAGACAGTACTAAAGGCACACCTTGCAGACTATGCGCCGGTAAAGGGTCTAATTGTTTTGAGACCATATGGATATTCAATATGGGAATCATTGAAATCATCACTTGATCAAAAACTAAAGGCAACAGGCCATGAGAACGGCTTTCTTCCAGTTTTGATACCAGAATCATTGCTAAGTAAAGAGTCTGATCATTTTGCAGGATTTACTCCAGAAGTGTTTTGGGTTACGCATTCAGGTGAGACTGAGATTGGTGACAAGCTTGCACTAAGGCCAACCTCTGAGGCACTTGCATATTCCATGTATTCAAAATGGATTAAGAGCTGGCGAGACTTGCCTCTAAAGATTAATTTTTGGAATACCGCCCTTAGGGCAGAGATAAAGGCAACAAAACCATTTTTGAGAACATCCGAGTTTCTCTGGCAAGAAGGTCATACCGTACACACTACAAAAGAAGAGGCAGAAAAGGAAGTCACATCAATACTTGAGATGTACAAAAAAACAGTGGAAGAGGAACTTGCAATTCCTGTACTTACGGGCAAAAAAAGTGAGAAGGAGAAATTTGTCGGTGCAGTGTATACCACAACAATGGAATCAATCATGCCAGACGGCAAGGCCTTGCAGATGGGAACTTCACACTTTTTGGGACAAAACTTTTCAAAACCATTTGATGTAAAATTCTTGGACAAGCAAAATGTTGAGACATTTGCATGGCAGACATCATGGGGAGTGTCATGGCGTTTGATTGGAGCACTAATCATGATTCACGGAGATGACAAGGGATTGGTGTTACCACCAAGAGTTGCGCCAATCCAGGTAGTCATAGTTCCAATTTACTATTCACCAGAAGATATGGTGCTAGTAGTAAACAAGGCGTCTGAAATAAAACAAGCATTGTCAAAGCACAACCTTCGAGTTCACATGGATGTAAGAGACGAGGTGACTCCAGGATACAAGTTCCATGACTGGGAGATGAAGGGTGTTCCATTACGAATTGAGATAGGTCCAAAGGATATCGCAAAGGGCAAAGTGGTTCTTGGAAGACGTGATGATAGAACAAAGACTGATCTTGCTTTTGAAAATATAGAGGACGGAATTTTATCCATGTTAGAGGAGATTCAAAAGAACCTCTTTGAGAATGCTAAAAAATTATTACAGGAAAAGACAATTGAAGTAACAGACATGGATATTTTCAAGTCAGAGATGGAAAAAGGTGCATTTCTTTATTCGCCATGGTGTGGGCAGACAAAATGCGAAGAAGTCATCAAAGAATCAACAGGTGCAGATATTAGGGTAATTCCGTTTGATGCAAAAACTGAGGCCTCTAAATGCATCGTATGCAAAGAGGCAAGCAAGACATTTGCAATTTTTGCAAGAAGTTATTGACAATGATTAGGGAAATCATGACAACAGGACATAATACCATACCAAGTGGATTGTGACATAGCAATGTCTGGGACAAGCTCGTATCGCGACAGGATCTACATAATCAAGGACATCATACTCATATTGGTTCAATACGGAGAGCTAAACCAGACAGCCCTTGTGAGTTTTTGCGGCCTTAATTTAAAAAAACACAAATCCATACTTGATGAGTTAGAGTCAAACAACCTCATCCAAAGTGAGGCAAGACAGCTTGGAAAACGCATCATTACAATATACAAGCCAACCCAAAAGGGAGTTGAGTTTTGTAAGACAATATTGGATCCGTACGAATCTCTATTTCCAAGAAGAAAAAATGAATCAAAGAAAGAAGAAATCTAGTCTTGGTCCATTCCGTATTGTGACGCAATTTTTTTGTCAATGTCGTCTTTTTGCTGCTGATATTCATGATATTGCTTGTTCCAGGATTTTAGTGTCTTGTACTGTCTAAATCCCGTAATCATCCAACCAACAGATATTGAAATTACAACACCAAGCAGGATGCTCAGTGCAACTCCAAAGTCGGATTCGCGCTCAAGCACATAGAAAAAGCGCGGATGAGTTATCAGAAATATTGAAAGGCCTATTGCAAGAGGTGCCAAGATGAATCCAGAAATTGATACTCCAAGAAGAATTCGTCGGATTTCAAGAATTTTTTTGATGAAACTATCCATCAGGTCAAGTACATCAAGACGGGAGGACGTTATCTTGTCTTCACTCATACGAATTGAGCCTTTCCTGCTTGAATCAGAATAAATTGTCTAGAAAACAATTTTGTAGTCAATTTTACGGATCCACGGTAATGGTACCCTTCATTTCAGGATGTAATAGAGAATAATATGAATAGGTGCCTTCCTTTTCTGCAAGGAAGTTAATTGTCTGGGCTTCAAAGTACTTCAAGTGTCTGGTGTGAACATTAAAGGCATCAATGTTTAGGTCTTGTTCGGAATTTGTGTCCTTGTCTTCATTTATCACATGTAGTGCAACAAGTGTTCCTTTTGGAATGTGTATTGCAGGATCTACATTGGTGCTAGAGATTGTCTTCTTTCCAGTCTTGGTTGATTGTTCATCATAGTAATACCCTTGATCATTGTGAGTTGCCAAGATGTAGACATTAGAAGCTGTTTGAAATACTGGGTGATCCTCATTTACTGGAATTGCGCTTATCCAAAGATAGTATACTCCGCCTGCAACAGCGGCTGCAATAACTGCAACTGTGATTATCATGCCTTTAGAAACGGGACTAGATTTAGCCTTGTTCTTTTGTTTCTTTACCACGGTGAAATTAGTCACAGGTGTGTATATTTATGTAATGATTACCAAAGTTTAGCAAAATATAATACTGAAAAATCAATTTGTTAACTCGTCAAACTTGAGGGATAAATTGATAGTAAAGAATAATATTTTGAATCAGAGTATTTTGAGGAGATTTCGATTATGAGAAAACTTGAGACCATACTTATTGCAGTAACCATAGTACTTGCCGTTACAGTCATGCTACAGTTTAGCAACGGGAAACTGCTTAACGACATATCCCAAGCAACTGAACAGGGCCCGCCTGGACCGCAGGGACCTCCAGGTCCACAAGGACCGCCAGGGCCGGCAGGAACTTCTGGAACTGGAAATCCAGGTGCGATGGACTCTACACTTTCAAGCATATTCAAGAATACGGAAAATTCTGTAGTACAGATAACAAGCAAGGTTTCATCAGTGGATAACAACGTCATAATCAACGGCCAGCCACTTGAAAGCCAGTCTACAAGGCTTGGCTCTGGATGGGTATACAGTAAAGACGGAATGATAGTTACCAACAACCATGTGGTAGAAGGATCAAAGACAGTAAATGTCTCATTTATTGATGGGAATACATACACTGCCAAAGTAGTAGGAACCGATCCAGGAAATGATATTGCAGTAATTCAGATAATAGATAACTTTTCTGACGAGTCACTTGTCCCATTGACAATAGGGGATTCGACAAGCCTAGATGTAGGACAACAAGTCATTGCGATAGGAAATCCATTTGGACTAAGCGATACAATGACAACTGGAATAATTAGCCAAATTGGAAGACTACTTCCAAACGAAAATGCTGGAGGATTTTCAATACCAGATATAATACAGGTTGACGCTGCAATCAATCCAGGAAATTCTGGAGGTCCACTCTTGGACCTTGAGGGCAAGCTCATTGGGATGAACACTGCAATCAGTACAAGCACTGGAGACTTTGCAGGAGTTGGATTTGCAGTACCATCTGATGCAATCAAAAGAATAGCTCCAGTCTTGATCAAAAACGGGACATATTCGCATCCGTTTCTTGGCATATCAGGAAGAAGTCTTGACTCTGACATTGCACTTGCAAACGGACTTGCAAGAAACTTCAAGGGAGTCATCGTTGAAAGTATAGTCAAGGGAGGACCTGCAGACAAGGCCGGAGTAACACCTGCAACGCCAGACCAGAACAACATACTACATGGCGGGGATATCATAACAGCAATAGACGGACATCCAATCAAGACAATTTATGATGTCATTGCATATCTTGATGAAACCAAAAATGTTGGAGACAAGGCAGTGGTTACAGTGTATAGAGAAGGAAAATCGGTTGACTTGACTGCCACACTAGGCGCAAGACCAAATCCGTCTTCCTAGTTTAGAGAAACATTTTTTGCAATTTTGAAAAACCTAACAATGGTTTTTTAGTAACATCTTTGAACTTACTGAAGGTTTGAGACCAGTAGGACCTGGTCACTATCTTGAGATGTTTTTAGACCCATCATCACATCAGGTAGACTAGAGTACTAACATGATCGTTATTTCAGACCCATTTGTTCGTGGATTTTAAAATTCTCTTGATGGGTTTTGTTCACTTGGTTCAAGTCCCTCAGTTTTCACATTAGATGGGGCTAATCTAATTGAGGCTTTGCCTGGATGCGTATTATGAGAAAATTGTATTTGGATTTAATTCCATAGCGCCTAAAATAGTGTAGAGACTAGTCATCAGTGGCAAGATCAGTTAGAAGTTTAGAGTATTTCTTTATAAATTCAGTATTACTTTTTTCATGTTCTGGGCTCATAATGATTTCATTCTTTTTGAAATATAAAAAGACAATTGTTTCATAATATCTTGATTCAAGGTCATGCTCTGTTTCTTGATCCCACTTAACAATTTTCTCAATTCTAAATTCTCATCCTCTGGATCAATATCTAAATCATATCCATTATCGTTCAGAAATGTTCTTGCTGCAACAATCCCAGTTGAGTATGATAAAAAATACAGAATAAAATTCTAGACAGGTATGTACATTTTAAAATTCCACATCTTGTCATTTGCTTTTTTTATTCCAATTCGTGGGCCAGACAATATTTCAGATTTTTTTATCTGCTGTCCCTGTATTACATACAGGCTAGATTTTACAGTAAGGTCTTCGCCATATTCTTTTTTTGTTATCTTTAATGCCTGGGTAAGCTTGGCAGGACCGTTTGTAAGGTTGGAGACATCCCTAGTTTTTCTCTGCCTTGACATGTAATCTAGTCCCTTGATTGGTACAAGGGAACGTATCAAGACTGCACCTGCTTCATAATCTGGGCTTTTGGCTACGGCATTTACACAGTAATGCATGCCGTATGTAAAATACACATATGCCCTCCCAACTTGGCCAAACATCGCCTTGTTTCGCTCAGTCATGCCCCCATACGTATGGCTTGCAGGATCATCCTTGTACCGATATGCTTCAGTTTCAATTATCATTCCAGAAAGGATGTTTTGGCCAATTTTTCGAACCAGTATTTTTCCAAGCAGGTCTTGTGCAACATCAACTGTATCTCGGTCATAAAACGAACGAGCCAGTATCTTCATTGTGAAATTTCTACATCAAGACCCTTTCTTAATTTATCCAGAGATTTTGCAAGAAATACAAAATCATCTTTGAGAACCTGTCGGAGGCCGGGATTGTAAATTATTGCTGCAGGATGTACTGTGACAAAATAAAGTTGGCCATTGTTTTTTACAATCTTGCCGCGGTTTTTTGTGATTTCAGAACCATCAAGCAATGAGCTGTATGCAGTGTTTCCAAGTATGCATATTATTTTTGGTTTTATTATCTCAATCTCTTCTAAAAGATATGGCCTGCATGCAACTCGCTCTTCTGTGATTGGTTGCCTGTTGTTTGGAGGCCTGCATTTTACTACATTTGTGATATACACTTGATCTCTTGCAAGACCTGCATACTCTAGGGCTTCGGAAAGAATTTGTCCGGCAGTTCCCACAAACGGTTTTCCTTGAAGATCTTCATTTCTTCCAGGGGCTTCACCTACAAAAATTACATCAGAGTTTTGAGTTCCGATTCCAGGTACTGCATTTGTTCTTGTTGCAGATAACTTGCAATTAGTGCAAGAGACTACATTGTTTTTTACATCATTTAATTTTGTAGACATTATGTTGCCACACTTTTTACAGTTGCCTTGCCACGTATATGTGGACCGCCGTTGCCCATCCGCATTATCTGCATGGGATCGCCTTTTCCGCAGTTTACAATTGGTCGTACCGTGAAATCCTTACCTCTTGCATCAATTGATTCAAAAAATTCGGGCGAGTTTCCCATCACAATTACATCGCGGAGCAGTTCTCCCAGTTCGCCGTTCTCAATTTTTTGGGCATATTGGCACGAGATGCTCCAGTTGTATCGCATCATGTCTATTGATGGTATCTTCATGTTATGAATCAAAAATCCATTTTTTACGTCCTTTATCATTTCAGCAGGATCCCAGTTTCCAGGCGCAATGCACGTGCAGGCCATTCTCACAAGAGGCATAAACGAGTAACCAGTAGCCCTCATTGAGGAGTTTGGGGTAGTGTCAAACAGTGATGCAGTCTCCCTGCTTTGCATGTGATTAGACAGGATTCCATCTTTTACCAGAGTTTTTTTTGTGGCAGGTACGCCCTCATCGTCATACTTGTACCATCCAAGACTTGATGGAATTGTCGGGTCATCAATTACCTCAAGCTCAGAAGAGCCAATTTTTGCTCCAAGTTTTCCTGCCCACCATGCACCG
>DASUKX010000031.1:0-14161 GCA_036278495.1 Nitrosotalea sp.
TTCAAAAGGAGTCTGGGGAGCATGTGGATCATTTAGTGGATTAGTTGCAAGCCAGGCATCAACAGCCACTTTCATATCAGGACGAAAACTTTCATAGTAGAAATTACTGAGTTCCTGTTTTTTATCATGAAGTGCGTTGACATATTCAGTAAACAAAATGGAATCAGCCATGGAATGTTGCTCTTGTTGTAAAGTATTCAAGACAAATTTTAGGCTGGCAGTATTTTCATCCCGTAATTTAAAAGTCTGGATGCCATTCCAAAGTGTTGCCTGATATGCACACCATGCTATGGCAACTATGATCACTGCAAGCATTATTGCAGATATTATCTCAATTTTCTGGTCACTCTGCTCTTTTTTGTCACTCATTCTAGTCTACCACCATTCTTGGGTTATGTAGCCTTTTAGAAATTTATACCATAGCGGTTCATTTTATCTTTGAGAGCCACAATTACAATTCCTTGTTTTGCACACTAGTGTTTCATCGCCAGTATCTTTGTCCACTTTTAACTCATGAGATGACATATGATGTCCACATTTACAATATGAGCCATATTGCATGATCTGTTTTATTTTCCAAGTTCTAAAGTTTTATGACAAGTATCATGTTTCGAAAACAAACGGTGTGTCCGAATTTTACTCGCTATCCACAAAAATGGATCACCAGATTTTATTCACAAAAACATGCCAATGTGATAAGAACCAAAATAAGTATGTATTTACCATTCCCATTAACGAAAATGGTAGCATCTATTTTATTACAAATTATGTAATTACATCTCAATGAAAATTTCTCCCTACGGACTGGTTGCACTAGTCATACTTGGCGTCAGTGCACCAATACTTGCGTTTGCAGAGATAGAAAATGATGCAACAGAAGGAGCAAACGAGATAAAATCA
The DNA here is from genome assembly GCA_036278495.1 of Nitrosotalea sp. Taxonomy (GTDB): domain Archaea; phylum Thermoproteota; class Nitrososphaeria; order Nitrososphaerales; family Nitrosopumilaceae; genus Nitrosotalea. The sequence continues at coordinate 901 of DASUKX010000031.1, forward strand.
CAACAAACAGAACATGAAGGAAGTGATGAAAACTCGACAAATTCAGCAAACTCTGATTTGATATTATTTGTCACAGTTGCTGCAATAGCAAGTGTTGTAGTATACTCTACATGGAAAGTATACAAGGCAAGAAGAAGAGCTACATCAAAGACGCTGGTGTAAGCTTATGCATATTTTTTCTATCAAATCAAAATTAATAGTGACAATATTGTTGTTTTTTGTTCCTGCCATAGCATATGCTGATGATGGCAGGGCAAATACAGCAGTAACCTTGGGTTGGGTTGCAATAGGCTCTGGCATAGTTGCAAATCTCTCCCTTGCGGTTTTCAAACTGGCAAGGAGACGTCCTGTGGCAAAACTGGTTGGAGGATACGAATCAACTTCAGGCTTGGCTCCATTTTACAAGCCAGTGTTAGACTTGCATATAATGTTGAATTCAATAGGATTTTTTGCAGGAATGATGCATGGAATGATACTAGTCAGAGGACTTGATTACGTATCACTATCTCTTGCAATTGTGATGACGTTTTCAATGGCAAGTGGAATTGTTCTAAAATATGCATCTGAGAGAAATCTGAAGATTTTTGGAAGGCTGGCCCACGGTCAATTCATACTGGCAGTCTTGCTAATAGTTTTGGTGTTTCTGCACGTATTCATCATGCAGGGAAGTTTTGATTGAAAAACCGTAACCTTTGAGAATTTTGATATTGTAATGGTTGGTCTTTCCTTTGAGAGTCATTTATCAAAGATCGTAAAGGAAAATGATTTTGAAATGTTCCTGTTGTCATCTTGCTTGTGATCTCCAGAATATGTGAATGTTACAGTTGCATCTACAGTTCCAGCAGTTGTAGCTCTGAAATCTTCACTGTAATCAGGATAAGATATTGTGAAATTTTTACCAGAGTCCACAATCTTCCACACGAGTATATCCTCACATAGTACTTGTTTTTTGTCAACTTCTACATGACTATCAAAAAATACAGTATTTCTGCAAGGGCTAACATCTTCATATATTGGATTTTGAGAATTGTTGACTAGTGTTGCATTGACTGTGAATGTATCCCCAACCTTAATTGTGGATGGACGCACATGGATGTTTTGGATCTTAACATCATTTTGTAAATTTTCTTGCGTTAGTGTATTTTGTAGATGTTGAAGTTCATCGTTATTTTGTAAAGTTTCTTGTTTTGATCCTAATTGGTAAATTAGAAAAATACCAATTATGACAATAGCGACACTTACTACTATGTAGACATAACTTTTCACAAGATCTGATGTATTTTGTTAATCTTAACTTTTACGACAACAGCATGGCCCCAAGCGTAATTTTGGGGTAAACCATTTTTACTCGCTATCGACAAAAATGGTTTACCCATGTTTACTCAGGGAACCATGGCATTGTCGTAATGTTTTAGAACTATGATTGAAGGTAATGATAAGTGTAAAACCTTGATTCAAAATGTAAGTAGAAATTGCCTATAAGAGATTATGAGAGTTACAGTATAGCATGGAACTTGATACAATAGTTCTAGCATATGTCACAGTTGTTAGTGCGATTGTGAAATTCCAAAGAAGTCCAATTTTTAAAAGTAGGATTTATGCCTAATTTTGAAATATTATATTGAGCTCATTGAGCTAGTGAAAAATAAAATTATTGTTGTATCTATTATTGTGTTGGCATTTTTTGCAGGTGTAATAACTTCATCAACGCTAGCCAGTGCAGAAACAAACGACAAAGGAAATCCATTTACGTTTATGCAAAAACAATTCGACAGTCTGAGAACTGCTTTGACGGGACAAAGTTGCACTATTGGAATGGTAGTAGCAGGAATCGATTCTAATGGGCATATCGTTTGTGTTACTGTTAAAAGTCCAATATTCTTTCAAACTTTTGGAGGTGAATTTGTTTTCCCCGCTTCTACGAAAGGACCTGCCTATGTTATTCCATTAACGGGCATAGTGGATAGTTTGGTAGTAAGTACTAACCAAGATCCTGGAATGGGAAAGCATTTGATAATTAATATATTAAAAAATGGCTCTTATACCCCTCTGAGATGTGTGCTTGAAAATTTGGTATCATGTACTGACACAAGCCATAGTTTCAGTGTTAATCCTGGAGATGTTTTAGAGCCAAAAGTCACTTCAAATGGATTAATTCCTTTCGAGCTGAAGATCAGTGCAATACTTACCCACTAAGCAAAAGATGAGGAAATAATCTTTAACCAACTCCGCAAAATCCTATGTCTGCGTGCTCACAATTTTCTTGATATTTTCAAGTATGATTCTCATTTCATCCTTAGTTTTTGATGCTCGATATTGTGACATCTCATTAGAAATATCTACCAATTTCTTCACACACTTGGAATGCTTTTCATCCAATTCTTGTGCTATCTTCTTAGCATTTTCTGCCTCATATCGTGCACTAGAAGCTGATGCACTTGCATTGTCTGCTTGATTTTTCAACCAAAATGGATATTGTCCATATGACATGAAGATCTAATTAGTCAATTTAGCGTATAAGGATGATCTTGGATGTATTTGCTAAAGCGGTAGCTAGCACATTTCCAACAAATCATACCAACAATAATTACTCTAGTTATGACGCCAATTTCCCTCATCAGAGGGGGTATTGCATTTTTACTCGCTATCCACGTATTCGTCTGGCGTTGGCACTTCTGGTGACAATCCCTTTCTCTTTCTGATATCAGCAATTACCTTGGTCAAAATAGAGTTTGGAACCGGAGTCCATGCCTTAAAGTGAGTGTTCCACATGGCACGTCCTGCAGTCTGTCCCCTCATAATTTCTGACAAGTCAAATGTTTCAGATGCTGGCAGTTCACCAGATATGATATGTATGACACCTTTTTGCTCCATGTTTAGCACTTTGCCTCTCTTGCCAGATATTACACCTGCAACGTTACCAATCATTTCTTGCGGTACACGTACTTCAATTCCAAGTGTTGGCTCTAGCAATACAGGCTGGGCCAAAAGCATTGATCCAGTACATGCTCTTCTAGAAGCAGGTCCCAATTGGGACAAGCCTCTGTGTGCTGGATCCTCGTGAGGAACGAAATGATGGAATGTAAACTTGCATCCTCTTACTTGCTCCCTTGCAAGTGGCCCTTCCTTCATAGAATCATCAAAACCTGACAATATAGAATCAGTTGATTCCTGGACAAACTGGACACCCTTTGTGCCATCTACTACGACATTACCCCTGATATCAAATCTCATTACACGCTTTGCCTCATCACCGTCCCATCCTGCATCTTTTAGTATCTTGGCAACTTCCTTCTTGTCCTTGTATTCGTTTAGTGTACCGTTTCTAATCATTTCAGCAATTTTTTCATCCAATGGTTCAACCTTCATGAATATCTTGTTGTGTCTGTTTGGCGATTTTGACATGATGGGTCCTGCAGTACCTCTAATTGTTTCTCTATAGTTGATCAATGGCTGCGATGTAACAATGTCCACCTTGGCATCAGCAATTAATGCAGTTGCAATTTCAAGGTGTAGTACACCCATGCCAGCAATTACAGTCTCACCTGATTCTTCGTTGATTTTTACAACCAAGTTGGGGTCTTCAATTGTAATACGGTTTAATGCTTCAACAAGTTTTGGTAAATCTTTAGGATGTTTTGGTTCTACTGCAATCTGTACGACAGGCTCTGATACATACTGGATTCCTTCAAATGCGTTAACACCTGCAACAGTAGAAAGTGTCTGACCTGCTCTTGCATGTTCAAGACCTAACAAAGCTGGAATGTTTCCTGCTGCAAGCTCTCCCACCATTTCTCTTTGGTTGCCCATGAAAAAGTTGACAGACTGTATCCTACCTTCTCGTTTTGTATCAATCAAATGTATTCTATCACCATCTTTAATTCTGCCAGAGAACAAACGCCCAATTGCGACAGGACCTGCTGCAGGATCTACTGTCATGTTGACTATCATCATGACTGCAGGACCATTGTCATCACAGTTCAAAAGTGCTTTACCAATATCAGAATCTAAATCGCCCTTCCAAATCTTTGGAATTCTATATTTTTGTGCAACATCAGGAGATGGATGATGTTTTACAACCATTCCAAGTACTGCATCATACAATGGTGCTTTTTCTGCCAATTTCTTGACATCACCGCCCTCAGAGTATGCTTCGTAAATATCCTTGAATGAAATTCCTTTCTTCTTCATTACATCTGCATTAAATCCCCACTTGTCCTTTGCAGAACCAAATGAGACACTACCATCCTGGATGCTTACCTTCCACTTTTCCTTGTATTCAGGTTCTGCATAGATATCAATCAGTCTGTTAAAGTTTGTAATAATTTCAAGTAACCATTCTTGCATTTTATCCGGAGGTAATCTTAGCTCCTTTATGAGACGGTCAATTTTGTTAATGTAAAGAACAGGTCGCACTCTTTCTTCTAATGCCTGACGAGTTACAGTTTCAGTCTGCGTCATGATACCTTCAACAGAGTCAGATACTACCACTGCACCATCAATTGCTCTAAGACTTCTTGTCACCCTACCAGTAAAGTCAATGTGTCCTGGAGTGTCTATCATGTTGATTACATATTCCTCGCCATCTTTTTCATAAAGTAGTGTAACGTTTGCTTGAACGATTGTCATCTGTCTATCTTGTTCAAGTTTCATGGAATCAAGTGCCAAGGCCTGGCCTGCAACAGATGGACTGATGATACCACTTGAAGCTAAAAGACTGTCACTCATGGTTGTCTTGCCGTGATCTACGTGAGCAATGACACCAAAGTTTCTTATGTTCTTCTTGTTTCCAATAATTTTCAGAATCTGGTCTGTCGCCTTGAATTTCATGGTTTAGCTAAATCCTTTTCTGGCCGCTATTAAACGTTTAGAAGAATTATAAAAAAAATCAGTGGATCATGAAAGATCTAGAATTTCAGATTTCCTGATTCTTGTTTTGATCTTATCACAGAGTAACAAAAATTTCAAACATAAGAAGAGCCAACAAATTTCAAGTGTGTGACAACACTTGAATCATAAAACAACAGAAACTTGATTTTTATTATAGGCACCAAGACCACCTTTTGTGGATATTACAATAGGGCACACACCAGATGCTGATGATGCCTTTATGTTCTACGGAATGCTAAGTGGCAAAGTTACCTCACCTCACTTTAATGTAAAACATGTCGTAGAGGATATCGAGACTCTAAACAGACGCTCCTTAAAGCACGAGCTTGACATAACAGCAGTATCTGCACATGCTTGTGCGTATCTTGATGAGTATACCATACTACGAAGTGGAGGAAGTTTTGGCAAAGGTTATGGCCCAATCGTAGTTGCAAAGCAAGACTTGAACATAGAGAAACTGCAAAAGTCCAAGATTGCAATTCCAGGAAAACTTACTTCAGCATTTCTCCTCTTGGAATTAATGATTGGCAAGTTTGATTATACTGAAATGAAATTCAGTGACATTCCAGATGCAGTTGCAAGCGGTGCAGTTGATGCAGGACTGGTAATACATGAAGGACAGATAACATATGATCAGAAAAATTTGATGAAACTTCTTGATGTTGGCACTTGGTGGAGAGACAGTACCGGAGGCCTGCCAGTTCCTCTTGGGGTAAATGTAATGAGCAATCATTTTGGAATTGATACAATCAAAAAGTTTGACGAATTTTTCAGAGAGTCAATCGTATACGGTATGGCAAGACCGGGTGAAGCACTAGACTATGCAATGCAGTATGGTAGGGGACAGTCAAAGGAGACAATTGACAGGTTTGTTCGAATGTATGTCAACGATGTCACAATAGAGATGGGCGTACTTGGAGAACAGGCAATTAGAAACTTGTTCCAATTTGGAATAGAAAAAGGTCTTGTACCAGAGTTTGAGCTTCGCATAGCTTAAGTTATTTACCGCTTTTCAGAAATTAATCCAATGGACAAACGTGTTTTTGCACTTGGCATATCAATGCTAGTTGCAGGTTTTTCAGTTTACGGATATCTAAATGAGAACGAGCCTGCAGGAAAGGCAGACATGACACAGGAGGAAACTAATGCATTGCAAGAGGCAGAAGTTGTCAATGCAGGTTTAGGCAATATCGCAGGACTTGTAGGAGGACTGGGATTTTTCATTGTACTTATCAGCATCGGCCTAAAACGAAGAAAGAAAGGCGGTGAAGGAAAGCCAGTCACGCAAAAGCCCGCAGAAATCTAGGTCAAAACTAAATCTCATAGCGCGATCAAACAATATGATAGAACAATCTTCCGAATTATTTTATTATAACTTCCTACCTATAATTTGTCAAGATGAATAGTGCCAAAGAATTTGACAAATTATGTACTAGTGTGATAGGCATTAACAATAACATACAATCAGTTTCCATCATCAACAAACATGGAAGAGCAGTAGAGAGAAAGACTAGCGACAAAGTTGATCCTCAAGTAACAGAGCAAAAAATCGAGATGTTTTTCATGCAATGCGTATTGACAATATCAATGGGAAGAGACTTTGACGAAGAGTTTGGCGAAATTGGCTATGTCCACATTGACAGAAAGAACTTGTCAATGTTTTCATTTCCACTATTTGACCACATTGTTCTTGTCACAAGCAAGGCAGCAATTAGCCCCATAACACTTGCCAAAAAAATATCTACAGTAATCAAAAAATACAGAGATTCACACCATGCAAATAGTCATTCCCTTGAAAGCAGTACATGGGAAAATAGCCCCCAAAAGGAAATGATTCAAATCACATCTGCCTAAAAATCATCTTTTATTTTTTATAAAATATCCAAGTTCAAACAGAAAAATAAATTATAAAAAACCTAGAATGTTTTTAAAATTTTAAAAAACGTATCTCGTTGAACAGGAACTCGCCCAATTTCTTTTATCATGTTTGCAAGCTCAATTATCGAAGAGTTTGTTCCCTTGCCAGCAGCTTTGTAAATTTCCTCAGAGAATGCAGTTCCCACCAAGTCATTTCCACCGTATGTGAGTGCAACCTGTGCAAGTTTCTTGCCCAATGCAACCCAGTATACCGAGATGTTGTCAAGTTGATTTGCAAGCATCAGTCTGGATATCGCAGTAACCCTTAGATCATATGTGGATGCACTCTCAGAGGTCACCAACCCCTTCTTTTCAAGTTCCGTATTATCAAGACTAAACTTTAACGGTATCAATGTAAGAAATCCCTTGGTTCTTTTTTGCACTTCACGGATTTTTACCAAATGATCAATGATGTGCTCTGGTTTTTCGATATGTCCAAAGAGCATTGTAACGTTGCTTTTTATTCCAAGGTTGTGCGCCTGCTCTATAGTATCAAGCCACTCTTGACCAGAGCACTTGCCTCGAATTATCTTATTTCTAACATCAGGATGGAATAATTCTGCACCTCCACCAGGCATGGTATCAAGACCTGCTGCCTTTAATCTAGTCAGCACCTCCTTTACAGAATTTTTAGTCAAACGCGCAATGAAAAATACTTCAGCTGCAGTAAGTGCCTTGATGTGCATTTCAGGATGACTTTTTTTAATTGTCTTGAACATCTCTTCGTAGTATTCTAGTGGGAGTTCAGGGTGAAAACCGCCAACAATATGCACCTCTGTTGCGCCCAAGTTCTTTGCCATTGCGACACGGCCCTCAATATCTTTTGCAGATAAAGTATAAGCATCAGATTCATTTCCTTTTCTATAAAATGCGCACATTTGGCAACTTGCTGCGCAAACATTTGTGTAATTCAGATAATATGAAGCTGCAAAAGTGACCTGCGGCCCAACACTTTTTTGCCTGATCAAGTCTGCTGCAGCACCAAGCATGTAGAGGTTGTCATAAGACATCAATTCCATTCCGTCGTCATAGCTTAGCTCTTCTCCGGCAATGGCTTTCTCAAGTGCCTTAGAATCCTTGACTAGTTTCTCCAGCATGCCATCATGTGAATTCAATATCAATATAAAATTAACACGTATCGCTAGATTATTGTATGTCAAAGACATCATAATTTTCATGAAATTGCACCATGTGGGAATAGTTGTAAACAACATAGAACAATCTCTGGGTGAACTCAAAAATTATCTCAGATTTGAGACAACTAGTGGTATCATGCCAGTTGGCAGCCAAAAAGTCAACATCTGCCTCCTAAAGATAGGAGATCCGTTCCTGGAATTGATAGAGCCGGCATCCAAGGATTCTGCAATCAGCGAGTTTGCAAAATCCGGTGGAGGAATACACCACTTGTGTTTTGAGGTAAACAACATAGAATCAGAACTTGACACACTTGCAAAAAAAGGTGCAACCATTATGGTGAATCCTGTCAAGGGCTTTGATGAACGTAGAATTGCATTTGTAGATTTGAATACAAAAAATACAAAATGCGGCATTGTAGAACTGTTGGAAAAAATATAATTTAATTTTGTAATTTCAGGCCAGACCTAAACGAGATTGCAATGATGGATACGATTGATATTGCCAATGCAATTGGTGCAAGCGGACCAAACTCTGGCACAAATGTAGTACTCTTTGAAAATACAATAGTGTGATTCCCACTGGAACCCTCTTGCCACACCATGTATACAGTATTGCTCAATGCTGCCATGTCATTTTCATATGATTCTTTTTTAGAATTGCTCAAGTTGGTTGGATTTTCAAATGTTTTTCCACCATCGGTGCTCTTTGTAATCAAGACGTCAAATTTTCCAGGACTGCTGTCAACCCAGCTCACATAGATATTTCCATCAGATGCAATCTTTGGCCATCCAGACGGACCAAAATTATTGCTCAAATTTACAGGTGTGTCAAATGTATCTCCATTGTTAGTGCTTTTTGCAAAATATACATCATAATTTATGCCAGTCATGGTCTGCGTCCATACAACATAGACATTATTTTTCCATACAGTAAACTGCGGATATCCCGAGTCGCCTTTTAGGCTGCTAATGTTGACAGGTTTTGCAAACGTATTTCCTCCATCAGTGCTCTTTGTGAAAAATATGTCATACTGTCCAGATGTATTGTCCATCCACACAACATACAGGTTATTCCCAGATACAACAACCTCCGGAGTCCCAGACTGTCCAGTTGTTGTGCTTATGTCAACTGGAACATGAAATGATGCTCCAAAATCACTACTCTTGCTTAGAAACACCTCATAGTCACCCCTGCTGTTATCTTCCCATGTAAGATAGACCTGACTTGAATCTGCAGATAGTTTTGGAATACCAGAATTTCCCATGTTATGTGTTACATGCAATGGAGTTCCAAACGATTTTCCTTGATCAACACTTTTTGCAAATATTATATTGGTTGAATTGTCTACAGCTTTTTCAATCCATGACATGTATACATGGTCTCCAGAGAATGCAACTTGTGGAAAAGCAGAAAGTTGTGATGGATCACTTACCTGAATCGGTTTTTCAAAACTAGTACCGTCATCCAGACTTTTTGCCATCAATATACTAGAGGCACCAGTAATAGATGACTGCCATGTAACGTAAATGCGACTGTCATTTTCTACAAACTGTGGATAACTTGATTGACCATATGTATCACCTGACAGATTTATTGGATTACCAAATGTATTTCCCCCATCTGCACTTTTCGCAAAAAAGACATCTGATTTTCCAAGACTTGATTGAGTCCATATTGCAAAGACATCGTTCCCAGATACTAATACGTGTGGCAATTCAGAATCAGCAGAAACTTGGCTAATATTTACGGCATTTGTAAAGCCTGGCTGCTCTTGTGCAAAGCTAGACCCAACTCCTGCAAATACAGATAATCCCAAAATCAGTGCAACTAGAATTTTCATGTATTTGTCACAGATTACCGATATAATACAGTATCACAGTAAAAGATTATTTTAATTCAATGCCATCAACAATGAGATTTAGTTCCACTTGACCTTTCGTGTTGACAGCATTTGTGAGGTGTGTTGTTAAAACCACCGGACGTTCTACACCATCAATTGCCAGTTTTGTTTTTATCAAAATTGGCTTGAAATCAGTGCTTGGGCCAAGCATGAGTTTTGGAATCTCCCCAGTAATGGATAGATCCGGTGTTATTGCCTTTATCTTGTATGCTGTGACATCTGTAAAGTACACTCCACCTCTAGTGGTAGGTTTTCGTACAGGTATGGCAGACTTGGCAATAGAGATATCGTGAACAGAGTATGATTTTTCTTCAATATACATGACACATGCCAAATTTTGCATTTTGGACAGGGCTATAATTGCGTCTTCGTTTTCGATCATGTACGATTTATTTTAAAAAAATCAACCACTAAAAATCTTCTGCTTGATATATGGTCGATACTTTTACAACCAGTATTTTCATACAATACATCTGTGAAAAATTATGAGATTGATGCCACATGGCACTACCACAACGGCACAAAGCATCCAAACGGAATGCTGCTCAACAGATTTCATGTATTTCATCCATCTCACAGACCAACACCTTACAAGATTTACAAAAATATTTCACATGTCAGTCTCTCACTAGATAAAAATCCAATAGGCATTTCCACACTTGACGCAATCTCTACCATATGCAGTACTCAAAGCAATACAGTTCTTGACAGTGGTACCATTGGAAGAGTTCTTTATTTTTCATCAGGTATTACAAAAAAAATCAAGTTTCCGGAACCATTGGGAGAAGTAGATTTTCGTGCAGCCTCTTGCACCGGAGCACTGTACCACATTGAAATCTATCTTGTCTGCTCAGACATGCCAGGACTTGATGCAGGTGTATACCACTTTGATCCAAAACAGATGAAACTAGATACAATACGACTGGGAGATTTTAGAAAGTTTGTCACAGATTCAACTGCAGATGAGCAGTTTGCAATCAAGTCTTCTGCCATATTGATCTTCACAGATGTCTTTTCGAGAAATTCCATAAAGTACCAATCACGCGAATACCGTCATGCATTCTGGGATTGTGGAACAATTCTTGCAAATACACTTGCGATTACATCGGCACACAAGATTCCCTCAAAGATAATCACAGGTTTTGTAGATTCGCAAATTTGCCAACTACTAGGACTGGACATCAACGAGGAAGCGCCAATTGTCATTTTACCACTAGGAGTTACACATGATGAGGCAAAGGCCTATCCGCCATTGCAAGAGATCAACCTAGAGGCAGTTGCATCAGAATACCAGATAGAATATCCAGAGATAACTGCAATGCACGAATCATCGTGTCTTGATACCAAACAAGATGTATCATCATGGAGACAGCAAATTACAAGAGAGTATGTAGAGCCTGCCAAACTAATCCCACTTAAAACCATCCAGTCCGAAGAGCCATTGGAAAATACCATAATCAGGCGAGGCTCGACAAGAAAGTTTTCTTTAGAATCAATAACACTTGAAGAACTATCAACCATACTCAACAAATCTACATCCGGTATAGATTCAGATTTTGTCAACCAAGGTTTCATTTCAGACATTTACATGATTGTAAATGCAGTAGACGGCCTAGAACCAGGCTCGTATTATTTTGTAAAAGAGAAAAACTCTCTAGAGCAGTTGCGCAAAGGCAGTTTCAGAAACGCATCAGGAAATCTAGGATTAGACCAAGACTTGCCATATGATGCAAGTGTTACGATTTTTCTCATGGTAAACCTTGATAAAATTTTAAAGCATTTTGGAAACCGCGGATACCGAGTTGCACAGCTTGATTCGGCAATAACTGGAGGTAAGATGTATCTTGCATCATATGCCATGAGCCTTGGTGCAACAGGACTCACGTTTTATGATGACATTGTGACCAATTTCTTTTCCCCACATGCAGAAAATAAAGAAGCCATGTTTTTAATTGCAATAGGAAAAAAAGAAAAACCTACGTAGCATCATACTTCATTTTAAAAAACAGCCAGTTCTTTTCTTCTTGCTCAAAGTGGACAAGACAGTATTTTCCTCGTAGTCTAGAGCCGTGTATATTGACAACAATTTTCTTGTCGTTGTTTTCCATAATTTCAAAAGTTCCCTTGTCCCAGGTTTTGACCTGGCCTGCGCCATAACTTCCTTCAGGAATTTGTCCCTCAAACATGGCATATGCAATCGGGTGATCATCAACTAATATTGCAAGACGCCTTTCACCAATTTTTTGAGGCGGCTCTTTTGGCAAGGCCCAACTCTTCAAGGAATCTCCCATCTCAAATCGTAGGTCCCAGTGAAGCTTTGAGGCATGGTGTTCCTGGATGACATAGACCGGACGCTCTAGTTCAGAATAGTCATACTTTTTGGCCACATCACTACAGAAAGATTCAGACGGCTCGTCCTCCACGGTATAATATAGCGATTCTCGTATTAGAAGAATTCTGAATGCTTATATTTTTGCCACCTAGTTGATGATGAGTATGCATTCCAAGACAAGGTACGTCGTACTTGCCTTGCTTGTTCTGATACCATCTTTTGTGAACTTGGCAGTTCCAATATACAACATAGATTCTCCAGAATTGTTCGGGCTGCCATTTTTCTATTGGTTCCAAACATTTTGGCTGCTAGCATGTACCGGATTTTATCTTGCATATTCTAAATTAATGGAGAAATATAATGATAAGCTCTGACATCATCATCGTATTTGTTTCATTGTTTATTGTATTCATCGGATTAGGATTTTACGGCAAGTATTGGAGAAGAGGTGATCTAAACCATATCCACGAGTGGTCTTTGGCAGGAAGAAAACTCGGTACAACTCTAGTTTTTTTCCTAATCGGTGCAGACCTGTATACAGCATACAGTTTTGTTGCAATTCCGTCAGGAGTGTTTGCAAAAGGTTCACTGTACTTTTTTGCAATCCCATATGTCATGCTGACTTTTGCAGTGGCACTTGTTGCAATGCCCAGACTCTGGACACTTGCCAAAGAAAAAGGATACATCACAGCATCAGACTTTGTAAAAGACCGATTTAATAGCAGGACACTTGCAATCATGATTGCAATCACAGGAATTGTTGCAGAACTGCCATACATTGCACTGCAGATAGTCGGAATGCAGGCAGTTCTTACTGTAATGCTTGCAGGATATGCAAATTCTCAGATGGTCCAAGAGATTTCACTTCTTGTGGCTTTTGTAATTTTGGCCGCTTTTACATATACAAGTGGCCTGCGCGGTGCAACATTGACTGCAATCTTCAAGGACATTCTAGTGTGGATAACCGTAATTGCAATCATAATTATTGTTCCAATCAGCATAGGAGGTTTTGGAAATGCGTTCAAGGCAGCAGACACTAGTTATGTAACATTACCTGAGAATCTAATTCCAGCATATGCTACACT
>DASUKX010000032.1:0-4814 GCA_036278495.1 Nitrosotalea sp.
GACATTTCAATAGTTGACGAACATGGGAAAGAGGTCCAGCCTGGCTCCAAGGGATATCTTGTAATTCAAAAGCCATGGCCTGGAATGCTGTTGACATTGTGGGGTGATGACGAAAAATACAAGACCGTATACTGGTCCAAATACCAAAACATGTACTATGCGGGAGATTATGCCATTAAAGACAAGGATGGATACATCTGGATGCTTGGAAGGGCAGACGATGTACTGAAAATATCAGGCCACAGACTTGGAACTGCAGAGATTGAAAGTAGTTTGGTATCCCACGAGGATGTAGCAGAGGCGGCAGTCTGTGGCATACCTCATGAAGTAAAGGGAGAATCAATCATTGCATTTGTTGTACTAAAAGAAGGCATCACGCCAAACGTATCCCTGAAAGAGGATCTCGTATCACATGTTCGAAAGACAATAGGCGCCATTGCCTCACCTGACAGGCTATACTTTGTCACAAAACTTCCAAAGACACGAAGTGGAAAAATAATGCGAAGGCTCCTCAAGGCAATAGCCCAGGATGAAAAAGTTGGCGATGTCAGTACACTGGAAGACGAAGCATCTGTGGATGAAATCAAATCCGCACTTGCAGAACTGCAACAAACACTTGGAAAATCCTAGATTGAAATTATTTGCATCTTGGAGCTCTCTGTAATGTGGAACTTGTCTGTAAATCCTCCAGTTACTTCTAAGACATATTTTGCCTTTTTACCGTCCGCATTTTGAACTGTACATGTGACAGTCTCTAATGCAGACTTGCATGGCGGAACATTTTTTGCAATATGGATTACATTTCCATTTTCATCAAACCAAATTATATCTAAAGGAAACTGCATGTTTAGCATCCATATTGGAACAATCTGCTCTTGGCTGAACACAAAGATCATACCTTGATCATCTGGAAGCTCGTTTTGAAACATCAATCCTCTTACCCTTTGTGCATCTTTCTCTGCAATCTGTACATCTAACATCTTGTCATCAAGCTTGATTGTTCCCCTTGGAAACTTGACCTCTGCAAGCTTTGAATCTGCAGGAATTGTCAGAACTCCAACTATGCCTATTATGACTGCCGCAATTGCGATTGGGATTAAAACTTGGGCCCTTGTTGCCACAAAAAATCTGTGTCGCTGTCTAGTTAAAAACTAATGCAAAAAAATAAAGAAGAGTTTGAAATCTCAACTCATATTGCTTTTTAGATGTGAATAATCACTGAAAAAGTTCTTTGTTTCCTGACCCACGTCCTTTATGGTCGCACCATTGTACACCTTTTCCAAGTATTTTCCTGCAATTATCAATGGAATGCCAAGAGGCGTTGTAAGCGGGTCTGGAGAAAGGAGGAAAATGAATCCTATTTTTGTAATCTTTTTTCCTGGTGCCGGTGCTCTCTGGAGTGCCCCTAGAGCGCGAGCGGTACCTCTGTCATCTATCTTTCCAAGTTCCGAGTAAATTTTTGCTCTTCTGTGGAGGGAATCTCGTACTCTCTTTATTTTATCAATACCTTGCTTTACTCCCTCGTCCATGCACCCCTCATTTTTGAAAGAATAGTTAAGAATCCATGCAAAAGATCAATCACAAGTGGGTGAACATTTCTGATCAAGGGATTAGGTTATATGATTTCGTGTCGTACCTAACAAAAACATGAAAGAAAAGCGTGCTGAGAGGCTAGAATCCATAAAAGAGGCCCATAAATCGGCAAAAACCGACTATACCAGGATTGAGGACTATCTGGAGGTGATATCTGAACTAGTCGAGCTCAAGGGGTATGCAAACACGCTTGACATATCCCGGTATCTCACAGTGAGCGCCCCCTCTGTGACAAAGATGCTCCAAAAGCTAGCCGAAGGGGGGTATCTAGAATACGAGAAATACCGCGGAATCAACCTCACGCCCAGGGGCGCAGCACTTGCAGACGCAGTAAGACAAAAGCACGGAACCCTGCTAGAGTTCTTCAAGCTTCTCGGCATAAACCATGATGTTGCAACCCAGGATGTCGAGGGAATCGAGCACCACCTAAATCCGCAGACAATCAAACAACTACGAAAACTTGTCGCACTTTTGAAATCAAATCCAAAAATTCTTGATAACTTTCCGTAACTAGTCGTGCACTGTAATCTTGATGTCGTCTTTTGACATTACCGCACCAATCAATCTCTTGCCTGCCGAAGATTTTTTTGGAATTATTATTCTTCCATTTTTTCCAACTCTAGTAGATGTGATGTTTCTATCATTGACGTAAACGTCTGCATCCATGCCGGATTTTGAAATGTCAACTTCTAAAACAAAGTTGTTGCCAGCCTCTGACATTTCAAACCATTCTCCACCTCTTGAAGATCCTCCATCCTTTGGCTCCACATCAATGTGTACACCAAGCGTCTTTTCAAGATCATTTACAGTTGCACCGCCCCTGCCAATTATCACAGGTATTGAATCCTTGTCAACACGCACACGTATGCTGTTGTTTGATAAAATTTCTATTTCTGCATCAGAGTCAAATCTTCGTATTGTATCTCTAATCTTTGCCTCTGCTAATTTTTCAATTCCGCCACTTTTACTTTCCTTTGAAATTGGAATGACAATGTTCTCTTCACCATATGTATAGATTTCATATTCCAAGTTGTGGTCTTCAAAATTTCGAACCTCAATTACAGGTCTTGCCAAATCCTGCTCTGTCATTCCCGTTGGAACTTTAACCTTGAATTCCAATTCATACACTTTGGCAATCTGACCTGCCTTTACAAAGACTACAGTATCCAATATGTGAGGAATCATTCCAAGCTCGACTTTTCCTATGAATCTCTGTATTGCATCAAGCGGTGCATGTGCATGAACCACTCCCACCATGCCTACTCCTGCAAGTCTCAAGTCTGAAAATACTCTAAAGTCCTGGTATCTTCTAACCTCGTCAAATATGGTATAATCAGGTCTTACCAAAAGTAAAATGTCTGCAGCATTCTCAAAGCTTCCCTCCAAGTGTGTGTACTGTGTTACCTGCTTGCCCACCTGTAGGTCCCTTGGAGATTCAAATGTCTTTACTATCTTGCCTTTTTTTGCATAATAATCTGCAAGGCCTGACGCAAGTGTACTCTTGCCAGAACCTGGCGCTCCTGAAATCAATATCCCCTCTGCCTTTTCAGATAGACGCTGCATCAATTTCTCAGACATTGTATATTGTTCAAGCGACATTTTCACTATTGGATGTGTGATTGTAATCTCGTAACTGTTTGAAAATGGTGGATGTGTTACAACGACTCTGAAATCCTTGTATTGGATTACAAGCGTTCCAGACTTTGATATTTCAATGACACCAAGCTGTGTTGCCCTTGATGCTTCAAGTATCTCAGTTGTAATTCCTTCCAAGTATTCTTTTGTAAGTATTGTCTCTCCAATTGATACCAGTGCAAATGCTCCAGGTTTTCCTTGCTTTGCAAGAGGAACCGTTCCCTCCTTGAGATGTATGCTCATGGTTTGACTGTCAAAATATTTTTCAAATTCAAGGTCTGAAATTTTTATCTGAGGTTTTGAATAACTTGTCTTTACCCCTTCTGCCTGTGCAACTAATGCCTGGACATAGTCTGCTGTGTAAAACGTAGCACCATTCTTTTTCGCAATGTCTTTAATTATTGCATCAATTCTGCCATGTCTTGCAAGCTTGATGTCCTCCATGCTTGGCCTCTCACCTTCAAATCTGATGGTAATGTTATTTTTCTCTGATAGCTCACGAATTTTTTTTATCTCTTCCAAGCCTACAAAGCCATAGTCCTTGTGTTGGGATGCCTGGGATTGTAACTCGTCTAAAACTGCAACCGGGATTATTATTTCACAATTTGTTAGAGTGCCTGCTTCTATTAGTTTGGTAATTTCTCCATCTATTATGATACTAGTATCTACTACGTATTTTTCCACACGTCTACTCGTTTCTGGCACCTTTTAATCATAACTGTGTTTTTAAGAATAATATAGCATGACACAAGACCTAGACTATGACTGAAAGCAAAAATGATGTTCTACTAATCGAAGATAGCATGGCCATTTCTCTTCTGTTAAGAGATTTTTTAAAAAAACTAGGATATGAAAATGTCACAACATCTGATACCGGAAAGGCTGGGATCCAGTCATTTACTGATCTAGATGCTGCAGGAAAAAGGCCTATCGTTCTACTAGATTTTCATCTTCCAGATATGAATGCAAATGAAGTGATGGCAAGCATATTCAAGATACGTCCTGATGCGAAAATAATTCTTGAAACTGCCGATTCTAAATCAGACGAGCCTGTAAAAAATGCCCTAAGAAGTGGAGCTTACCTGTATATTGAAAAACCAATTAGATATGAAAACCTGAAAAATGTCTTTGAGATTCTGGAAAAGGAACAGTCTATTCTTGAAGAGACCCCTTCAGGCGATCTGGACAGAATAATGCTGCATCTCAAATCCTCTTCTAGGATAAGTTTTGCAAGACTTGCAGAATATTCTAAAACTACACGCCCCTTACTTGAAAAATACCTCTTACAGCTTGAAAATGAAAAAAAGATAATAAAAATTTCAGAAATAAAAGAGGTTTCATGTCCACAGTGTAGTTCTATTAGGGTTCTCCCAAATTTCTTCTGCCCTTCCTGTAAGAGCATCAATTTTGTTCAAGGAAAACTAATCGAGCATTTCAAGTGTGGAAATGTTTCAGTTGAAGATTCGTATAAAGAAAACAAGTGTCCAAAATGTAAAAAAGAAATAAAAATTCTCGGTGTTGATTACAAATCCATGGACAACTATTACATGTGCAATGATTGTGGAGACAAGTTCTCTGACCCTTCA
>DASUKX010000033.1:0-15277 GCA_036278495.1 Nitrosotalea sp.
ATATCACACAAAACAATGAAGTCAAAACCATTTGGCGCACTATTTGGTCTTTTGGCTCTAGTTGCTATCTTAGGTGTAGCACCAGCATTTGGACAAACACCACCCGCAAATGAAATTGATATTGCAACAGGTGCAGGCGGCAGCGCAAACGCAGCCTGTGTTGCAACAAACGATTGTTTCTATCCAAATCCACTGACTGTTGCACCAGGAACAACAGTAACTTGGAAGAACACTGACACAGCAATGCACGTCGTATGTAGCGGAAAACCAACCGACGATGAATGCGGTAAAGTGTTTGAAGAAGATAGTCTAAAACCAGGAAAGACATTCCAATTTACTTTTGCAGATGCAGGCACATATGATTACTTCTGCTCTGTCCATCCATGGATGACAGGTCAAGTAATTGTAGCAGCCGGTACCACAACTACTACAACTCCAACACCAGACAATGCAGCTGTACCAGAATTTGGTCCAGTAGCATCAATAGTTCTCGCAATTGCTGTGATGAGCATGGTAGTATTTGCTGCAAAGACTAGAGGAATTCCAAAATTCTAAACTTAACCCTAATTTTCTTTTTTATTATTTTTAAGAACCTAGTTGTGGCTTTACTGTAGATAACGATATAGCATGATCGTCAATTAAGACTCCCACGCCAACTGCAACATCCTTTATCCTGATCACAATTTTTGCCAAGTCGTCGTCTGAAAGATTATACTGTTTTGCAAGTGAATCTTTTACTTTCTTCTCAGTATCTGCAATCTGATTTAGGCCTGATGGAATAGAAATATCCAGAGTTTTCTGCATCATGCTAGATGGAATTTTTCCACTCCCATCTTGAATTATGTAAAATGAGATCTTGTCTACAATTACTTCGTGAGGAAGAGTATCCAAGGCATTTGCAGTATAAAATGCTTGAACATCCAGTACATTGATGTCGTTTGAAGAACTTGTCATAGTTGTTTCTCCATTAAATGTAGAATCTAATGGAACATTGATTATAGTAAATCCCTCTACGAAATTTTCATTATTACTTCCAAGTGAAGTTCTGATATCTTGGCAAGTTATACTCTTTGATGTCTCAGAATTCATCTTTAATAAAATGGCGTTTGAACTAGGGCCATTATTGAGCACAGAATTCCAAAGAACTTGGGTTTGAAATTTTTGCTTGTTAAATAGACTGATGTCTGTATCATAATGACCAGGCCTTAGCGGTCCTTCACCTGCGTATATTGAACCGCATTCAAACTTGGTTGTGTATGTTATACTTCTTGCAGAAACTGGAGAGACTGTGGCATTATTGGTAGGCAGATCAGTGAAAGTAGCAACTCCTGATGAATTATTCACTTGAATTGCTTTTTGAATCTGGTCAACACTATATCCTGGTGTGATGCTTGTTTGAATTATGTTGTAATTTCCATTTTTTATTCCTGATAAAGTAATTACTCCATCTTTGTCTTTTTCTGTGTCACCAGCAGAATTGTCTGTAATTGTATAATTTCCTGTACCCGTAAATGGATTTGGTGATATTGTAAATTGACTGCCACCAATAAGCTTGTTATCACTTGAAAGTGAAATTATAGTAAGTGATGAACTTTGTGCAAATACTGAATTATCTGAATGATAAATTCCTGATATTGATATTATGCATAATACTACCATTGTAGCGGATACTGCAAAAATAGATGATATTTTTAACCATCTTTTCATTTCATAATTTTGTCTTATCTTGTTAATAATTTTATGTTAAAACATGATTGATGCTCAAGAATTAAATAGGTTGTCGAGTCTTTTTTAATTGATGCAACTTTATGTCAAGAGCATATTATCACTAGTTCTTGGCCTGATAATTATATCTTCTACAGTTCCATTTATTCCACAAAAAGCATATGGTGATGGTTTTACTCAAGAAAATGTTCAAGCAAGTATTGGAAACAGGGTAATTACTGCTTTCATTAAACTAAATCCTCCAATTGTAACATCTGATACCGCCCAGGACAAATATCTACTGTTTAGATTCTTTGATGCAAATACAAATACCACAATTAATAATGTCTCCTTTTTCATCAACGCCACAAAAGGAGACAAAATTTTGATGCATGATTTGTTCTATACTCATAATGGGTATCTTTCAATAAAATTCCAACCAGGTGAATGTCCATCAGGAATATGTACAGTATATGGAAATCCAGATCCAGTATTAGGTGGCTGGGGTTCAGAAACAAATGAGGTAAGTGTACTTTCCCCAATACTCACAGAAGGAGGACTATATCATTTTAATCTTCAACTCTTGGCCATTGATTTTGCTAATACGATAATAGATCCATCAAATCCTCCAACATTTGATTCGTATCTGAGTGTAGGAGATGTATCAACACAGGATGTTACTTATCAAAATAATCCGTATAATACAACATTGATTTCTTACTATGACAAGACATCAAATTTCAAATTTGACGAATCAACAAAACAATTTTCTTGGAAGATGCCATTTGATTGGGATGTAAATAGATTCCAAGAGAGACCAATATTCATACATGAAGAATTAAGAGTACCAAAATCACTTACTGCTTTCTCCAATACGCCAACATATGCTGCAAGTGCTCAAGGTTATGGTCTTACGGGAAGCAGAATAATTGTTGATCCATATACAAGCCCAGACTATATGATAGTCCACTTGTTCCTTAACAAATTTGATTTGGTAAACATGTCAAAGACTATTCCAAGTGGAACCGATGCCATTGAATTCAAGGTGGCACCAGAGGCTCCTAACGTACAATCATCTGCTTCGTTATTAACAGACTTTGGAGGTTGGCATGTAAAACTTGGATGGAATCCTACCAGTTTGGCAGCAAGCTCACAAAATAATCTGAACGTTAGCTTCTATGACTCATTTACAGAGAAGCAAGTATCAGGTGATGTAAATTATGATATCAAAATACTTGACAAAGATCAAAGCGTAATATGGTCAAAAGTTGATGCCGTTGCACGAAATGGTGCAGGTACTCAAACAGTAAACTTGCCTATAAACGGAATCTATAGCATTGTTATCAATGTAAAATCTATCATTACAAACGGTATGCCTGATACAAGCAGGGTTGGTATGGCTAGAGGAAATGTTGTCATACCTTCTACTGTGACAGAAGATGATTCATTGACACAATCAACAACATCTAGTACTACACCACAAAATCAAACTGGACAAGGAATTGTAATTCCACAATGGGTAAAAAATAATGCAAAATGGTGGCAACAGGGACAAATTGATGACTCTACATTTGCTGCAGGAATTCAATATCTGATAAAACAAGGAGTAATTCAGCTTCCACCAACAGCATCTGGTCAACCAACTGGTGTTACCATACCTTCATGGGTAAAGACTAATGCTGGGTTATGGGCTGATGGTCAAATTGATGACTCTACATTTGCTGCAGGAATTCAATACCTGATCAAAATTGGAATAATTTCAGTCTAATTCACAAAATGCTATTATAGAAATTAGAGTGAACTTACTATCGCATGTTACCTCTCAGAGATGAAAATCCAAAGCCTGTAGGATACAGACCTTATGTTACATATTCTATAATTGCAATCAACGTTCTAGTCTTTTTTTGGGAAATAGCTGTAACTCACCAAGTATGGGAGTTTACAAATAAACAAGCGGAAAACATGTTGTTGAGTTATGGCACAATTCCAAACAATGTTGTAAATGGATTGGCAAATCACAATTATGGTGTTTTCACTTCCATTTTCACTTCCATGTTTCTTCATGCAGGTGTAATGCATATTGGAGGTAACATGTTATTTCTCTGGATATTTGGCGATAACATAGAATACAAATTCGGTAGAGGCAAATTTTTAGCACTTTATCTTTTTTGGGGTGTAACAGCTGACTTTTTCCATATCTTGTCTGATCCTTCTAGTCCATTGCCTGCATTAGGAGCCTCTGGCGCAATCTCTGGTGTACTTGGTGCATATCTCATCTTATTCCCTAATGCAAAAGTAGTCACACTAATGTTTCTCGGATTTTTTACAAGACTCATCAGAATTTCAGCCAAGTGGTATCTACCATTCTGGTTCATTTTCCAAAATGTATTACCCGCATTTATCGGATCAAGTGGTTCAGGTGTTGCCTTTTTTGCTCATATTGGAGGATTTCTAGTAGGACTATTTGCTGGATATATTTACAAAAAGACTCATAGCTCAGAATTTACCTATGGTACCAGATATGGTTGGAAAGGTGGCGGCACCAAATGGGGAGTCTAATCTACAAAATAATTCTGTTTATCTAAAATAAAAAACTCAAAGTTTGATGATTACCAAAGAATAAATCTTGTATATCCATTGGTCAGACATGCCTCTCATAACAGTCTCAATGTATCCAGGCAGAACAGAAAAACAAAAAGAGGAATATGCAAAAGCCATTACAAAATCAGCAGTTGAAATTCTCAAAACAAAAGAAAGTCATGTAATTGTGGTTTTCGAAGAGAATCCAAAAGAAAATTGGTATATGGCAGGAAATCCTCTCTAAACACATTTTTATTTTATGATAATTCAGCAAACTTGTGACAAAAATTGCTGTAGTTCAAATGCGTGCTGAAACCGACAAGAAAAATAATTTAAAAAAAATTCTAAGATGCATATCACAAGCAGCACAACGAGGTGCAAAACTCTGTGCTTTTCCAGAATTCATGATGTGTTATACACCATCATCCCAGTCTGCTGCGGATCTTGCAGGCATTGCTGAAAAAATAGATGGAGAATTTGTCTTGTCAATATCTGAAGAGGCAAAAAGAAACTCAATCCAAGTTATTGGTACTTTGTATGAAAAAAGTCCAAAACCAAATAGAGTATATGATACATCTTTTCTTATAGACAAAAATGGTAAGGTTGTCTCAACATACAGAAAAATTCATCTCTATGATGCGCTTGGCTTCAAAGAATCTGCAAAACTTTATGCTGGATCATCAATTACCAAACCCGTGAAAACTAGTGCGGGAAAAATGGGAATGATGATTTGTTATGATCTAAGATTTCCTGAGATGTCCAGAATGTTGGCTTCATCAGGTTCTGAAATTCTTATTGTACCATCTGCATGGGTCCAAGGAAAAATGAAAGAAGAACACTGGCTTACTATAAACAAGACAAGGGCCATTGAGAATGGATGTTATTTAATATCTCCAGATCAAGTAGGAAATATTTACTGTGGAAGAAGTTTGGTAGTTGATCCTTATGGAAAAATACTTCTTGATATGAAGAAAAAAGAAGGAATTGGAATTGTTGACATCTCATTAGATGAAATCAAACAAGTAAGACAAAAACTTCCGCTTTTACACAACAGACGTACTGATATCTACACCAATCTCAAGATTTAATCCTGCTTGCACACCGTATATTGGAACACTGTCTTGCCCATTTTTGTTTTCTTGAATATCTTTGTAAAATGATTGGCCAAAAACAAATCTTACACGATATCTTTGTTGCACAAATCATACCTCTCTGTATCAATGGGGATGATGCCCTGCAACCATTATAGTAATTTGAACATCCGATGAATCGCTTCTTTGTTTGACGGGATCTGATTATGAGAAGTTTACCTATGTGACAATCGGGACATTCTACTAGACCATTAACAGGTGTATTTGTCCCTAAAATGACATATTTTCTCTTTTTCTCTGACCATGAAAGATATCCATTTTTGTCATAGTATTGTCTTATTTCACCTTGGATCTTATCGATATTTTTCTTTGTTATTCTGACAGAGTTTCTAGAATTCAATCGTTTTTTGGCAACAGCGAGTTGAGTAACTTTATCTTTCAATGATGTCATTTGTTTAATCGAATTAAAGAAACTACTGAAGAATTTTTATATGGAATCTAGTCATCGAGATTTGTGGAAAAGGTTTGTCTTATTGGTGCTGGCAGTACAAAATATGGTAAATTAGAAGATAGCATTACTGATATCGCACTTCAGGCATCAGTTGATGCTATAGAAAGTGCAGGAATAGGACCAAAGGAGATCCAAGCAGGATACATTTCCAACGTGTTTGGTATTGCAGATAAACAAGTTCACTTGGGTCCTGTCATAATGAGTAATCTCGGCATACCTGAAGTTCCATCACTCTCAATTGAATCTGCATGTGGAAGTGGTTCGGTTTCATTTAGAGAAGCATATGCAAATGTTGCAGCAGGATTTTATGATGTTGTCTTGGCAACAGGAGTTGAAAAAGTTACACATACTGGTACTGAATGGACTACAACATATTTCTCATATTGTTCTGATTTCTTTTATGAGGGAGGAGCAGGTGCTTCATTTCCTGGATTGTTTGCATCCATGGCAAGAGCATATCTTGCTGAATTCAAAGCAACAGAAGAAGATCTTGCAATGGTTGCAGTAAAAAATCACGATAATGGACTTCTTAATCCAAAAGCACATCTCAGAAAGAAAATTACAGTTGATGATGTAATGAAGTCAGCAGTAGTTGCAAGTCCACTAAAGTTGTATGACTGTTGTCCATTTTCAGATGGTGCAAGTGCTGTTATATTATGCAGTGAAAAATTTGCAAAGGCACATACAAAAAATTATGTTGAAGTTATTGGATCAGGCAGGGGTGGATCACCTGCTGCACTGCAAGGACGCGATCATATAACTACAATACCAAGCACAAGAATTGCAGCACAGGCTGCATACAAGATGGCAGGTATCACACCAAAAGATGTTGATTTTGCAGAAGTTCATGACTGCTTTACAATTGCAGAACTAGTTGACAGTGAAGATTTGGGATTCTTTGAAAAAGGAAAAGCTGTTGAAGCTGTTAGAGAAGGAAGAACAAAACTTAACGGAGATATTTCTATCAATCCATCTGGAGGTCTAAAATCAAAAGGTCACCCAATAGGTGCAACTGGCATAGGTCAAGTAGCAGAAGTTTTTGATCAATTAACAGGAAAAGCAGGAGACAGAACAGTTAAAGATGCTAAAATCGGATTAACGCATAATTTTGGTGCGACAGGCGCCAGTTGTGCCGTACATATATTCAAAAGTGTGTAAATTGCTAACAAAAGAAGAATTTTCCAACAATGCCAAATTAGGTAAGGTTCTCACTAGAAAATGTACAAAATGTGGACATCACCATCTTGTCACTACATATTTCTGCCAAAACTGTGGGAATAAGGGATTTGAGAACACAGTACTTGATGGTAAAGGCTCCATTGTGACTTATACGATAATCACTGTGCCTCCAGACGGATATGAAGAATATGTTCCCTATGCATGGGTAGTCATGCAGATAGATAATTCTGAGTTGAGAATCTCTGGTTTTATGGCCAACATCAAGTCTCCAGCAGATCTTCCTCTTGGAACAAGAGCAAGAATCACAGGTTATGATCAACGCGGGATCATAATTGAAAAACAGTAAATCAATTTTATTAAACTGATTAAAAAAATTCAAAAAATCTCTTTTATAATATTTCCATCTACATCAATTTGAAATGTCTGTTGATGTTGTTTGTGGAAGATGTGGAGCTAAAATTGCAAATATGCGCATGTTAAAATCAATAAAGGATGTAATGCGACCGTATAACAGTAAATGTCCATCTTGTGGACAGACATTATCTCCGTCCGAATTTAGTGTGGATGTACAGAAAAACTGATCTAAAAAGCTTCCGTAAGATCAAATTAGTCAAAAATCTTAATTACTGATGCTCTCTAGACAATTCCATGGAATTAAGCGAGGATTTTGGCGATCCAAAACGTGGAGGAATATTACAATCAGCATCAAAGCGTGTAAGAATGATCTTCTCTGTTATGGCAAGTCCCAACAGAATCGATATCTTGCGTATCTTGAATTCAAAAGGCCCTCTTACTTATTCTGAATTAAAATCTCTTGCTGGCTTCAAATCCAAAAAGGAAAGTGGTAAGTTTGCATATCACTTGAGAAAATTACTGAGACAGTCTCTTGTAGCCCTAAACAAGTCTGAAAGGAGATATACCATTACCAATCTTGGAAAACTGGTCCTAAGTCTTGCAAGACAGATCGAGGAACGTTCTATCATTGAAAGCGGCAAGATGTATGTCAGGACCTCACATGAATCCATAGAAGAATTCAATTCTCACAAAATCATCCAGTCATTGGTTAGGGAAGGCAGCCTTCCACTTGAGCTTGCTCAAAAAATAACTGAAGAAGTGGAGAACAGGATATACAAATTCCAAACATCTTATCTTACATCTTCGCTTATACGCGAAATGGTCAATTCTGTTCTCTTAGAACAAGGCCATGAAGACTATAGGCACAAACTGGCAAGATTCGGCTTACCTGGTTACGATATTCATGAAATGCTAACCAATGTGGATGGTATCCATAATGGAGTTGAAGGTTTATTATTTAAAACAGGACAGAATGTATTTGGAGAATATCTTGTCTTAAACACTCTGCCTAAAGATGTAGCTGATTCTCACCTATCAGGAGATCTTCACATAACAAACGCTGGATTGTGGTCACTTCTCCCAGATACAATATTTGTCAACATTAAGGAACTTATTGACGAAGGCGTTGACTTGAGAGGAAAATTCTTGGGCGTAACAAGGACTCCATCACCAAGTTCACTAGATGACCTTTTCACTTCATTATCTTTATTGACATGTCTTCTCATCAAAGAAGCATCACAAGAAGTAGTTATGGATGGACTAACTACTGTATTACAGAAATATTCCAAGAATTTACCTGAAATTGAAGAAAAACTTGCAAGTTGTTTTGCAAAAATATCTACAGGACCAAAATATGGGAAGAATGGAACGCTTGCTTCATTTAGAATTTCTATTGGAACAGAACC
This sequence comes from Nitrosotalea sp., assembly GCA_036278495.1. Lineage (GTDB taxonomy): Archaea > Thermoproteota > Nitrososphaeria > Nitrososphaerales > Nitrosopumilaceae > Nitrosotalea. Next base: position 8,826 of record DASUKX010000033.1, read on the forward strand.
AAAGATAATTGGAGTTATTCTCCAAGCCTATAAAAAATATGTAAAGTCAACACCCCTTCCATCTATAGGATTAGTAATTGATTATGAAAAAGCCAAACTAAGTGATTATTCAGAAGTTTTAGCAGATATAATTGCATTAGGCGGACACATCATGTTTGCTAAAGGATTAGTATCTAACAAAGGATTAGCACGAGGCGATACAAAGAATGTTGGAACCACTTCTATCAATTTGGAGTCTTTGTCAATTAACATGCCAAGACTTGCATTTGAATCCAACAAAGATGAAACTTATTTCAGAGCAAGACTTGCGCTATTGATGAAGCCTGCACTTGCAGCCATGTCTCTGAGAAAGAAGGAAATATCTGATCTAACAAGACGTGGCTTGAATCCAATCCTTGCAAACAATACTCAGTATATGCAAAAGGGATCAGTAACTTTGGTTGTTAATTTGATCGGACTCAAGGAGGCAGTTTATGGTATTCTAGGATATGAAAATAACAAGGCTGGACATGAAATCTTGGCTAAAGTGATAAACACTGCTATGGAAGTGGCTACAAAGAAAGGAAAGGAGATGGGAGATAATGTTATTGTGACCATGACTGAGAGTGACGCAGCAGGTCGATTCTCGTCCCTTGACGGCGAAAAATATGGCAAAATGTCAATTAATAATCACGCTATGGGTGAGTCATATTCAGAAGGGGTTGTTCTTGATGCCTCTGAGATAGTTGAGATGAATCCTAAGAATGAAAAGATCGTAGAATCAAACTACTTCTCAAAAATACTTAACGGCGGATTATTAGTTCAATTAAAGATCCCAGATACGATGGATTCTTCAGGAATAAAGAAAGCAATAGAGAAAGCAGGTGATCTACTTGGATCCTTCAGACCTATCAAAAAAGTGCCTATCTGTAGCAACTGCGGTCTCAAGGAAGAAAAGATCGCTGAAAAGTGTTCAGTGTGCAAGTCACCTTACATACTAGCATAATTTTCAACCTGTGAGACTAATAGTCTAATGAACAAAAATTTTGAATTAATCTGGAATTTATATTAAATTTTTGATGAATTCCCTAAAATTTATTTTGCCTTGAAACGATCTAATACCATGGAAATCGTACCGGTGTCAACAAAATTGATCCAAAGTTTAGCTTTAGAAAATTATTTTTTGCCGCAGTGTTTATTTAACTCCCATTTGATAGGGTTGAGGGGAGTAAGTTGACAGATTTTTCACAAATAGAAAATTCGATCTTGCAAGTAAAGAAACGCGATGGTCGAGTATCAGATTTCCAAAGAGATAAAATTTCAAGCGCAATCTACAAAGCACTTGTAGCTTGCGGAAGATCAGATCATGGGTTAGCCGACAAGTTAGCAAATCATGTTCTTACAAAACTAGTAAATCGAGGATTTTCCGGTTCAGAAGCACCAAGCGTAGAAGATGTTCAAGACATGGTAGAATCTACTCTAATTGAAGAAGGACTAGGTGAGATCGCAAAGGCGTACATTCTGTACAGACATGAGCGACGCAGAGTTCGAGAAGAAAAGATGAAGGTTCTAGAATCCAAGTCCCTTGATAGCGTTGCAAAGAAATTTGATCTTAATTGCTTGAGAGTCTTGGCATCAAGATATCTACTTAGAAATAACAAAGGTCAGATAACTGAAAGCCCAGGAGAAATGTTTGAAAGAGTCGCTATCTTGGTAGGCATTGCCGATGTCATAAGAGATCCTTCAATATTTCAAATTGAAGGCGGTAATACCCAGAGCGTAGAGGAAGCAGCAAGATATCTAGACAAACTTGATGACTTTAACTACAAATTCAAGATAGGAAAATACTATCTTAACAAATATCACTTTAGATCACTGATAAATCACTACATAGATTTGGCAAAACACGGCCAAATGAAAGTCAGCTTTAGGGAATTGCTGACTATGTTGGCTGCAAACAAGTTTGAACAATACACTGAACGCATTAAAGAGGGTGCAGATTTGATGGTTGCCCAAGACTTTTTGCCAAATTCACCAACTATGATGAATGCTGGTGCACGATTAGGCCAACTTTCTGCATGTTTTGTTCTTGCAATGGAAGACGACATGGAGAAGATCATGAAATCATCCTCTGATGCAGCACTGATATTCAAGTCAGGTGGTGGAGTTGGTATCAACTATTCAGATTTGAGACAAGAAGGAGATATGGTAGCCTCAACATCTGGAGTAGCCTCAGGACCAGTCTCTTTCATGAATATAATCAATACTGTTACTGAAGTAGTCAAACAAGGTGGAAAACGAAGAGGCGCAAATATGGGAATTATAGAAGCATGGCACCCAGATATTGAAAAATTCATCACTGCAAAAACAAAACCTGGTGTACTTGAAAACTTTAACGTAAGTGTAGGAGTTTGGGAAGACTTTTGGGAAGCACTTGTCAACTCCTCAGATGGAAAATTCACTCTCAGAGGTCCAAAAGATAAAACACCTGTAAGAGAAATAAACGCACATCATTTGATTGATCTAATTGCACTTTCTGCATGGAAGAGTGGAGAGCCAGGATTGATCTTCTTTGATATCATAAACAAATACAATGTTTTTGCAAAAGCAAGAGGAGAACCAATACGAGCAACAAATCCATGTGGAGAACAAAGTCTCTATCCATACGAATCATGCAACCTTGGTTCGATCAATCTATCTAATTATGTAAAGAGAAAAGCAGATGGTCAATACGAATTTGACTGGCAAAGATATGAAGAGACTATACGAAAAACAACAAGATTCCTTGATAATGTAATTGATGTAAATACATATCCAATTCCAGAAATTGACAAGGCATCAAAAGACTCTAGAAGAATTGGACTTGGAGTAATGGGGGTTGCTGATCTGTTATTCAAATTACGAATCCCCTACAACTCACAAGAAGGATATGAATTCCAAGAGAAACTTGCTGAAGCACTGACATACTATTCCATGGAAGAAAGCATCGCACTTGCAAAGACACGCGGACCCTTCCCACTCTGCTCAAAAACTGAATACCCAGAAGGTAAAATCCCCGTTGCTGGATATTATGAGAAACCAAAGAGTGCACGTACTTATGATTGGGACGCCCTAATTGCCAAGATTCAGAAACATGGTATCAGAAATGTATTAACAACAACCGTTGCTCCTACTGGTACGTTATCCATGATATCTGACTGTTCAAACGGAATGGAGCCAATGTTTGCTCTAGTCTTTGAAAAGAGAGTAACCGTAGGAAGATTCTTCTACACTAACAAAATCTTTGAAGCCGTTCTCAAGGAACATGGTCTATACAATGACCAAATTCTAGAAAAGATTGCAAATAACTATGGCTCTGTAAAGGGAATTGCAGAAATTCCAGAGTGGATGCAGAAAATATTTGTCACAGCAATGGACATTCACTGGGCTGATCACTTGATGGCTCAGGGAGTATGGCAGCGCTGGATAGGTAATGCAATTGCAAAGACAATCAATATGCCAAATGATGTCTCATCAGATGATGTAAAAGCTGCATATCTACTAGCACATGATCTTGGTCTGAAAGGAATTACTGTATTCCGAGATGGTTCAAGACACGAACAAGTATTGCACATGACAGGAAATAATGTTCAAAAGAACTTCCTAGTGACTCCAAGTGGTTATGTAACAGACTATATCTCAAAGAATGTTACAAATGCATATCTGAAAGCCGAGATAGAAAGAGCACTTCAGATAAAAATTCCAGATAGTGTAGTATCTTCTCCAACACCCGCACTAACACCAGAACAAATGGAAGAAAGATTGTGTCCTACATGCAAAAATAACTTGGTATTTGCAGAAGGATGTAGTGTGTGTATAGAATGCGGATATAGTGGCTGTACATCTGGATAAGATTTTATCCAAATCAAAACTCTTTTAGTATCTTTAATTCTTCAAAGTATTGTTGAATAAGAAAGTTATTGGTGCTGCTATTGGGGTAGGAATTGCAATAGCTATTGCGGTAACTTTCTTTGTATTATTACCACAATTACAAACTGGTCCTCCATCTGTGACTCCACCTCTAAATTCTTTACATAATCCAAAACTTGGTCTTGTTATCATGCCTCCTACTCAAAAGCCAACTCTTCAAGAAATCAAAGATGCATATGCTCAAGCAGCATCAACAGGAATAGGAAGAAGCAATGTCTATCTTTCTTGGCCCATAATGGAACCAAAACAAGGATCTTACAACTGGGGTTATTCAGATATTTTGATGGGATTAAACCGTGAACAAGGTCTCAACGTTACACTTTATTTTTCCGTAATTAACAACCAAATTTTGGGTCCATTCCCGGATTGGATGGGAAAACCACAACTTGACCAAAAACTTCAAGATCAAACAGTAACCACTCTTGATGCAATACTTTCAAGATATTACATAGTAGATTACGTCGTCATTGGAGGAAGTGTTGACAATTACTTTAGGGATCATCCAAGTGAAATTCCGCAATACGTGGATTTCTTCAATGGTGTGTATGCCAAACTAAAAGCAAATCATCCAAATGTCAAATTTGGAAACTGGTTCTCGCTCAATGATGTATCCAACCATGCTCAAGGTGACATTGTAGGAAAATTAAACCAGGGCGATTTTGTAGCGTATTCATACGCACCAGTAGATTTGTTATATTATCAAAGTAACAGTACGGAAAAAGAAGGCGAAAATTTGCAAAAGATGATTGATTTTGCAAAAGGCAAGAAAATTGCATTAATGGAAGTTGGCTGGAGTACAGACAAGTCCATTAATGGAACAAAAGAAGACCAACAAAAATTTGTAAAAATTGTATATGACTTTTACAAAAAGAACCAGTCTGATTTTGAGTTTCTAACCTGGTATAGGCAGTATGATAGACCTGTTGATACCTGTTATAGTTCACTAAATCAAGATCAAAACTCCATATTTGGCAACAATGAGGTCTTGAACAATACTGCAGCATATCTATGTGGTAGCGGTCTGTTTGATATAGACAAGAACCCCAAACCTGCTTGGGATGAATTAAAACATCAAATACAATCTATTCCCAACTCTTAATTAGTAAATTACAAGTTTTTCTCATATTGAGGTACATCGGAGTTTTTAGTGTAATATTGCTAATCGTAAATATAATTCCGGCTTATGCATTATACGAACCTCCTACAAATGAAGAAAAAACCATATTTGATCAGTTGCTTGCTCAATTTGAGACAGTTGATTCACCAAAAAAAGATGTATCCGACGTAATTGGTACATTTCAAAAACCTATGGTAAGCACTTTCTCTTGCAATTTCAATGATACTAATGATAAAATAATAACAACAATCAAAACTAAATTAGCAAAATTTGATGAAAGCACAGTTCATCAAGATCTAGTTACTGGAGGTTCCTATACATGGCATTGTTCTGAAGCCATACAAAATAGAAAAATTTCTCTAGATTGTAATAATGAACTCAGACTTAATCCAAAGGTCATATCTAATGATACTCAAACTGATCCACAATTACATAATATTGAAAATTTAGTTATATTGTATCATGAATTGCTTCATGGTCAACTTATGATTGATGCAATAAAGAATTCTTCATTGTGGCAACAAGAAACCTGCAACCTACAACCTGAAGAAAATATTGATTATTCTTTTGCTGACGCTGATCATAAAATCATAAACTACCTACAAACACAATTTGCATCTGAACTTGTTGACAATGCAGGAGGAAAAATGATCACAAAAGAAATTTCCTATGACCAGACAAATAATGGTTCATTCACTATTAAGGTGCTAAATTTCATGGCTTATCCATCATTTGGAAATGATACAAAAATTACTTTTAGGACAAATAATATATCTGAAAATTCATTCTTTCAAGTTAAAAATGACGTATTCCTAAGTGGGCATCTAAAAGATGACACAAAATCTGGTATTGCATGGTTCTATCTTTTCAATAATGAAAACACACAAAATATTACGTCTGAATCTATTCCTGCTTGGATAAAACAAGTTGCCGGCTTGTGGTCAAATGGTACTGTACATGATGAAGATTTTTACTCTGCAGTTGATTATCTAGCAGGACATAACATAGTCAAATCAAATAATGAAAATACTACTTTTTCCACAGCGCCTCACTGGCTTCAGAAAAATGCACACATGTGGTTTTCCGATGAAATTGACGATAATACGTTTGTAGGCGCTGTCCAATATTTGATCTCAGAAAAAATAGTTTCTTGATAAAATTAGAATGCGGTCGCCGGGATTTGAACCCGGGTAACGGGCTTGGAAGGCCAGTGTACTAACCAAACTATACTACGACCGCTCACTGTGCCAATCTTAGACCTACATAATAATTCTTTTTTCGTACTCGTAGAGTATACGTGAAATTATGATGTGAGCTTCAAGTGGATTTTTATCTACAGCTACTATCCTATCAAAATACTCTCTGGTACTGTCAGCAAATTGACCTT
>DASUKX010000034.1:0-3752 GCA_036278495.1 Nitrosotalea sp.
TTGATGAATGAAAGTAACACCAAGTATCATCTGGTGGTGGCCAAGCTTAGATCCTATGACGCAACTATCATGGATTCCTACAACAGAATGGATTACCTGAAGATCATTTTAAAAGAAGTATACCAGGACGATTACATTCGCATCATAAATGACATCAAGATGTGCCTAGGCGATTTGGTTGAAGAAAAAGACATATCTGAATTTTTCAAATTCATGGAAAGCTGACACATGTCATATTGTTCTAAAGTAGAATCTCAAAAGATCCTTTTTTATTTATAATTCCAGTAACAAAGTTAATCGAGTCTTTTATACGATAAGAAGTAATTACAAATGGAACCGTGGATGTGTCTTCCAGTGTACGATCACACCATCACTATGACACAAGTCCCTAATATCCACGGTTTCATTAATTCATGAATCAGATTGGCAAGACAGAATAAATGAATAGTGATTTCAGATACAGATAACTTGTAAAATTTTACTTTCTTTTTCGTTGGCCTGGTTTGTTTTGGCCTGGGACTCGCTTTAGGATGAATCTTTTTCTAAAATTGTCCTTGTTTCGTGTAATGGATATAGTTCCATGTCGTTCTCTTGATGGAACCTTTGGAGTTTGTCCTCTTACTTTTCCTGCTTTAGTAAGCGATCCGTGAGTTGGCACGAATCAACTTTCATTTTAATTCAATTTATGTATTTGGTTTTAGAAAAGAGCCTTACCAGTATTTTGCCTTGATGGTCTCAATTACTCTCTCGTGCTCTGCACCTTTTCTTCTTGCATATTTTTCCATTGCAGTAAGTGGAACACCACCCAATGCTCTTGCAAGACCTGTGAATGCCTTTTTCTTTAGAGTATTGTTGCTTCCAGTCTTGTCCATGAATTTCTGGATTCCATACTTGAAGTTGTGCTGCCATGTCTTGTACATGACACCAAGTTGTGGTGCAGTCAATTCATTTCCAATATCAAAGAATTCAGATTTTTCAAGCAACCCGATTGGGACAAATGTAAGAGGCGTTACTGTAAACTGGGATTCTGGCTGTTCAATCTCTAGCTCGTTTATGAGTCGTATTGTATCCCATCCGTCTTCTTCTGTCTCTGCATTGTCAAGGCCCATGATCAGTGTAAATGCTGGAATCCAGTGATTCTCGTTTAGAGTCTTTACTCCCTCTTTTACAACCCAGTGCCATTCCTCTGGCTTGTATGGGGCAAGTTTTCTGTCTGCATATTTTCCAATCAATCTTAGGCTTCCAGTCTCAAATCCACATTGTACTCCAGTCTTGTTGTTAGGACCTGATTTTATTATCTTGGATAGGTTTGGTAATAGTTTTTCATCAGCAATTGCACCAGCCAAAGTACCGTGGGTTGGGTTGGTGTGTTCAATTCCACATGACATGACAGCCTTGAAGAGTTCTTCTAATGCCTCTCTGTTTGGAGCCATGTTCTTTGTCTTTCTTGGATCAAGTCCGTAGACAAAAATATCATCACTGTGTAGCCATGCATTTCGCTGGCCACCTTTCTTTATGTTTACCTCAATCTCTTGTTTTACTTTTTCAGGTGAATAGTATCTTAATGGTCGTAGTGTAACATCACAAAACTTGCAGCCTCTTCCACATCCTCGCATGACTTCTACCATTCCGTGCATGCTTGGTTCTACGATATTTGGTATGCTTTCAACATCTGGCTCATCCCAATAGTGGATAAATCTTCCATGGAATTTGTTTTCATCTTTTCCAAATTCTTTTACTTCAACTTTGAAATCACTTTTTACAAATGGATTCATGTTTTCAAAGTCTCCAGCAATTAGTTTGTTGAAGAATTCTCCAGCATGTCCGTCAATTTCTGGTGCAATGCCACCAAGTTCTCCTTCTAATACGGCATACAACCCATATTCTTGGATCTTCTTTGGATCATAGTTGTACTGCCATGTTCCAGAAGCTCCTGCAATAACTTTAGCATGACTTCCGTTTTTCTTTTTTGCAGCATTAATCTTCATGTGTAAATCGCGATTGTAAAATTCATCATATGATGTCTGTTTTCTACCATAAGTAAATGTCATAGTTACAGGACCCATTCCAAGAGGATCCATTTCATAAGTTCCAACTACTTCAGTTTCAGGACCAATGAACTTGTCCACATGATCAGGATGTGCTACTACAACTTCGTTTCTCTTGTATCCATCACGCAAAAGAGCAGCTTCCACTTTTCTTAATCCATATGGAGCATAGTTTGCAATACCGTTTTTGTGTCCTATTGGATTACAGATAAAGTCAAAGAGAACCTTTGGAGTAACTTGGTCTTTTAGGATATAGTACCAGAAACTGTTTTTTGGTCTGTGTGGATCCACTGCAGGAGCGCAACCAAAGAAGGTTGCAAGTGATATTCCACGATAGGGTGACATCAAAGTGCGGTCTGCAGTTAGTACTATCTTGGCCAATTTTCAATTTGGATGGATTTTTATAGCATTTTAAGTTTTCCGGAATTTCCAGAATCTAATAATTATCTAGTATGCCTGATTTGCTTCTGTGAGTGTATCCAAACTCCTTGTTTGCAAGAAGCGTGGTACCATCAAAGACAGTTCCGTCTTTACATGCCATTACATCTCCAAAGCAACAACTTCCACAGATTCCAATTCCGCACTTCATCATACGTTCAATGCTTGCCTCAACATGGATCTTATTTTCAGATGCAATTTGTACTACTTTGTGCATCATTTTTTCAGGGCCGCAAGTATAGACTGCATCAAATTTGCTTTCATTTAGCAGTTTTTCCATTGTATCAGTGACAAGGCCTTTTTCACCATAGCTTCCATCTTCTGTTGCAACAATCACTTTGTGTGTTGTACCTTCAAGCAATTTGTTTGCCAAGTCTTCAAAGAATACCTCGGACTGGGTCTTTGCACCCATGATTATGGTAACATTATCGTTTTTCTGGAGAAATGTTACCAGTCGTATCAAGGGAACAAGCCCTGTTCCTCCTCCCACAAGGAGTAGATTTCCTTGCTTGACAGTAAATGAATTGCCATATGGCCCACGAATACCGATTGCATCTCCAACTTTTTTAGAAAATAATTCAGTTGTAGCAAGTCCATGTTTTCGTACTGTAAATGCCGCTTTACCATTTTCTTGTGATATCATAACGCTCATCGGTATTTCATTCACACCAGGTATCCACACCATTGCAAATTGCCCAGGAAGAACTTTTGACATGATTTCATCAGAGAAATACATGGTACGAACAGTGGGTGTTTCATCCACCACTTTTTCTATTGTTACAATCTTTGGAGTATCAAAACTTTTTTGCAATTCCAACCATCTCGCTTAATTTTCTATAATTCTTTTTTTCCATGTATTTTGATATTCCATTGTTTATATCAGAAAAGACACCAGTCCATTTTTCTCCAACCGCACTTCCAATCTGCACAGCGCTTGCACCTGCAAGTAAAAATTCTACTGCATCATCCCATGTAGATATTCCACCACAACCAATAATTGGAATATCAAATTTTGAGGAAATTTCATACACACATCGTACCGCAACAGGCTTGATTGGAGGGCCAGACAGACCGCCAATCTTGTGGCTCAGAATAGGTCTTGCTGTTTCAACATCAATTGCCATGGCCCTTAGTGTATTTATTGCCGTGATTCCATCAATGCCACTCTCACATGCAGTTCTTACAGTTTCTAAATAGTCAGAAGAGCCAAGTCCGACCTTGGCAAGTACTGGCACCTTTGATGCTTGTTTTACAGATTTGATTATT
>DASUKX010000035.1:0-5528 GCA_036278495.1 Nitrosotalea sp.
CTCCAGTCTGAGCATCTGCTGTGAGGAAGCCGCGACGAACCGACCCAAAATACCTTTGATCTATTTTCATACGGTTCTTTTAAATAGAGTAGATCCTGTTTTTTCGCTGTGAAAACAGATTACGATATTATTGTAGCTGGAGGAGGCCTAGCAGGAATGATTGCTGCCCAATCCGCATCATATTACTCTAAACAAAGACTATCAATACTAGTAATAGACAGAAATCCTGAACCCACGCTGGGTAAAAAGACAATCAACGGTTGGGTTTGTGGAGACGCAGTCGGAAAGAATACCGTTGACTATATGACTGAACGAATAAAGATTGCATGGGGCAATCCTGAGATCGAACATCCAGTAAAAGGTGTGATGGCATTTTCCCCAGATAGAGAAACTTCAATTCCCTTTGATGGCGACGGTTACATGTTAAACAGACAACAACTTCCGAAACGTCAGCTTAGTGATGCAAAAAAGGCCGGAATTAATATCCAATATTCTACAGCATTACGAGGTTTACTATACGACAATGGAACAGTTGTGGGAGTAGAAGGAACAAACCTAATTACAAATGAACCATTCAAAAAAACTGCAAAGATAGTAGTTGATGCTACTGGAGTTACTTCAATGCTAAGAAATGGTTTGACCATAAGCAAAAAGATAGAACGAAAAATAGATCGTGACGACTTGGAATCAACTGGAAGACATATCATGAAATTCGAGCAAGGGATTGACGATAAGAAAGAATTTGATCCAGATTATTGCATAATTCACCTTGATCAAGATCTAGCCCCTGGAGGATATGGATGGGTGTTTCCAAAGGGAAAAAATAAAGTCAATATCGGTTTAGGCGTACAACAAAAAGAACTGATAAAGAGAAATCAACGATTAGGAACACATGATGATGTCACTAAACTGATTAATGATTATGTAAAGATAAACAAAGCAATCAAGAATCCAAAATTATCAGATGATGAAATGGATTCTAACAATGTAACAGGCAACTGGCAAGTATCTGTCAGAAGACAAAATGATTGTTTGGTTGCAAATGGATACATGATGGTTGGAGATTCTGCATGGATGCCAAAACCACTTGATGCTGGAGGAATTGGTCCTGCAATAGTTGCAGCTACAATTTTAGGTAAAAATGCAGTAAATGCAATTGAGGCAAATGATGTCAGCGAGGCAGGCCTTTGGCAATACAACATTGATTTCATAAACGACTATGGATACAAAACGGCGGGGCTCGAAATTTTTAGACGTTTACTGCAGACTCTTACAAATGACCAAATAAACTATGGAATGAAACACTTTCTTTCAAAGCTAGATGTAGAGGCAATCAGTAAAGGAGAACATCCAGACTTTGGAACAGTTGGAAAATTAGGTATGATGATAAGAGGAGCTCTTAACAAAAAATTGGCAGACGGACTCAGATTCACAGCACAACAAAATAAGACATTAACTGAGCATTATTACAATTTCCCCAAAAAGCCAGAAGGTTTTGATGCCTGGCAGAAAACCTTGCATCATATCCTAGACGAATCATATGCAAAAATACAAGTCTAGACTTAAAATTTTATCAATATAGAATCATTTTCAACCATTTATTGAAGAATGTATTTGGCTCTTTTTCCCAATTACATGGACAGAAGACATTTTTAAATTAAGGATTAGACTTGAAACAAGCGTGCTTGCAGAATCATCATTATACATAGATTGGAATAATTCCTTTGAAGTTTTAGACAAGGCATTTGCAGCAAATCTATTTGTACTCATAATAGGTCCAAAAGGAACCGGCAAGACCACCCTAGTAAGAGAATTTGCTGCAAAAAGAGGAATCAATCTTGAATCAATTAATTTCAGTTTAAGAACACGTGAAAGTCACCTGGTGGGAGCAAAGACATTAGAGAACGGAGCAATTGGATTTGAGCAGGGAATTCTAGTCAAGTCCATGAAAGAAGGAAATATGCTTTATCTTGATGAGATAAACTCTGCAGAAGCAGATGTGCTTCTCCGTCTAGATGAAGCATTAGATGACAGAAGACAGATTGTCCTAAAAGAATCAGGAGGTGAACTGATAAAAGCATCAAAAGGATGGTTTGTGGTTGCCACAATCAATCCATTATCACATGTAGGAACAAAAGAACTGCCACCTCAATTGTTAAGCAGATTTCCAATAAGACTAAGATTAGAGTATCCTCCAGAAGATATTGAATTTCAGATAGTTAAACAGTATTCATCAGGTTCTCATGAAAAAGAGATCATGCAGGGAATAAAGTTGGCAAACATTCTAAGACAAGCTGCTGCAGTAGAAGAGTTGTACTATTCTCCAAGCTTGCGTGAAACAATAGCATTTGCAAAGATACTTGATTCTGGTATGAAAACAAGACAAGCTGCAGAAATAGTATTTGCTAACGTATACTTGCAGTGGGGTAGTGTTGAATTCCAGAAAGTAAACGACATCATAACATCAATGTTTGGGAATTAATGCAATCATTACATCTTAGAAGCGATACATTACTTGAGATAGCTACATTTCTTGTCAGAAGATGGTCTGGAAAAGAATCTATCACCGTTAGCATATCGGATCAAAAAGAAGTACAAACCAAATTACGAGAAAACAAAGTCTTGATGTTTCCATTAGAGCGATACCAAGGATCAGATTTTCAAAAGTATAGACAATTCAGAACAGCATTATGGTATGAAGCCATGAGAATCAGATACTCAAATAAAATTCTCAGTAATGACCATGCTTTTGGCTTTATTCTCAATACTCTAGAAACAAGAAGAATAGAGACGATTGCAAGAACAGTTTGGCAAGGAATGGACGGTGAGATTATCTTCAGATATGGCGTTTCATGGCTTTACAGACCACTATTGAATACATTATATGGAAACACCAGGATTGTAGAGGGTTTTTCCCAATACTTTCTATTAGGAGACATCAAGGGCGAACTCTCACCTAGTGCATTTGAGAAGGTCCAGAAAGCAAACAAACTAGCCTTAGAAATAGTCAAAGAATCCATTGAAAAAAAATACGAAACAGACTGGCTTGAAAAGAGAGTACCGGAGATAATCAAGATTCTTGAAATCGATCCACTTTTGACCATTCCAATATCCATACCCAAAATCAGTTCAGGAATGGCACTTTCAGACCAAGAATTTGTCAAGACTCTGAACAAGATTGCAAAGTTTCGTGAAAGCGACTTTGGTGAATTGGACCCTAATAGAATTTCAGAAGGTAGAGAAGTCTTTGAAGAATTCAAAGTATTACTTGAAGAAGCAAAGAGAACAGAGAACAAAGGTCTAAACAATGAAGTAATAGGAATAAACATTCCCACTGCAACAAATGTGGATGAAACAAAGATCATTGATACAGATCTGATAAATCACCTCAAAGCAAAATTCAAAGAATGGAAGTCAGGTTGGAAAGAAGAACATGTCTTTTCAGGGGACGAATTTGATGAAGAAACATACATGGAAGGTCACAAACCTTTCTTATCAGATAGAAAAATTGCAATCAAGACCAAAATCGTAATACTTCTTGATCATTCATCAAGCATAGCAAGTCAGGAAATACAATACAAAAAGGCCACACTTGCTTTGTGCGAAGTTTTAGAATATCTAAAAGTAAAATTTTCAGTATACGCGTTTAACACAGAACAAAAACAAGTTACTTGTTGGTTGATAAAACCAGAAAATTTGAAATGGAATAATATTTCTGCCAAAAGACTTGCACAGATAAGAGTAAATGGAAGTACTCCGTTAGCAGAAGTTTACAATATGTTGTTACCATCACTTCGATCAAAAAAACCAGACATATTTTTGACGCTAACAGATGGGGAGCCATCAGACCCAGATGCAGTTCGTGCTCTAGTGAGAGATTTCAAATCAATAGGAGTAAAAATGGTCTCAATAGGATTTGGACCTGATACAGAAGATGCCATAGTGATTGCCAACAACCTTAGAAGACTGGGCTATGAGCGCACTCTTGCAGTGAGCAGGTTAAGCGATATTCCAAAAAGAGTTTTGAATGTCTTAGGAACCAGCTAGAGATGAAATGTCTTTCAGTATCTCAGCCCTATGCCGATTTGATAATTAACGGTAAAAAAACAATAGAGTTGAGAACATGGAATACAAAATACAGAGGTGAGTTTTTGATCCATGCACCAATTAAAATCAAAGACGAGGCATGTACTAGATTAAACATTGACAAATCCAGCCTAAGAACAGGAGTAATCATAGGTAAAGTCGAGATTTATGATGTCAAGTCATACGAGTCAGTAGAAGAGCTCAAGAAGGACTATAACAAACATTTTGCTACTGAAGAATTTTTACGACACAGATATGGATTTCTACTCAGAAAACCACAAGCTCTTAGAATTCCAATACCATACAAGGGTAGCCTAGGATTTTTTGAGGCCAAGATAAAATCAAGACAATCAAACGATGACATAAAATCAGAATTATTTGATGAAGAATACAGATACCAATGGATAGGAAAACACTAAGTAAAATAAAGAAATTAGATTTTGATATTTGGATTTTCTTTTTTGAGTTTTTCCCAGTCTGCAAGAAAGTTTTTCAGACCAACATCGGTCAGAGGGTGTTTCAACATTTTTCCCAATACATCAGGTGGTAATGTTACTACATCAGCTCCGATTTTTGCAGCCTCTACTACATGCATAGGGTGCCTTACACTTGCAACAAGAATTTGCGTACTAAATTTATAATTTTCAAAGACTTGGTGCATCTCTCGGATAAGGCTCATTCCGTCCTGTCCATTATCATCAAGTCGTCCAATAAATGGACTAACATATTTTGCACCAGCTTTTGCTGCCAATATTGCCTGATTTACAGAAAAACAGAGAGTAACATTTACGGGAATATTTTCAGATGTCAATATCTTGCAAGCTTTTAGACCCTCAGGTGTAAGAGGGCATTTTACAACTACATTATTACCATATTTTCGAAGTCTTCTGCCTTCCTCTAACATTCCATTAGTTTCCATGCTCAATACTTCCAAGCTCACATCGCCTTTGATAATTCGAACAATTTCCTCCATGACTTTTTGAGGATCTCCTCCCTCTTTTGCCATCAGAGAGGGATTTGTAGTAATTCCATCTACAAGACCCATGTCGTTGTACATCTTTATTGCTGAAATATTAGCAGTATCCAGAAATATCTTCATCTGGTTTGACTCCGAATAGACTTAACGGCATTAGATATATGAATTGATGTAATGCCATGTTTTTCAAGTAAAAGCGGAATCTCACCGTCTCTTGCAGATTCACCAAATTGATCTCTGGTCCCTATACGTTTTACAGGAACAGGATATGTCTCAGAGACTACCTCAGCAACGGCTGAACCAAATCCTGCCATTACATTATGTTCTTCACATGTAACTATTCCACCTGTTTCACGAGCTGCTTTTTCTAAAAGTTCTGAATCAATAGGTTTGATCGAAAACATATCAATGACTCTGCATGAAACCCCTTCTTGCTTCAAAGAGTCTGCAGCTTCAAGGGCAATAC
>DASUKX010000036.1:0-3713 GCA_036278495.1 Nitrosotalea sp.
CACCATTCTGGGCAATAGCGTCACTCTTTGACCACAATACGCTTTGATCTTTGTCAAGTATTTGTAGATCATAATCTACATCACCAGTTACCTGTTTTTCTGTAAATGAATCGTAGAAGCTAACATTCAGATTGTTTTGCGAATCTGCTTCCAAGTTTTTAGGATCCCATCCAAGCTTCACATGCCAGCCTCCAAAGTCGGTCAACAATGAGGCAGATGATTGTACATTTGGTTTTTCAGGCGCTACTTTGAATTCAATGCCTGCAGTTCCACTTGGAATAGTTTTTGCCATGTTTACCAAGTCAAATTTGTTAAGGAATAGATGGACTATCATGTAATCATTAATCGTATATGGATCAACAATTATTCTGCTTCCAGTAAGAGCAAATCCTTGTGCACTTGCAGCATATGTAGGGGTATCTGAGAAAGCTGTCAATGACTTTGGTACTCTCAACTCTTCATGTATGAATATAGGTCTGTCTTGGAATCTATTTACATCCCAATCAAATGGCATCTTCCAAGAAAATTGTTTTGTTGATTCATCAAAGTTAAAGTTGGATATCTTGTCATAGTATGAAATTAGCGTAGTATTGTATGGATTATTTTGATAAGTAACATCTTGTGTAGATACATCTCCAACACTTAGATAGGAATCAAATTTTGGAGGATTTGATTGGTCAATTATGGTATTAGCATAATCAATAGCTAAAAGTTCCATGTGAAAATGATACAAGCCACCTTGATCAAGTATTGGTCCCGCGACTGTTACTTGATCAGTTTGTGATCCTAATCCACCTAATACCGGATCAGGATCGCCATACACGGTATATTTTCCATCTTCACCACCGGGCTGGAATTTTATTGTAAGATATCCTGTGTGCGTGTAAAATAATTCATGCATCAAGATTTTGTCTCCCTTTGTAGCATTGATGAAAAATGAGACATTGTTTATTGTCGTATTGGTATTTGCATCGAAAAATCTAAACTGTAGAGTTTTGTCTTGGGTAGTATCAGATGTTATAATCGGGGGATTGAGTTTAATGAAAGCTGTAATCACTCTGTTTCCAATGTTTGCCTGGACATTTTCTTGAGTAAAACCGTCACCGAATGCTGTTTGAGGAATAAATGGAACTACAGATAACAAAACAAACAAGCCGAGGACTATAGGTAATATGCTCTTGACATAAATCTGCATTAATTGAAAGTGACCTGTTAACCTATTTAATTCTTGAGCAACAACGTTATTTCACATAAAATTATTAACAAGACAAGATAAAATTATCAAATGAAACGATGGTCAAAAATATCATCTATTTTTGCAATATCTATCACAATATTAGCAGTATATCTAATATCAAGTTCAGGAATTTATCATTCAAAAGATACTGCATTTGCCCAGAGTTCAACATTAACGATAATTGCACTCTCAAGTGATAACAAATTAGTTGGTGGTGGCCAATTTGTAATCTCACCAAATCCATTTACAGGTACAGGAAATTATACAATTACAGACAACTCTGCTGATGACACAGACAAAGAAAAAGACGGTGTAGTTACTTTGTCTGGAATAAAAAATGGAAATTACAGTATAATTCAGACAAGAATTACATCAGGATATAGTGTTGATCAGATGCAAAAAACAATTCAGGTGAACAACTCATCTGGTGTTGCTACTTTTACCGATCTACCAGCAAACAATGCTGTTGCATCCTTTGCTTCAAAAAGTGTTACTTATACAACCAAGTTCGAATGTGGTTCGATATATGCTGGAGAAGGACCGCTAAGGCCTGGTCATTATGATACAGACATTAGTTTATTTAACAAGCAAAAATTCCAGACACAAGTTTTTTGGAATTCTGTGCTCAACAACGGCCCTAGTTCAAATGCTATTTTACTCAAGATGGATTCTGAAACATCAAAGAGCATAACGTGCCATGACATCAGAGCCATACTTGGAAATAACAATGATAATTTCATAGAAGGGTTTACCATCATCAATGTTCCATTAGATTCAACGTTTAATGGAGGAATGACCATGACAAGTTCCTCAAGTGACATCAACGTATTAGATGTACAAGCATTTTACACTGCAAATGCTTTGGATATGCTTCCTCATGAGGTAATTGTGGATAAGATCTCATTTTACATAATACAGGATGAAAGTGGAAAGATTCCAGTCAATATGACACGAAAGACTCTTGACATATCCATACCATCAGGCCTAAATCAAATATCAGATACGGAAAAGAAAGTAAAAGATGCACTTGCAAAACAATACTCACTTTCTGATGATGACTTGGCAAAGATTGTGATCAGGATAAAAGATGTTGCAGTAGGAGTGGGAGTTTTGATTGACGATCATGCCATATCATTATCTACAGTCCAGCCTCAACCAGGTTCTTAGAAAAATAATAAAAAGAAAAGTAGAGTTAAGTTTAGAATTTTGGAATTCCTCTAGTCTTTGCAACAAACACTACCATGCTCATTACAGCAATTGCCAGAACTATTGATGCTACTGGACCGAATTCTGGTACAGCAGATGTATTATCTGGTGTAGTTGTTGTATCTGTACTTGGTGTGCTGCCAGCTGCTGCTACAATTACTTGACCTGTCATCCATGGATGTACAGAGCAAAAGTAATCAAATGTGCCTGCATTTGCAAAAGTAAATTGGAATGTCTTTCCTGGTTTTATGCCATCACCTTCAAACACTGTACCGCATTCATCGTCAGAAGGTTTACCACTACATACATAGTGAATTGCGTTATCAGTGTTTTTCCAAGTTACTGTTGTTCCTGGTGTTACAGTCAGTGGGTTTGGAGTAAAGCAATTCTTTGCTGCAACACAAGCTGCATTTTGATCGCCTGCACCTGTTGCAATATCAATTTCATTTGCTGTCTGTCCAAATGCTGGTGCTACACCTAAGATAGCAACTAGAGCCAAAAGACCAAATAGTGCGCCAAATGGTTTTGACTTCATTGTTTTGTGTGGTATGGAGCTACTATAAAAATCTCTCAGATAGTTCTCTAAAACATGCTCTCAGTATTGCTAAACAGTATTTAGAAAATCAACTATAATACAGTTGTATGAGTATTTTATAAAATAATAAAAAGAAAAATAGAGTTAAGTTTAGAATTTTGGAATTCCTCTAGTCTTTGCAACAAACACTACCATGCTCATTACAGCAATTGCCAGAACTATTGATGCTACTGGACCGAATTCTGGTACAATGTGTGTAAAGCTAAGTGTTTCGCCTTTAACACCTGTCCAAGTGGCGGGATCTACTGTAGGCAATCCAATACCATTGAGTGTTATCTGTACATCTATCGGATCAGAAGATGAAAGATTTGTACTACTGGTTTGTATATCATCACCTGTGTGAGTATGTCCAGCTGAGTTTGACAGAACATTATTTCCGTCTTGTGTTACAGAAATTGCATAGTTTTGATGATGTATTTTACCTCCACTAGCATCTGTAAATGATATAGCTATTGACAATGGTTGTCCATTGACTGGACCACTAGTACTTATTGCTACAGTGGTGCCATCAGAAGCCTTGGCAGTTAACGTTGTCATTCCGCTTGTATTATCATCCCCACCAGAGGATTCTGCTACAATTACTTGACCTGTCATCCATGGATGTACAGAGCAAAAGTAATCAAATGTGCCTGCATTTGCAAAAGTAAATTGGAATGTCTTTCCTGGTTTTATGCC
>DASUKX010000037.1:0-10855 GCA_036278495.1 Nitrosotalea sp.
AAGTATTCTGGAGAACAATATGAAAGAGTCAACCTTACAGAGGAACTTGCAAAAAAATTCAACCCGATACAATTACTTGGAAACATACTAAATAATGCAGCATGGCTTGTTACAAATCAAGCAAGCGATGTACCAGAAATTGAAAAAGCCCTAGTGCTTGGAATGGGACTCAAAAAACCATTGTTTGATACTGCAAAACAATTTGGAATACAAAATATTGTATCAGAGCTAGAAAAGTTATCTAAGGAAAACAAGTTCTACGAGCCAGACTCGTATCTAGCATCACTCAAATAGAATTAATTTTTTCAAGCAGTACCTTTACTGCCTCTTGTGGAGAAGACACTCCAATTATCAATGTGCTCTTTCTGTGATCAAGATATGTATCAGCATACTTGTCTGCAATTCCTCCACTATTTTTTATAGCAACAATAGGTTTTTTGTGCATGTATGCAGCACAGGTCTCAGATAGTGTCCCTGAACCCCCACCAATCATTATGACACCATCTGCAGAAAGTGCGGTTAGGAAATCTCTTGCAAGTCCCATTCCACTTGGAACTACAATGTCACAATATTCATTTGCAAATGAAGCATTATCCTGTGGGATGATTCCCAATGTCAATCCTCCCGCATCTTTTGCACCCTGCGATGCAGCTTTCATCACTCCTTCCAATCCTCCGGTAACAAGAACAGCTCCTGATTTTGCAATCTCCATCCCTGTTCCATAAGCCAATTTTTCAGCCTCAGGAGTACTTCCATTTTTATTATGACCTACAATCAAAATCTGGATTTTCTTTGTCATGATACCATGACGTAGAGCAGATAATAAAAATTGTATTTAATAAAAATGAAAATAGGTGAAGAAAGGTACCTAAGATAAGGTACTAGTCTCAGTCTTTGGAGCCGATGTTGTTGTAACTGTGCCCTCTGCTGGCTTTGCTGCAGCAGTGTCAACCTTTTTCTTTCGTGGAGCACGCGGCTTTTTTACCTTGACTTCGGTTTTTGATTCTGATTTTACCTGAGTGGTAGGTGCTGTTTGTGGTTTTGGTGCTTGAGGTTTCTGTTGTTGTGGAGGCCTTTGACCTTGTTGTTTTTGTTGTTGACCTTGTGGTCTTTGTTGATTCTGTTGTGGACGCTGACCTTGTTGTGGTCTGTTACCTTGTTGTGGTTTCTGACCTGGTCTCTGACCCTGCTGTTGTTTTTGTTGTGGACGTTGTCCCGGTTGTGGAGGTCGCTGACCTTGTGGTCTTTGTTGATTCTGTCCAGGTCTTTGTCCTTGTTGTGGTCTGTTGCCTTGCTGAGGTCTATTTCCTTGCTGTGGTTTTTGACCTTGTTGAGGTCGTTGACCCGGCTGTCCTTGTTTCTGTTGTTGTGGTCTGTTACCTTGTTGTGGTTTCTGACCTGGTCTCTGACCTTGTTTTTGTTGTTGACCTTGTGGTCTTTGTTGATTCTGTTGTGGACGCTGACCTTGTTGTGGTCTGTTGCCTTGCTTGTTTCCAGGATTTTGTTTTTGTCCTGGTTTTACATGTTGATTAGAACCTGGAATTGGTCTCATCTTGCTCCACAATACACTCATTCTTGCCTTGTAGCCTACACCGTATTCCAATTCATCTGGAACCAAAGTTGCAGGATGTACAAATCCTTGGCTTCTTATCGCAACAGCTCGTCTCATTGCTACATTTCTAACATAATCCCAGTCTGCAGTTCCAAATCCATCCATTGGACCTGTCAAGATACCATTGTGCATTGAGAACACAAGTGCTGATACAATTGGAATTGCATAGTTGATGCTTGCTGGAGAATTTATCTTGACTGGCATCAACGGCATGTGATGACTTCCTCTAGTGTTTCCTGCAACAAGATGCGGATTGTTAAATGCAGATCCTGCTTCTTCTGTTGCTGGGAAATCTTTTTGAGTTCTTATTATACAGATTGGGTCGTCTTTACCAACATAAGTTCCTGCAATGTTGTGCAGTCTATCTGTTGATGCAGATAAAATTGGCTGGTTGTCTTTAGTGGATACAGTAGATATGACATATCTTCCAGGATACATCAGAGCTGCTTCTAGTGTTGGCTTGTCTTGCCACATTTCCAAGGTAGCAATTTTGCCCTTTTCTACGTCCATTACACTTATCCTGACACCTTTTGCCAAGTTTTGGTTTACAATCAGTCCTGTGTTTGATAATGCATCAACAAACATTCTGTAGAATGGATAGTTGAATGCACCAGGCTCTGTCTTGTCTGCTGCATAAATTGTAAATGCTTCATTTGGTCTTTCTTCAAATGTCATCTCTGCAACGCCAGGTCCCATACCTTTTACGTTTCCAGAAAATGAATCTTTTAGAAGATCTTGACCTGCACCATAGAGACCTTCATTTTTTGCAACGCGTGTTGCAGCTTCAAATGCTCTCCATGCAAGTCCGTGAACTTGAGAATTGTTAACACCCTTTGTATGTGTCATGACGATGTGAATGTCGTCTCCACAATATCCGATATAGGAATCAATCAAGAGTCCTTTACCATCTTTTCTTACTTGGGGCTTTACAAGATTTCTTACTGCATTTAGTAGGCCATCGCTTGGTCTAGTATGTCCGCCGATTCCGCCAACATCAGCTTTGATTACTGTTACTGTAATTTTCATTATTTGTTGTGATCAAATAGTTCGATTTATACCATGTGAAAAAAAGTGATCTCGATGATCGAGTAAGAAAATAATTCAATTTTTGTTCAAAAAAAATTCAAAAAATGAAAATGCTAATAAAGCCCTTCTCAAGTAACATCCTTCATGAGTAATGCAGCAGCACGAAAACCTCACTTGAACATGATTGTCGTAGGACACATCGATAACGGCAAATCTACAACAATGGGTCACTTTTTAATGGAACTTGGCCTAGTAGACGAAAGAACAATTGCCTCACATGCAGCCGAATCCGAGAAGACCGGAAAAGGTGACACTTTCAAATATGCATGGGTTATGGACAATATCAAAGACGAAAGAGAGAGAGGTATTACAATCGACTTAGCATTTCAAAAATTCGAATCACCAAAATACTTCTTCACATTAATTGATGCACCAGGCCACAGAGACTTTATCAAAAACATGATCACAGGCGCTTCTGAAGCAGACTGTGCAGTTCTAGTCCTGTCAGCAAAAGAAGGTGAAACAGACACGGCAACCGCACCAGGAGGACAAGCAAGAGAACACGCTTTCTTGCTTAGAACACTAGGTGTAGGCCAGCTAGTAGTTGCAATCAACAAGATGGATGATAGCAATTTCTCAGAAGCAGCATACAAGGTTGCAAAAGAAAAGGCAGAGAAATTATTAAAATCAGTAGGTTACAAGCTTGAAAAAGTAGCAATCATTCCAGTATCAGGTTGGAAAGGAGATAACCTAGTAAAGAAATCAGCAAACATGCCATGGTGGACAGGAAAGACCCTGTTTGAAGCATTCGATGACTTTACAATGCCAGACAAACCAACCGGAAAGCCACTCAGAATTCCAATTCAAGATGTTTACACAATAACAGGTGTAGGTACAGTTCCAGTAGGACGTGTAGAAACTGGAGTTGCAAAACCTGGACAAAAGATAGTTGTAATGCCATCCGGTGCAGTAGGTGAAATCAAGTCGATTGAAACACACCACACTGAAATGCCATCTGCAGAACCAGGTGACAACATCGGATTCAACCTCAGAGGTATCGAAAAGAAAGATATCCACAGAGGAGATGTCATTGGAACAAGCGACAACCCACCAAATGTAGCAAAAGAATTCAGAGCACAAATCATAGTTATTCACCATCCAACAGCAATTGCACCTGGATACACACCAGTAATGCATGCACATACTGCCCAAGTGGCAGCAACCATAGTTGCATTTGAAGCAAAAATTAATCCACAGTCCGGTGCAATTGAAGAAGAAAATCCAAAGTTCTTAAAGGCAGGAGATTCTGCAATTGTTAGAATCAAGCCAGTAAGACCATTGTGCATCGAGACATTCGGTGAATTCCCAGAAATGGGTAGATTTGCTCTCAGAGACATGGGTGCAACAATCGCTGCAGGCATTGTAAAAGATATCACTGAAAAATACACCAAATAGGGACCTGAATGACCCAGACAGCCCGAATCAAATTAACAAGCACAAGTCTCTTGAGACTTGACGGTGTCTGTACTGAAATCAAGGGCATTGGTGAAAAAACGGGTGTCAAAGTAAAAGGTCCAACACCATTACCAGTAAAAACACTAAACGTTGTTACAAGAAAGTCACCATGTGGTCAAGGTACAAACACATATGAAAAATGGGAAATGAGAATTCACAGACGAGTGATTGATCTGGGCGCAGATGACAGAGCAATAAGACAGCTCATGAGAATTAAAATTCCAAACGATGTTTACATTGAACTTACTTTGAAATAGATTTTGATAAAAATGTCTGAACCAACACCAGAAATACAAGCAGAAGAGAAACCAACTAGCTTTAGTGTTTTCTATTCATGCATGCGTTGTGGAACACAAGTTTCACAATCTGAACTCACAAGATTGCCAGAAATAAAATGTATCTGTGGTTTTAGAGTATTTACCAAAGTCAGACCACCAGTAGTAAAAACAATCAAGGCCTTCTAGTAATTTCTTTTTCCATTGTAACTGTGCATTCTTTGCATATGAGTACGCATTGCTTCCATGCTTGGAAATTCTTGGTTGCACATTTTACAATCATATGCCTTGTTGCTATGATATAGCTGCTGATGTTGCATCAAATACTCTTGTTGCCTAAATCTGGCATCACATATTTCACACTTGAATTTTTTGAAAATATTCATCTATCCCAACTTTGCCTTGTGAGAGTCCCAACATTCGCGGCACAATTGCCCATCTAGTACCCATTTTTTCTTGGGATTATATCTTATCGTGCCAAGTTTTTTTCCGCAAACCTGACATGTTGATTTTTGTGCCTTGAAAGTAAGGTCTTTTTTATCAAAACATGTTTTGCACAACAGTCCAGTCATGTCCCATTGGTATCTTGGCTCCCACAAATCAGGAACATCTTTTTCAATTCCACATGTGACACATTTTTGTCTCAGGCTTAGTTCATAGAACTTTTTCATCTGGGAGACATAACAATCACCACAAAGCGGACCCTCTATCTGCCATTCACTCTTTGGTTTGTGCTTGTGGGCAGTCTCTTTTTTGCAGATCGTACACATGACATGCTTTTTTCCAAAGATGTTCATAGTATAAAATAAAACGAAATCCATTAAATAGTTATCATAAAGGAAAAGAGTTGAGAACCCACAGTTCTCGATGGGTTTATTGACCTAGTGCTTCTTCGAGAAGCTGGCCTGCGTTTAGCATTCCCTTTTGCTTTGCAATCTGTTCAATTTTTGCATATTGTTCAGCTGTAAAACAAACTGGCATTGAACGGTCTTTCATGAATATGAACAGCCTTTATGATTTTATATCCTTTTTGTTGATTTGCTTTGATCGTCAAGATCGATTTTGTTTGCCTATTCCTTGAAGACATACTTGCGCTGTCCACGCAATTCTGGACTGCTTCCAACACCAACTAGGACAAACTCTTTTTTGCCCTCCAAAATGTTCTGGGTTGGACTGAGTTTGCTTTCGTGGATCTGCTCATATTCTTCAAGCGATACTTTACGCCTGTCACCAATCTCTGCCTCCAAATTCATGTTCTTAACAATTTCCTTGTATGTTGGCATGATGACACCACTGAAGACCATTGCACTGCTTCCACTTCCATAAGAGCCAAACCCGAATCTTTTTGCTTCAAGGTCTGTACCCTTTTGGAATTCAAACTCCAAGCAACTTCTAAAGCCCATGTAAAGCGATGCAGTGTAAAGATTTCCTACCATGCTTGATGCAATAAGTGAGCTTGCAAGTTTGGAATCATATGCCTCTTGGAATTCATCAGTCATAGTAAATCGTTTAGTAAACTCGTGGTCTTTTTGCATAAATTCTTCATCTGCAAGTATTGATTCTATTGTACCACGCGGATCTTTTGGAATTGGCTCTGGCATTCCCATTTTTTCTACAATTCCCTTCCAGCGAGGCAAGCTTCTCCACTCGTGTCTTAGCAAATATGTCAGGGCTTTTTTGCCCATGTTGCTGTATGGAAGATGCATGTTGACAAAGTCAATGTAATCAAGAATTGTTTCACCTTCTTTTAGTTTAATTATTCCTGTAGCAAGTGCCTTGTCCTTGTATGCCATCAGGGCTTTTTTCACTTGAATCATGTAAAGCAAGTTAGAATACTGACCATTTACAATTGGAGTCTCTTTTCCAAATGGCCTGTAGAAATCATATTCATTTTTGATTGAAGTTGATGTAACTTTTGGATCAAAAGTCATCAGTCTGGGAGAATCACTTAGAAGCATTGCAACAGCACCTGCACCCTGAGTGTACTCTCCGCTTGAGCCCAAGTCATATTTTGCAATGTCAGATACTACAACAATGGCAGACTTGCCCTCTGATTCGCCTGCCCTTATCCAGTTGGCATTATCATATAACGCATAAGAGCCGCTCACACATGCAAACTTGCATTCAATTCCACCACAGTGTTCAAAGGAATCATTTCCATACACCTGTTCTAGCATACCAATCACATAGGAATTCATGGCTTTAGATTCATCAAGAGATGATTCTGTTGCAACATACAGCCTGCCAACGTCTTTTGGAGAGATCTTGTTTCTTTCCATTATTCTAAGACATGCATTTGCTGCCATGCAGGCAGGATCTTGATTAGTATCGACGATAGCCATTTTTGATACACCAAGTCCTCGCTGTAGTTTATCCGGGTCCATACCACGGGCTTTAGCAAAGTCTCTTGCGTCTACAAACAGTTTTGGAATGTAGATGGCAATGTCATCTATACCTGCGGCCAATAGCTTCAGCTTTGCAATTGCAGATATAAGGATTTTGAGAATCAATATTGATCTCAAAGTTTGATAATTTTTATTACATTATGGCAATTTATGTGAAATCTATTAGGATTTTAGCTTGGATTTGAATAAACCATCAAAAACATCAAAGGGTTGTGCGCCTACAATTTTTGTCACAGTCTTGTCTGGTGCAATTATGAAAAAGTCAGGTGTTCCAGTCAGGCCAAGATCCTTGGCATTTGAAAGGCTACCTTGAACCGTAGAAATATACCTTGATTGACCCATACATTGCCCAAACTGGGTATCGTTTAGGCCCACACTTTTTGCAAATGACAACAAATTGGCAGATGACGCCCATCCAGTATTTTCCCCTTTCCAGTTGTTATACAAGGTATCATGATACTCCCAGAATTTTCCCTGTTCTTGGGCACAGTGTGCAGCGTGAGCTGCATTTACAGAGTCTTGGCCAATTATGACAAAATCTTTGAAGACCATACGTACCTTTCCTGTATTGATGTAATTTTTGACAATATCAGGCTCTGTATTGTGATAAAACTGGTTGCAGTAAAAGCACTGGTAATCACCAAACTCTACCATTGTGATAGGTGCGTTATCTGAACCAAGAATGGGGGATGTGTTGTCAATTAACAGATTCATGGAGGCTTTTTGAATAGTATCGTTTTGTGGTGGAATTTTTTCAGAGTTATCTAGTGTAATTGAAGCCATGGGATTCTGAAATCCGTGGCCAGATATTATCAGTACAACAATAATGGCAACAACTGCGCCTATCCCAATCCCTATTGATGGGAGATGAACTTTCAAGAATTGGACTACACTCTACAGATTATTTAGTTCTTGTCAAAGAAGCAAGCCAAATAAATGGGATTTTTTATCATTATATCGTGAAGAAGGTTTTTGTTAATGGGTACGGCTCCATCGGTAGCAGAATAACCCAGTTCATAGCTGATGACAAGGATATCGAGGTAATCGGTGTGGGAAAATATTCTCCAGATGACAAGGTCTCAGATGCAATATCACGAGGATTTCATGTGTATGTCCCAAAAGCAAAGACTGATGCTTTTAAAAATTATAAAATTTCAGGCGCTATAGAGGATGTCATATCTCAAAGTGATCTTGTAATAGATGCAGCTCCTGGCGGTGTAGGGTATGAAAACAAAAAGACCTTGTATGAGCCAAAAAATGTCAATGCGATTTTTCAAGGTGGAGAAAAAATTGGAGGTGAAGAATCTGTTGCACATTTGATATTCAATTCTCGTGTAAATTATGAAAAAGCATTTGACTCAAAATATGTAATGCAAGGAAGTTGTAACGTCACAGGAATGGGAAGAATACTCCAACCACTCAAGGAAAGATATGGAAAAAAGATCAAGCGATTTGACGCTACATTGTTGAGACGATGGGCAGACCTTGAGGATACAAAGACTCAGGTAAAAGACTCTATCGAGTGGACAAGAAAGCCACACCATAACGAAGATGTCAAAAGCTACATGGGTGCAGATACACCATTATTCATTCGTGCGCTCAAAGTCCCAACAAGGCAGATGCACGTACATTTGATGGACATTCGTTTTGATGGTCAAGCTCCGAGCACACAAGAAATTATAGATTTGTACAAAAATGAATACGGTGTTGCAACACTATACAATGCAAAAGGAACTAAGGACATTCGAGATTATGCAGAATCCATAAAATTCAACTTCAAGGATACAAACATGATTCACATTCATGCAGATGTAACCGAAGTCCAAGATGATACGGTAAAACTCACCTATTCTGATGATCAAACAGGTATCGTAGTACCAGAGAATCACCTCCTGATGCAGGCAATGTTATTTAAGAGAAAAAGAGAGGATGCATTCAAACATACTGAAGAGTTGTTCCACATGGAAGAAAAGAAAAAACTTCTTGAAGCACATTTTGCAAAAAAATAATGCCTCAAATTATGAATCTGCAAGACAGATTCGAAAAAATGCAACGATGTGAACTTATAAAAGAGACATTACTCAAGAATACATACACAACAATTTGCTCTCAATGAAATCAGAATATTTGTCAACTAATTTGGAACCTACATTGCATACAAACCGTAGAAACAGGTGTGAAAAATAATGGGCACAAATTTAGCTCTAGACATCACAGTACTTGTAATATTGATTGGTTTGTCCGGGTTTTTCAGCGGTTCAGAGATTGCATTAATCGGAATAAGCAGGGCCAAGGTTAACCAACTTGTAAAAGAAAAAGTAAAAGGTTCAGCCTCTCTGTACAAGCTAAAATCAAATCCAAGCAGGATGCTTGCAACACTAAACCTTGGTACAAACTTGGTCAGTGTAGGATCTTCTGCACTTGCCACGGAAGTTTCTCTAGGGTTATTTGGTGATAACGGACTTGCAATAGCTATCGGTGTAATGACATTTGTACTCCTAGTGTTTGGAGAAATCACACCAAAATCTTACTGTAATGCAAATGCAATCAAGATATCACTCAAGGTTAGCCGAATTTTGCTCATGTTCAGCTATGTGTTTTACCCGTTTGTTGTATTATTTGAAAAAATTACAAACGCAATACTAAAAATTGTCGGAAGCTCACACCAACCGCCGCCAATCACAGAACAAGAGATCTATAGTGTTATTGAACAAGGCTTGGAAGACAAGGCTCTCCACAAACATGAGCGTGAGCTTGTGCATGGTGCACTCAAGTTCGATGATATCGTGATTCGTTCTGTCATGACTCCAAGAACAAAAATGTTCATGCTTCCAGCAAAGATGATTTTGTTTGATGCAATGCCGCTGATAAGCAAGAGTGGCTATTCCAGAATTCCGCTCTACAGAGATACTACAGACCAAATTGTTGGCATACTAAATGTAAGAGACCTGCTAAAGAATCTAGAAAGAGATGAAAAAATCATTACGCTAGAATCACTTGGAAGAAAACCGATTTTTGTTTCACAGGAACAGAGAATCAGCAAGTTACTACGAGAAATGCAGGGACGGCAAACCCACATGGCAATTGTTGTAGACGAGTTTGGTGGAGTAGAAGGGTGTGTTACACTTGAAGACCTGTTAGAAGAAATTGTAGGTGAGATAATGGATGAAACTGACTTGGAGGAGCTCAACTTCAAAATGCTTGATAAAAATACAATGCTTGCAAGCGGAGATGTTGAAATTGATACCGTAAATGAGATACTCAAGTCAGACATTCCACAAGGAGAAGATTATTCCACTCTGAGCGGCTTGTTACATGACCAATTAAAAGACATTCCAAGAGCAGGGGACAGAATTGTCATAGAGTCAATCAAGATGACGGTAGAAGAATCAGCAAATAATCAGGCAACTCGCATAAAGATTGAAAAAATACCAAGCTAGGTTCTTGGAGGAATTGCAAACTTGTTTTGTGGATTTTTGTGGTAATCGACCGGAATGCTAGAATCTTTCTGACGTCCTGTTAGTATTCCCACAACTGTATCATCTTTTTTGATTATTCCTTCGCCGATTAATTTTTTCACACCTGCTGGAACCGCGCCTGATGCCATTTCACAGTCAAATCCATTTAAGCCAACAAGTGCCATTCCATCAAGCATTTCAGCATCAGATACCTGAGTAACTACACCTTTTGTGAAATCAAGCGCTCGCAATCCTTTCAAAATATTGGCAGGTTTTGCAATTTGGATTGCAGTTGCCTTGGTTTTTGGTCGGATGTTGTTCTTGTCCATATGTTCATAATATCTTTTGATGAGTCCTGTATCAGATTTTCCACCATTCCATCTTAGTTCAGTATCTTCAAATTTTCCATTATACAAATTATACAAAGTGTTCGCCCCTTCAGAGTTGACAACTGCAAGACGAGGAATTTTTTTAATCCATCCCCATTCGTATAGTTCCATGAGAGCTTTTCCACAACTGGATGTATTTCCAAGCGCTCCTCCAGGATAAACTATCCAATCAGGA
>DASUKX010000038.1:0-3908 GCA_036278495.1 Nitrosotalea sp.
TGCAGAAAGATGGGGTGGAAGATTTGTTGGAAGAACACTACTTAGCATTGCAACAACATTGCCTGAAATAGGAATTGTTGTTGCAGCAGCAAAGGATGGCTCATACGGCACTGCCATTGGTTCTGCGCTTGGAAGTAATTTGTTCATGATGACACTTGGACTTGCGGTGATGTTGATAATAGCAACAACTCGACTCTCAAAGGCTCCGCAAAAATTTGTTGATGTAAAAGAGTTTGGATTAGACAAAGTTTTTCTTGTGATAACTGCAGTTGCAGGAGCAGTCCTGTTTATTGATGGCTATGACCTTCTTGACGGTATAATATTTACTGGATTGTTTTCAGTGTATCTTGCATTTGCCTTCCGTGAGATGAAAAGGGAAAAGAAACAGATTCCACTTGAAAAAGACTTGCATGAAAATGAACTCAATGCAAAGCCCAAAAAACATTTTGCACGAGCAATGGCCCTCTTTGTTGCAGGCACAGTTGGGATATTCATAGGGGCAGAACCGTTTGTACATGCCCTTGAAGGCGTCTCAGTAGACCTTGGTGTCTCTGTTGTCATACTTGCAGTAATAGTAAGCCCAATCGCAGGTGAGATGCCTGAAAAAATATCAATGATATTACTTGCAAGAAAGGGTACCCATGGGGCATCTATTGCAGTTGCAAACGTACTTGGTTCTAAGATTTTAAACAATACTTTACTTCTCTCTGTTGCAATTTTTGCTGCGATGAGCTACCAAGGACTACATGCAAAAATTTCAAACACATCTCTACTAGAAAACCAGATGATACTTGTCACTGTGATTACAATTGTTGCTCTGATTCCAATGTTCAAAAACAAACTTGGATTAAAGTCTGGAGTGATGTTGCTTGTATTGTATGCTGTAGGGATTGGTATGCAGTTTGTTCTGCCTGATCTCTAGAGCGGAGAGACTCTTATTTTTTCCACCTTGACAGTGGGTGTTATGGATGGAATTGAACCCCACTGGAGAATGTTTTTTGGATCATCTCCTATTGATGATATATTTTTCAATAATGTCTTGAGGTTGTGAACTATTCTGACAGACCCTCCAGGGTATGTCTTTCCATCTTCAATTATCTTGATCCCACTCCTTGCAGTACAAGAAAAATCACCCTGTTCTGGATTTACTGGATACGTATACCACAGTCTACCGACTAGAATTCCTTTTTTTGTATCTTTTACGATCTCCTCTTTTGTAAAATCTCCATCAATCACTTTGATGTTGTGTGGAAGTGGGGTGGGTAAGGGCTGGGCTTGTCTTCCCATGGGGGAACCTAGTCTTGTGGCATTTCCACTGGAACTTACCTCGTTCTTGAATGCTTCAAACGAATCCGAATACAGACCTGAGAGAATCCCTGCTTTTATCAAAGGTTGAGGAGTTGTTGCAGTTCCTTCATCATCAAATGACTTGCTGCCAATTCCATCAGGGCTATGAGGGTCATCTATGAGGGTAAAATTCTCAGCTGAGACACACTCTCCTAGCTTGTCTGAAAAACAACTCCGCTTTTCAGAATATGTCTTTAGGTTAAAGTTTGCAGAAAAGACAAACGCCAACAGTTCTCCAAATGCAAAAGGCTCAAAAATTATATCGTATGAATCAGACTCTATTTTTTTTGGACCAATAGAACTTGTGCACATTTCCAAGGCATCAGCACCAACTCTGTGTGCAGAAAAACCATCAAGTGTTCTTGCACAAGATGTACCTATGCCACTTACAGGCAAGCCTCCTGTGTCAGAGTCCGTGTTTATTGTTGCTGATATGAACGTAGATTCATCTGAACAGTCTACTCCATTGGTATTCATTAAATGAAATTTTTCTGAAACAATATTGAGCGAACCTGAAATACGGATTATGTCTTTGTGGATTGAAGAGTTTATCATTTCATTTGCAATGTCTACTGCACTAGAACCAGCGATATTTTCTAGTCGTGGGTCGTATGTCTTACTTACCTGTGTAAGTTTGGATGGATATGGTAGTGTCTTCCAAAAGTTTTTTGGTTTTGCAAATGACCTTGTCTCCAATATTTTTTCTACAAAGTTTTTTTCATTAGTTGATGATCTGCCAGCGATTATTCTTTTTTGATCTATGATACGTACTGCAATAGACTCGCCTTGATTTTGTTTTACCTCTGCAATCTCTGAATCTGTTATTCTTACTGTTGTGATATTTTTTTGTATTGATGCTATTTCACACTCGTCTAGGTGCAGGACTCTTGATTTTGCAAGTATGTCGTCACAGTATGACAACTAGCGTCGCCTGTTGTTCTTGTATCTGTATCCATCAAGCTTTATCAATTCATGATATGAGCCAAATTGAGCCGTGTTTTGAACCTCATCTAGTAGATCTGTGCCCTCATCTGAGACAAATGTCTTGATTATTCTGTAAGATGTTGCTCTTTGTGCTGGAATTCTTCCTGCTTGTCGTATTAGATGCCTGATGTCCTTTGGTTTTAGGAGCTGACCATGTCCTGCACCTGCTGCCGTAGAAATGCTCTCATTAATCAAAGTGCCCCCAAAGTCATTTGCTCCCCATGATAGAACCAATTGTGCCATACCAGCTCCTTCCTTTACCCATGATGTTTGTATGTTGTTGATGTAATTGTTGAACATGATTCTTGATATTGCATGCATCAACAAGACATCTCTACCATCTGCACCATTTCGTATGTTGTGGTGCAAGTTTTCCTTGTACATTGGAGCTTCGGTGTGGATGAAATTTAGAGGAACAAATTCTGTAAAACCTCCTGTCTCTTTTTGAATATCGCGAATAAGTGCCATGTGTTTTGCTCTATCTTCGGGTGATTCTAGATGTCCAAACATTATGGTTGAAGTGGATGGTATTCCTATCTTGTGAGCAGTCTTGATGACTTCGATCCATTTACTTACACTTATTCTTCCAGGAGATATTTTATCTCGCATTGTCTGGTCTAAAATTTCTGCTGCAGTTCCTGGCAAGGAATTCACTCCTGCATCCTTGAGTCTCAGCAAATATTCTTTTATTGATACATTAGATCTTGTTGCACCGTAGAGCACTTCTTCTGGTGAAAACCCATGGATGTGAATGTCTCCTACTTGACTCTTGATTGCTTTACAGATATTCTCGTATGTGTTTGCGTCCATGTCTGGAGGAAGTCCTGCTTGGACACAGACCTCTGTTGCACCAAGTGTTCGGGCCTCCTTTGCACGTCTTACTATCTCATCTGTTGGCAGAAAATATCCTTCCTCTTCGCGAAAGTCTCTGCTAAATGCACAAAAACCACATTGCTTTATGCAGACATTGGTAAAGTTGATGTTTCTGTTGACTACATATGTCACAATGTCTCCAACTCGTCTTTTTCTAAGCTCATCTGCAACCATGCCTACCAAGTGAAAATCAAGCCCTCTTGCATGGAACAATCTGGCTGCCTCATCAACTGAGATCTCTTTTTCATCCAGTGCGCGGTTTAGTGTATCTGATATCAGAGGATCAGAATTTTTCAAGAGTGATTCTAGCAAGGGCATGTTCATTTTACATACTCCGCACTTACTAGATTCTCCGAGTCTGAAATCTCTAACATTTTTGAAATTAGATCGGGGTTTACCATGTGGAAAAACTCTGGATATACAGGAAATCTTGCTCTTAGATGAAATCCTGCATCAGCACAGTTTGTATTTACATCACTGATACGTGGCCATGGAAATTCTGGGTTTACGTAATCAAGGGTTATCGGAGATATGCCTCCCCAGTCGTTTATTCCTGCTGATAAAAATGATGAGTATGATACTGGAGAAAGATTTGGAGGTATTTGGATATTCATGTCTGGCAAAATTATTCTGGTCAGTGCAACAAGTGTTTTGAAATATTTTTCTTGTGGTGTAGGACTTGATTTCATTGGAGTGTCTGTCTT
>DASUKX010000039.1:0-15909 GCA_036278495.1 Nitrosotalea sp.
TCTGACTCTTCTATGCGATATCTTTCTTGTAGAAAATCTCTAAATGTCATTACTCCTGATTTGTATGATTTCCTTGTAGAATTGCTGTGAGATAGCATGAATACATAATCCAGGTAACTTTCAAGGTTATCTTGTATTTGCATACCTCGTATACGCCGTATACCTATTTAATGGTTGTTAAAACCATCAATTTATTCCGTGTCAGAATGATTTAATCCCCAATTAACTTCTGTTTGAAAAGTGTTATCTGTCAAGTGCAGTCTTTACCTTTTGTAGGTATTTTGCAAAAATATCATCCAATTTAGATTGGGAGGAGGACTCGGCATAGATTCTAGCAATTGGTTCAGTCCCACTCAATCTTACCATGATCCAACTTGAATCATCTAATGATAATTTAATTCCATCAGTAAGATCTTTTTTGAAAGGTTCTGCTTTTAGAATTTTCAGTATTTTTTTAAAATCATCCTGTGAACATTCTATTTTTCCTTTCGTAGTAAAAGATGGAGGTAGTAAATTCATTTCTTCAGATAAAGAATTTTTGCTGTTTGCTAAAAGATCAAGTAATATTGCCATGGTCATAGAACCGTCTCTAACTTGATTATGTTTACCATACATGAATCCACCATTTTCCTCAAAACCAACAATTGCATTTTCTTGTATCATCTTACGAGAAACTTCAACACTGCCTACTCTAGTTCGTAGAACTTTAGATTGTGAATTTGTAGCTATTTTTTCTATCACAGATGTAGAATTAACAGATGTGATTATCTTTGACTTCGGATATCGCTTTAGAATATACTTCGATAATAGTAATGCAGATCTATCTCCTGTGAGAATCTTCCCATATTCGTCACAAAAAATACTTCTATCACCATCTCCATCAAATGCAATACCAAAGTCAGATTTTGATTTTATGACCATACTTGAGAGTTTGTCCAAATTTTGTGGAGTCGGCTCTGATCCTCTACCTGGAAAAGTACCGTCTATTTTTTCATGTATTAGAATTACCTCACACCCAAGATCTTTACACAGATTTGGTGCAGTTACTGCTTGAGCACCATTACCAAGATCTAACACTATCTTGATATTTCGTGATTTAATTTTACGTACATCAACGCGGTCCTTAATTCCAGAAATGTACGTATCAATAGCTTTTGATTCTTTTGTGATTAACCCAAATTTATCTGAAATCTTCCATTTTTTTCCAAAATAAAATTTTTCCACCTCAAGTTCGTCTTCTCTTGAGATTTCAATTCCATCTCTTGCAATTACCTTTAGCCCATTATATTGTGGGGGGTTATGTGATGCAGTTATCATAATCCCTCCATTGTAACCAAGTTGTCTTGTTGCAAATTGCAAACAAGGTGTTGGAACTATACCGCATACTGCAGAGTCAAGACCTGCTGAACTTAGTGCTGCTGTTACTATCTTGGATATGATTACACTGGATTTTCTTCCATCATAGCCTACTAAGATTGGCCCTTTTTTGAAAAAACTTGCAATTGATAGAGTAATTTTTGAGATAAAATCAAGTGTAAGGTCCTCTCCAAATACTCCCCTAACCCCATTAGTTCCAAATAACTTTGCCATACCGACCATCAACAATAGATAAATTTGTCTTAAAAGTCATGGTGCATGCGGGAGTTGCCAAGCCTGGTCAAAGGCGCAGGGCTTAGGACCCTGTCTTTTAGGAGTTCGTGGGTTCAAATCCCACCTCCCGCACTTTTTTATTTTTTATCTATCTTGATCTTTATCTTGTTTTCCAATAATTGATTTAATTTCTGACCATCTACTTTTCCACGTAATGTTTTCATGGCCAAACCCATCAAAGGTCCCATTGATCTTAATCCTTGTTCCTCGATGATTTTAAGACTAGAATCTATCAATTCATCTAATATTTTATGTAGTTCTGCATCTTCTATAGTGTTCAACGCATTTGACTTGATTGCTTCTGAAATGGTTTTTGATTTTTCACTCATAATACTTCCAAATATCATCTCAAGTGATTCTTTTGCTATCTTTCCATCGGTCACCAAACCAAAGGCTTCTAAAATATCTGAGGCTTTTAGTAATCCTGAATCCATTCCCTGTCGTTCCAAATTTGTAATCGTACCACAAAGAGTTGAGGCTACAAAATTAGGGGATACTCTCTTGTCTTTACATATTGTTTCAAACAGATCCAGATATTCTGAATCAAATACCTGTGCTGCGAGTTGTTGATTTAACTCATATTGCTTTTGTAATGCTAAGAGATTCTCTTCCCATGATTTTGGAATTTTGCTCTTTGCTTGTTCTATCTCGGTATCGCTCACAATAATTGGCGGTATGTCTGTTTCAGGATACATTCTGGAAGAACCAGGCCTTGGTCTCAGAAATACCGTCTCACCTGTAATTGTAGCAGCTCTTGTTTCTGCAGGTATTCCATTTTTTGCATCCTCTATTCGTTTTATGATGGATTCTATTACTGTGTCTAGTTTTTTTTCATTTCCTGCCACTATGATAAATGCATCATTGGGTCCAGTGCTTAACAAGTCTCTTACCTGCTGAATTTCCTTCTCTTCTATTCCATAATTTGGCAGCTCATCAGAATGAAACAATCCGCCCAACCCAAAAAATCTCACCAGCTCGCCTAATTGTTTTCCTAGTCTTATTCCTGGATATGGTTCCCAGCCTAGCATTCCTGCAAATCCTTTGATTTTCATTGCCTTTATTGAAGAACCATCTGAAAGAGATTTTTGAATAATTTTTGATTTACAGTTTTTGAAGATATCTGATACATTTTTTACATCATTGGCCGCGATTATTTTTTCTGTGTTCAATGTTTTTAGTTTTTCAGAAATGATTTTGAGCCCATGTTGTCTTTTTGCCTCATATTCTATGACTTTCTCTAATTGATCTAGCTTCTGTACGCCCTTTACTTCTATTACTGAACCACCGCCTTCTATTGATACATTCACATCCTGTCTAATTGATCCAATACCTCTTCCTACCCTCTTTGTTGCGCGAAGCATTCGACCCAAAGTCAGGGCAATATCTTTGATCTCTTGAGGTGTACCTGAAACTGGGTCTAGTGCTATTTCTACTAGTGGTACTCCTAATCTGTCCAAACTATATTCTCTTGTATTTCTTGAATCTTGAAGTAATTTTGCAGCATCTTCTTCAAGACAAATACTTTGAACTCCTATCTTCTTACCGTTAACCTCTAGACTTCCTCCACTAGACACTAACATGGTTCTCTGAAAACCTGAGGTGTTAGAACCGTCAATTACAAGTTTTCGCATCACATAGATTTCATTGAAAATATTTGATTTTAATGCAGATGATATTATCAAAACAGTTTCTTTTGCATTATGATCAAGATCATGTGGAGGTTCATCATCTTGTTCTACTAGACAACTGCTTTCTGGATTTCCAGAATACAAAATTGTCTTTTCTTTACTTTTCTCAAAAATAGCACTAGGATCAAATTCTCCTAATTCGCTACTTGTTATCCTTAATTTGCGTGAAAATTTAATCGAGTACTCGTTTGATTCAATGGGTTTGCAACTGCAAAACAATTTTGCCCCAGTTGCTAACTGTTGATGAATTTCTAATCCCACAAGAAGTCCTATTTTATCAATTTGTAATTCAGGCACTTGTAATTTTATTCCTATACTTGTTTTAAAGCTTAGTCCGAAAATTCCAGAGCAACATTTTCATTCATCAATTTTGTCGTTTCGTCAGAATCTTTGGAATTAGCTAATGCCCACATTGTTTTTACAAGAGCAGTCTCAGGTATCATATTTCCAAGTGGCATAACTCCTAGATTCAATAGATCTCTTCCGCTATCGTATACTGTCATTCTTACCATTCCATCAATACACTGAGATGTCATTCCTATGAATAATCCATTTTTCTTTGCTTTTTCAATTGCTCCATACATTGTTCTTCCTACATGGCCAAGCCCAGTTCCTTCTATGATTATTGCTCTGTATCCAGAATCTGTAGCATAATCGACAATTCTGGAATCAAGCCCTGGATAATATTTCAGCAACAAGACACGGCTATCAAATTTGATCTTTGGTGTGTAATTTCTTTTAGGGATGTTGAACAGTTTGTCTTTTTCAATACTGTTTGTTTTGACGATGTATGCCGGAGAACCTCCTATTGTCTTGAATGCATCTCGTCTACTGGTGTGGTTTTTTCTTACACGTGTTGCCCAGTTGCAGGCAATTTCGTCATCGCTTGAATTATTGTGCATTACCACAAAAATTCCTGGAGAATGTATTTCTGTCAAAAATCTTGTTGCTGCAATTAAATTCAATGCCGCATCTGATGATGGTCTGTCTGATGATCTCTGAGAACCTACAAGGGCAACTGGTTTTGGAAATCCTGCCAAAGAAAATGCTAATGCTGATGCTGTGTATTGCATAGTATCTGTACCATGAGCTACTATGATTCCATCATATTCTGATTTAGAATATGAATCAAGTTTTTCTGCTATTTTTATCCAATGTTCTGGAAGTAAATTTTCAGAATATTCTGAAAAAAGTACCTCGGTATCTATGTTGGCAATAGTTGAAAGTTCTGGCACACTTGCATTAAGCTCTGCAGCAGTAAGGGCTGGAGTAACTGCACCAGTTCTATAGTCTATCCTACTTGCAATGGTTCCTCCTGTTGATAACAAAAGAATTTTTGGAAGTTTTGGATTTGGTTGTGAGCTGTTATGGGTAACTTTTTTTATTGTTGGTGCAGCCTCTATCTCTATTTTTTTTATTTTGTCAAGCTCTAGTCCAATGTTATATCCACTTTTTAGTTTCAAAACAATATGGTGGTCGTCACTATGTTCATATCTTGGCATTACAACTCCTGAATAAATCAAATCTGCATGAATCTTTACTTGACTTCCTATCTCTATCTTATTACTTGTGAGAAATTCTAATCCTTTACCCTTGTATCCAAATTGTGACATTTACTAGGAGTAGAAAAGTTATTTTATTAAAATTACCTATAGTATGGAACTGCGACCTTTTCGCCTATCTTTAGTTCCTTTTGCGTCTTTACTTTTCTTACAGCTTCCTCAAAGTGTCTCATAGTGACCTTTGCCTCTGTAGCCTGTTTTTC
The DNA here is from genome assembly GCA_036278495.1 of Nitrosotalea sp. Taxonomy (GTDB): domain Archaea; phylum Thermoproteota; class Nitrososphaeria; order Nitrososphaerales; family Nitrosopumilaceae; genus Nitrosotalea. The sequence goes on from DASUKX010000039.1 coordinate 5,104, forward strand.
AGCTTCCTTTTGATCCGGATACTTGTCAAGAAACTCATGTATTACAAGTGATACTGCAGTGTTTGCTATTGATGCTACATCTGCACCGCTCATTCCATCTGTTGCTTCTGCAATCTTGTCAATATCTACGTAATCTGGATTCTTTATGCTGTTTACCATGGATTCTCTTATCACCGGAATCTCTTTGGTATTTATCTCCAAGATCTTCTTTCTTCCTTCTTTATCTGGTAATGGAACAAGTATTATCTTGTCAAATCTGCCTGGTCTTAGCAAGGCCGTATCTATCATGTCAGCTCTGTTAGTTGCAGCAAGAACCACGACTCCATGCAAACTTTCTATTCCGTCTAATTCAGTCAAAAGCTGACTGACTACTCTCTCTGTTACTGCTGTCTCTCCTCCTACTCCACGTATTGGAGCAATAGAATCAATCTCATCAAAAAATATTACACATGGTGATGCTTGTCTTGCTCGTCTGAATATCTCTCTTATTCCGCGCTCTGATTCGCCTACCCATTTTGATAACAATTCTGGTCCTCTTACAGAAATAAAGTTGGCTTCACTTTCCGTTGCAACAGCTTTTGCCATTAGTGTTTTTCCAGTTCCACTAGGACCATGTAGCAATATTCCTCTTGGCATTCTGTGCCCTAGTTTTGAATATAGTGTAGGATATTTCATTGGCCATTCTACAGCTTCTTGTAGTTCGCGTTTGACACTTTCAAGTCCACCTACCTCATCCCAACTTACATCTGGATTCTCAATGAATACTTCACGCATTCCTGATGGTGTAACTTCTCTTATGGCATTCTGGAAATCGTCTCCATTGACCACTAGTTTATCAAGTGTCTCTGGTGGAAGCTTTTCATCTTCTAAATTTAATTCTGGAAGTAATCTTCTAAGACATTTCATTGCGGCCTCTTTACATAAATATTCTAAATCTGCTCCAACATAGCCATGGCTGATTGAAGCAATTTTGTCTGCATTGACATCGTCACTGAGTGGCATGTTTCTTGTATGTATCATTAGGATGTCTTTTCTGCCCTTCTTGTCAGGTACCTTAATCTCAATTTCTCTATCAAATCTCCCAGGTCTTCTAAGGGCTGGATCAATTGCATTTGGTCTATTAGTTGCAGATATCACAATCACCTTTCCTCTGGCCTCAAGACCATCCATTAAAGAAAGTAATTGAGAGACTACTCTTCTTTCTACTTCTCCTGTAACCTCTTCTCTTTTTGGTGCTATCGAATCAATTTCGTCAATAAATATAATGGAAGGGGATTTCTCCTTTGCTTCTTTGAAAATTTCTCGTAGTCTAGCTTCACTTTCACCGTAAAACTTGCTCATTATCTCTGGTCCTGATATGCTGATAAAGTGAGCATTGCTTTCATTTGCAACAGCTTTTGCCAATAGTGTTTTTCCAGTTCCTGGTGGTCCATACAATAATACTCCTTTTGGAGCTTCGATTCCAAGTTTTTCAAAAATTTCTGGATGTCTTAGAGGAAGCTCTATCATTTCACGGACTTTCTTAATTTCATCAGTTAACCCTCCAATGTCCTCATAAGTTACCTGAGGCACACCACGAAGAGTTTCACCTTTTTCTGCAATGTGAAATACTGTCTTTTGTGTGACAAGTACTGCATCAGCTGCTGGCGTCACACCGATGACTTGGAATGTTAATCTTCCTCCAAAATATGGTACCATTACATTATCTCCTTTTATCAGTGGTACACTTTCTAATGCATCTGCAAGATATCTTTCATCGATTGGTGGTATTGCTTCTAACGGGGCAACAACTACCTTTTCAGCAGCTACTGCCTTGATCTTTCTTACCGCAACAGTATCGCCAATTGCAATACCTGCATTATTTCGAACTAATCCGTCTACTCTGATAATCCCCTTTCCTTCATCAGAAGGATAAAGTGGTAAACACTTGGCAACAGTTCGTCTTTTTCCCTTGATTTCGATAACATCGCCTGTAGAAGCACCAAGTGAATCCATAGAATCATAATCAATACGTGCCACTCCTCTCCCTACATCACGAGTATAAGCCTCAAGTACCTTAAGGGACAGTGTGTTCTGGCTCACAGTTTTAGCACCCTCAAACTAATTTTTATACCTTTGTCGTCTTTGATCCAGAACAAAGGATCAGAAGATTAAAATTTACAAGATAAACCAAAATCGGTACTTTGGGTAAGCGACCACTAGTAAGAAGACGAGGTAGAGGAGGAATGCAGTTCCGTGCAGCTTCTACTGGAAAGTTACTTCCAGCCAAATATCCTCGATTCCCATTGGCAGAACAACACGAGGCCAAAGTGGTAGATATTGTTCATGAAACTGGAAGAGATGCTCCTCTTGCTAAAGTACGATTTGAAACTGGTTTGCTGTCTTTTGTTCCATCTGTTTTGGGTACAAAAATTGGTTCTAAATTTCAATTTGGTCTAAAATCTGATATTTCTCCTGGTAATGTAATTAGTGTACAAAACATTCCTGATGGTACTATAGTATGTAATGTCGAGAAACATTTTGGTGACGGCGGAGCAATAGTAAAGTCTGCTGGAACATATGCAACAGTATTTTCACATAGTTCTGAAGGTGTAACGATAAAACTGCCGTCTGGAAAATTCACTACTCTTAACCCACAAAATAGAGCCATGATAGGAGTTCTTGCTGGAGGGGGTGTTGGTGATAGACCATTTATGAGAGCTGGACCAGCATGGAGAAGAAAGCGTTCAAAGGGACACAAATATCCAATTGTCAGAGGTGTTGCTCAAGCTGTATATGTTCACCCACACGGTGGTGGAAGACACCAACATGTTGGAAGAAGCTCCACTGTATCACGAAACGCTCCACCTGGACGTAAGGTTGGAAGTATCGCAGCTAGAAAGACTGGCCGATCCAGAATGAAAGAGCGAGAATAATCTCTGAAGACTAATTAGTAGTTTTAAAAAATAAAGATATTATGGATTCAAAGAGAGTTCATCTTCTGATAAATGGAAGAGTACAAGGTGTTTATTTTCGTCAAGGAATGATGGAGACAGCAGAAAAAAATAATGTTTTGGGATGGGTCAGAAATCTTCCAGATGATAGTGTGGAAGCAATCCTTGAGGGAAATAATTCAAACGTAGATGCAGTGGTAGAGTGGGCTCGTTTTGGATCTGCTGGAGCAGTTGTAACAGAATTAAAAATTACTGAAGAAAATTATGTCGGCGAATTTTCTGATTTTGTAATTCTATACTAATGGATGTTAGTATACGCATCAAAAAGAAGTTTTTTGATCTCTTCAAGATTGTCGCTTGATTTTACTTGTATTTCTTTTTCCGGTTCTTTTCTATCTCTTTTGATCTTTATGATGACAAAATCTCGTTGCGGCTCAATATCTGCAAAACCTCGAAATGTAATTGATTTTGCAAATACAACCCTGTGCATACGTACATCTTCTATTACATTTTTTCCAAGTGTGAGACAATAATTGCGAAGTTCATCAAATAGTATCACTACACTTGAAGGTATGCTTGGTCTAAATTCGTCATAATTTCTCTTCTTTCCTGAGATTAATCCTTCCATGTTGATACTAGTCTGATTTAAGAATATTAAGGTAGTAGATCCGCTAGTTCCAGTCTAGACAAGCGGTCTCATCTCAAGTCAAGCAAGATCCGCCACGTAGACGAAGCAGCGTGGATGCTCTACCTTAGGATTGCTCCCTCCCGGACCTCATCCCTTTCGGCAGTTAGAACTTGAGAGTCATCCCTTCGGACAACCTCGGTCCTGTATCCACCCGCTTCGGCGTGATTTCATATCCGCAAGTCAAGCGAGTACCGTCTATCTAGAGATTTATCCAGCAGTTACTGGTCTCTGCATATAGCCGGTTTCAGAGACAGGGCACGGCTAGCGCCCCAACCCTACCTACTACCAAATTTATTGTAATTACAAGTTCTTTATGTGCATTAGGGTTAGTTTGATCGTAAATTAGTCAATGTGTTACAGACAGAACATGTATCCCCCGTGCACTCATTCCCACATTTTGAACAAGTCCTCCATTCTAAATTGTTAGAGTCTTTGATGGTAGTTGAGATCTTTAAAACTGACTTGTACATGTTGTTTTTTATACCGTTATGTCTTTTTTCTAAGGAATTTAGAAAATTACGAATCTCCGTTCTAATTCCTTCGTTCATGTGAGGGCATTCCTCTGATTGAAATGGAATTTCATTTGTGAATGCATAGAATATGATCTCATTTTCGTAAATCTCACAAAATGGCTTTATTTTTCTAATTTTGTTTTCAGAAGTGTCAGGATCCATCCAGCCAATTTTTTTTGTATCTCCTGAAATGAGATTTATGATAAAAGTTTGTAGCATGTCATCCAAGTTATGACCTGTTGCAATTACATCGACTTTAAGGTCAATGGCACCAAAATCAATTGCTCTTCTTCTTAAGATTCCACATACAGAACAAGATGAAACTTTTTCATCGCCTCTATTCTCTAATGTTTGTTCTAGAGTTGTGCCAAAAAGAGTACTATACGGATATACCCTGTGTTCTATGTCCATTTTTTTACAAAAGTCCTCCACAATTTTGAGTGCCTCATCTCTATATCCTGGAATTCCCTCATCAATTGTTATTGCTTTCAGAGTAAAATTATGATTTAGAGAAATTTTTTTTAGTACTTGTAGCAAAGAAAGAGAATCTTTTCCGCCTGATACTGCAACTCCTACCGCATCGCCAGATTTTATCATGTTGTATTTTGAGATCGTTCTTGTAGTTTTGTTTACAATGGAACTTGAAAAACAGCTTGAACAAAGACTCTCTCCAGAATATTTTCTAGAGTAAACCACCATATTTTCACAACGATCACATTTCATAGTATGATTTACACCCCGATGTTATTGTATGATTTCATACTTGCCACTTTTTTTTGCTTTGTAAATAATGTCTGGTTTTGGAAATATTCCTACTTCTATGACGCCTGGAATTTCTATTATTTTTGTTGCAAGTTCTTTAGGATTTTGTATTTGACCAAAGTCACAGTCCAATATGATATTTCCATTTTCGGTTACAAATGGATAACCGCGTTCTAGCAATCTAACGTGCGGTTTTCCTCCTTGTTTTCTTATTTGCATGTCAGCTATGTTTCTTGCAAATGGGTGAACTTCTACAGGTACAGTTCGATCAAGGTTTTTAACAAACTTTGATTCATCTGCAATTATCACAACCTTTTTTGCAATGCTTATCAAAATTTTTTCTCGCAAGAGGGCTCCTCCTCCTCCTTTTACCATGTTTCCTTTTGTATCTATTTGATCTGCACCGTCAAAAACTAGATCTACGTGATTAATCTGGTCTGCTTCTATTATTGGAATTCCTCCTCTTTCAGCTTCCATCTTAATCTGTAAAGATGTAGGTATTGCTCTGACAGAAAATTTGTTCTTTTTAATGTATGATGATAGCAACTTTACTATGGCTGTTGCAGCTCTGCCACTTCCAAGACCTATGACAAAATTGTTCTTTACCATCTTTAATGCCTGTGGTGATAATGCCTCTATGGCATCATCTACTGTCAATTATTCTACCTCTACTTGTTCTAGTTTTGATAATGCTTTCATTATTTCGCTTTTTATCTTATCTAAATCCTTGTCATCGTCTTCTAATTTTTCTTCTTCAGGTATCTTAATTGCTGCTGGAAGCTGAATCTTTCTTTCTGGTTCTTGTACTAGTTCTGGTATCTCTGGCAAGATTCCTTCTACTGTATCTTGTGTAATAGGTTGAGGAACTTGTATTGGTTCTTCTATTATTATTGGTTCTATGATTCTTTGAGGAACCTGTTGGTCAATTTGGGTAGGTCTGATGAGTTCAGCGGGGAACTGTGGAATCTTGTTTGTGATCTCTGTTAAGGTACTCAGTTCTACTGTTCTATGCTTTTCATGTGTCGGAATCTCCATTGGTGGCAACCATTCTGGTGTTCTTTCTGATATGATTATTTTCTCTTCTTGAATTTCGATCTTTTCTTTTTGGCTATCTATCTTTGGTTCTATCTTCTTGACTTGGGGATTTTCTAGTATTGTCTCAGTATGTCTTTCAGGTTGTTTGGGTTGGGTGATTGTATTTACTGTGATCTTTGATGAAATTTCGTGTAATCTTTGATCTAGTTGTGATAATCTGTTATCCATTAGTGAAATCAAACTATCACCGACTGGACCTAGATCTGGATATTTGCTTGCAGCCTCAAGTTTTTCAATCTTAGTAATGACTGTTCCAAGTTGATGTTGATAACGAAGCAAGAGTTTGTCCTTTTGTATTCTTGTAACATCTGACTCCTGTTGATGAAGTCTTGTAATTGTCTTTGATAATACTTCTTTTTCCATTCTTAGTGAATGTAATTGATTTATGATTGCAGAATTAATGGTCGGGGTTTGTTTATTGCGTTTTATTTTTGGAACTTTGTCTAGTGCAACCGCGGTGCATGCGCCTGCAAGAGAGCTAAAAACTAGCGCTATTTCTTCCATTTAGGTATACCATTTGATCCAGGTGTACTTTCTTATTTTAGCCTCTGGAAAACCACAACTGGCACATCTTTTATGTCGTATGTGATAAGAATTCTTTCCACATCTTCTACATCTAATGTGTAGACGTCCTTTTGTATAGCCTCCCATTGAGGTGGTACCCTTAGTCATAATGCACTCACTTTGGTGGAGGAGATATGATAACTACGTTGTCTCCTCTGACAACTATGGTTCCAAGGCTTTTTGTCTCTCCTTCAGAAGGAATCTCTTCTGAAGATTCAAGTAGCAGGTTCATGTGTTGGTCAAAACCATGAAGGTTACCTCTTATCACTTTGCCGCCTTTCAGCTTGATAAGTACAACCTTGTTTAGGCTTTCATCAAGTACTTTTACTGCCATATCTACTGACATTTATTTCACTTATTACCCACTCTATGGAGGGTATATATTAAAATTTCATTGGTGAAACTTTCAACCTATTCCAGTAAGGCAAGTTTGACTCTCTTTTACCAAATTTGAGATTATTTCCTTCAAAATCCCATTTCCATCCTTTTGTGTAGCACTTGTAGGATCTCCCCAGACACCGTTTTTTGTTACTGAAATAAACGACTTGTTTGCCTTTTTGCTCAATTGATTCAATTTGCTCTTTGACAGATTTTCAGGAATTAGTCCTTTGTCAGCCTTGTTCATCATTACTTTATCTGATATTGCTAACATGATTGATGTTTCTACAAATCCTGCATGATCAAACTCTCTTTTCATAAAGTGCCAATATGAATAAACAAAGATTTGTTGTTTGATGCCTGTTTTCTTGAAAACTTTGTCGGGTAGTTTCTTTAACGCATCTAGATTACCATGATGTCCATTGAGGATGATAACTCTATCAATATGGTTTTTTGACAATGAAATGCATAACTCAATCAAAATCTTCTCTAAAGTAGGGCTTGATATACTCAAATTAAAAAATGGGTGATGCTCAAAAGAAACTCCATACTGAAGTGTAGGTAACAATAAAAATCCGTTTTTCTCTGATACTTGTTTTGCTATGTATGAAACTATGTCAGAATCTGTGGATACTGGAAGATGAGGACCATGTTGTTCAATTGATCCAACTGGAATTAATGCTATGGGTCTTCTCTTTGTTAGTTTGAGAATATCTGTATTTACAAGGTCTCGTACTATCATCTAGATCTCTTGGGTTTTACATGTACCTTGCCCCAATATACCTCTAATCTTCCATCCAGATGCATTTTTACAGCTTCTAGTAGAGTACTAGCTTCTAGCTTTTGTCCTTTCTTTTTCAAAGACTCTAGAGTTTCATTTTCATCTATGGCAAAAGCATCTTGGAAAATTATGGGTCCCTGATCTAAATCCTCTGTTACATAATGTGCGGTACATCCAACAATTTTTGCACCTCGCTCATATGCTTGAACATATGCAAAGGCTCCTGGGAATGCAGGCAATAATGATGGATGTATGTTGATGACTCTATTGGGATATCGCCATACAAAGTTGGGAGAAAGTATGCGCATATATCTTGCAAGTACTATTAGATCAACATCGAATTTTTTTATGACCGCAATTATTTTTTCTTCAGCCTTTAACTGATCCTTTTCATCAATTAAAACAAATGGAATGTTTGCTTTTTTTGCCAAAGATGATAATGTATTTTCTGTGCCTATTAGTACCACAATCTCTCCTCTGATCTTTCCCTTTGTTCGTGCATCAAGTATAGCTTCAAGACAATGTGGTTCTTTTGTTACCAATACTGCCACCTTCTTTCTTTTTGATACTTCATAGTGGATGTTTACTTCCATCTTGAGATTTTTTGCCAGGTTCTCTGCTTCTTTGTTGAATTTATTTACATCCAGTTTCTTTGCAAAAGATGCTTCCAAATACATTCCAAAAAGTCCCTTTACAACATTCTGGTTAATCTTCTCTATGTTTCCATTATTTTGAAAAATAAAATTAGTAAAACCTGCTACTACACCTTCATGATCATTTCCAACTATAACTAGTTCTACAATTGTCTTATCCATGTTAATTGTTAGACATACAGCACTTATTAATACTTAAATAGCCTTTTGAAATATGACGTATTGTAAGAATGCTAGTCCAGCTAGATATTGTAATTCTGTAATGTGTTGTTGAATGGGAGATAGAAGTTTTTCAAATTTTAACTTAAATGAGGAAAAATGATGGATAAACAAAAAAGTTCTCACAGATCACATAATAGAGGAAATAGCTATGATCATAACAACCCTGTAAAAATTTGCAAAGTGTGTTCTACAATAGGAGACTGGCATTGTTATGAGTGTTCAAATAATTTTTGCAGTATTCATTTTCGCAATCACAAAGAAATGCAGCTTTGTATAGTTCAATAGGTGCGGGAGGTGGGATTTTTACTCTGCATGCGGAGTGGAAAAACTATGAAACGATCACATATAATATAGATTTTACATTTGAAATGAAGAACTTGTATTAATATGCAGAGTGAAATCCATTATTTATTCTAGATCTTTTTTAAGATTTTCTGACCAGATATCTCGATAGAATTGTTTCAACGCGTGCATTCTTGGATCTGACATGTATAATCTCATTTCATCAGGTATCCAACCACGCCATGATTGGTAAATTTCTAATTTACGATTCATAGAATTTACGAGTGGTATCAACACAGCTTTTAGTACAATACTTCCCAGAATTTCTACAGGTTTTCCATCAACTTCCATTTCTTCTATGTTTTCTACATTGTAACCTTTTGCGATGGAGGATCCACATGAAGATCGTGAGGTTGCCTTTGGAGTCATATTAACTCCTGTAGCTTTGGAAATCCAATATTTTGGATCTTTGTTGAATTCCTCAGTTGTTGGAACTCCCAAATCTCGCATCTTTGTCTTTACTACATCTAGTTGTTTTTCAAGTTCAGTTAGCTGAGTGTTTAGTTGAACTTGCGTAGCACTATCAGCTGTCTTGAGTTTTGTTTTGATATTATCAATTTCTCCAGACAGTTGCATAGCCAGTTTACCATTGGCTGCGATCTGTGGATCATTTTCTTGAGGTGTTACAGCTGTAACCGGCTTGACATTCTGATTTGTTGTTTCTATTGCAAACACATTTTGTGATGCCATTGGCAAAAGCAATATTACTGATGTCAATATTGCGATTGCTGTCAGTATTGATTGACGTGACTTTATCGTCATTATCCGGTACAATACAAATCAAGTAGTTAAGCCGAACTCCGTCCTGCATTACTTAATCCAGCACGGAGTAATGTTTTTAAGACATCAATCTAAAAATATTACCTTTCATTGCGTCAAGTTTATACCGCTTTCATCTTTTGCATGTACAGTGTCATACCATTATACTCAAACTTATGACTTCAAAATTTCTATCGTTAATTTTCTTGACGAAATTAACCATTGCCATCCATTCAAGATATAGTATAGTTTGATCATAATTCAAGTTGCATTTCATAGATATGTGTGTCTTCTTTGCCTTTCCTTCATGGTATAACAGGTGGAAAATACGTTTGACAATATCCCAGTCTATTCTCTTCAATTCTTTTTTCTGTACAAGCAACTTTTACTATATAATTCACAGTACATTTCCTATTTAAGGGGTACGCATATTGTCTATTATCACACACAGGATAACTTCATAATATGTTACCATAAATTTTCTACCAAGAGTTTATCATATTTACAGTAAAAAGTCAGGTATTGCCTAGAACAGAATACAGAGCACTTACGATTCGAGCAGAGACATATGATAGAATCATCAAGACAGTCCACAAGATAAAGGAGAAAAAGCCCAGAATGTACACAAGTGATTTTCTGGATACATTGCTTGATTTGTACGAGAAAAAATCCAAATAGTAATGGAAAAGACGTCCAATATATTGATGGGAGACCAGAGACGGGAATGACTTGAATTAATTTTTGTTCTGTAACACCTTGATTCTCTTAACCCGTCTGAAAGTCGGGACAGTGTGATATCATCAAGATATCATTGATTTGCGTTTGATTATTTTCAACTTGCGTCATTTTTATTTTTAAAAAAGTTTTGATGAAAATTACATTTCGCTTATTCATTTTATTAGCAAGATAAGATTAAGTTTGAGATCTTTTTATATTTCAGAATTTATAAAAAATGAACAACTAGATAAACATGAAGAGAATTAACAAAATCATGTCTACAAAAGAGCATTCAAAAGATTGTCTTTGTAATACCTGTATTGTCATAGACACCGGTGTTAAACGCGGGATGCTGTCTCTGACAGGTGATGACCAGGTAAGATTGACTAATTCATTTCGA
>DASUKX010000040.1:0-4441 GCA_036278495.1 Nitrosotalea sp.
CCTGCCTAAAGGTTCTGTATAGTTAGCGGGACATTGTTTGACTAATTCTTCGTGTCAAAGGTCGGGACATGAAAAATAGGAAAAAGAGTAGAATCTAGTATTTTTGCATGAATCTGAGTTTTGTTCTTGCAGTCACTAGAATTATTGTCATGATTGACATCACTAGTATCACAGAAGTAATAGTACCAAATTCTGGCACTACATGTGTTCCAGTTATCATGAATATTTCAGGATTGGTCCTATAGTCAAACGAGATTGTTATCGTTCTAGCAGTATCTGTCTTTGATTCTTGGAATGTAACTGGCAGACCATCATCTGTTATTGCAAATGCGGAATCTTTTCCTCCCATTTTTGTATCAATTACATCTCTTGGAAGAGTAAGCGTAAGTGTACTGCTTCCTGTCCCGCTTGCAAAAATGATAAGCGAGTTTGATTGTGCATGCGGAATAACATCTGTTACCTGTCCATTAGTTATGGTATAAGATACTGATTGGTCAGTTCCAAAAACCTTGACATTGGTTGGAGCCTGAGCAAAAGCCGATGTTGTGCCAAATGACAAAACCATTATGACTACAAAGATACCTTTCTTTGAAACCATTACATGGTATTCTTGATTAGATTATTAAAATACGAAATACAATTATCACAAACGATAATGACAATGGTATTTTAAAAATCAAATTTATTGTTTCTTGCTTGCATTTTGTATTAAAGTAATCCATTTGTTATCACCATCGATCTTAATTCCACATTTCTCCGCAGGAGTCTGACCATTCAAACCCATGTGAGGTCTTAGGTAGTTATGATACATCTGATAACCATCAAACATTACTGAGTCATCTTTCTTGATTCCTCTCATCACTTTCTCTCTATCTCGAAATTCTCCATTCATTCTTTCCATTTTGTTGTTATTCATATCACTTTGAAGTCTAATGTGTCTCATGTTGGTTCTGTCCAACTTGAGAACACATCTATTGATTAATTCTGTGTCAAATGTCTGAACATAGATTGAAAATCATGTATGCGGCTTATATGCAAGAAGGCCATCATCTTACACGTGGTTGCAATAGATCTTTCAGAAGAAGAGATCAAGATCATCAGTGCAGTTCTAAAGTTCTCCATAGTTGCCTGTCCAACAGACAGCATTAGTCAAGATATAGAAATTGATGCTGACAAGCTTGATAGATTGGCACAAAAAATGGATAAAGTCTTAGAATAACCAGTTTGTTTTACTAGCATTATTTTGAATCAAGCTCCATTTATCATACCTATCTTGACTCCACATTTACCCGCCAAGAGTTTGACCATACAACTAAACATAGAATCTGTCAACTAGAGAGCAGCACATCTATTGACTAAGAATATCAAAGCTTGGACATATCACTTGATACCACTTACATGATGTCTTCTAAGACAATACAAAATATTGATCAATATAACAACTCCAAAGGTAACAAAGAGTAATGGAATGGACACCTCTAATTGATTTTGTAGTCCAATATGTCTCTGTATCACAAAATAAGAAATTATGAAATAAAATAAAGTAATGATAGAAACTCTTGCAATAAGTTCTGTTCTCAGATCAAGCATGAAAAAATTAAGAATTCAAGATTAATGAATTTGTCGCATTATTATTTTTTAGATTCCTCATGTAATTCCTTGATCAGTTTCTGCTGTTCTAAAACCATATTGTGAACACTTTGATCAATGCTTTGCTCTGCAACAGACATGGAATGTAAATCCTCCATCAATTTTTTCTGTCTTTCAACCATGCTATGAACTTCCTCATCAATCTTCTTTTCAGCTTCTTGCATTTCTTGAATTTTTAGTACAACCTCACGGTGCTCTTTTATCATGTAATCATGAAGAGATTCAACCATGTCGTGAACCTTCTTATCTGCTCTCCTATGAAGGATCATTATGAAAATTCCAAGTGATGATGCAATAGATATGTCAATTATTTTATCTGTCAGAAAATCCAATTCAGTCATTTATGAACAAAATATCACAGGTCTTCATATTAAGATTTTTAGATCCAAAATATCTTGCTGGTGTTCTTTGCCAAGCATATTTTTCTTCAAATATTTCACTTGAGATGCTACATACTCTTTAGATTAGACAGAAACTGGCCCACACTATCGCATATAATCAAACTATGAATCTATGCTTTACTAATCGAGTCAATGAATTTTTCTATCTTGTGGTCTTCCTCAAGTCCTGTCAATTCACTTTTCATCTTTGCTACAGGGTCAAGATATTTACCACCAAATACTTGCTTTAATGCAAGATTTAGAACATCTGGTTTTTTGTAACAATCTGAAAACGTCATGTGGTGAGCGCCAAGTATGTCTGCTATTTTGCTATGATTACTGACACCAAATTCCATGAGAACTTTTTCTATAATTACCCCTACAGCATTTGCAATTAGTTTTTCAGTATCTCCCATGTCCCCAGTCATTGTACGGGATATAATGTAACTAAAAAGAATTGTGTTGAAGTCATATCATTCCCACAATTCCAGTAACATAGTTAATCGAGTCTTTTATACGATAAAAGCCAATTATGGGTGGAACCGTGGATGTGTCTTCCTAGTGTACGATCACACCATCACTATGACACAAGTCCCTAATATCCACGGTTTCATTTTTTACCATACAGAAACGAATGATCGAGGCAGACGACATCCAAGATAATACGCTTAACAGTTCAAAATGAACGAACACATTCTTTTCAATATCGATACCATAAGAAATATTGCAGATTCTATACTGGCGAGTTGTTCTTTTGGGCTAAACACCCAAAAGGCTACCCGCTAGAATCTGATTATTTTTTTATTTTTCGTATCAAGGATGTAACAAGATGCCCTTTGAACAAAAAATCAGATATCTCATAGGCAAACACTGCAAGAGCAATAAATACACCACCGGTAGGAAGGACAAGCAGTGTATTTTCAAGAACAATAGCAGACTTGACAGACGCATATCCTGAGAACATAACAAAGCTTAGAAGGGCAAACCCTAGCACCTCAAGTAAAATCATCCTATTAGATAATACGGTAGGGTTTATCGTCAAGATGTCTTGGATTTTGATTTCCAGATTAAAGCGGCAAGGTAGATAATTTTTGACACACAGTCAGATCACATGTAGAATCAATAATACAGCATTTGACAGATAATTTTTAAAAACTACTTTCTTTTTCGTTGGCCCGGTTTGTTTTGCCCTGGGACTCGCTTTAAAACAAATCTTTTTCTAAAATTGTCCTTGTTTCTTGTAATGGATATAGTTCCATGTCTTTCTCTTGATGGAACCTTTGGAGTTTGTCCTCTTACTTTTCCTGCTTTAGTAAGCGATCCGTGAGTTGGCACGAATAAACTCTCTTTTAATTCAATTTATGTATTTGGTTTGGTAAAAAATTTACCAGTATTTTGCCTTGATTGTTTCAATTACTCGTTCGTGTTCTGCGCCCTTTCTTCTTGCATATTTTTCCATTGCAGTCAATGGAACACCACCCAATGCTCTTGCAAGACCTGTGAATGCCTTTTTCTTCAAGGTATTGTTGCTTCCAGTCTTGTCCATGAATTTTTGTATACCATACTTGAAGTTGTGCTGCCATGTCTTGTACATGACACCAAGTTGTGGTGCAGTCAATTCATTTCCAATGTCAAAGAATTCAGATTTTTCAAGCAATCCAATTGGGACAAATGTCAAAGGTGTTACTGTAAACTGGGATTCTGGCTGCTCTAGCTCTAGTTCATTGATGAGTCGTATTGTATCCCATCCATCTTCTTCTGTTTCGGCATTGTCAAGGCCCATGATTAATGTAAATGCAGGAATCCAGTGATTTTCATTCAGAGTCTTTACTCCTTCCTTTACAACCCAGTGCCATTCCTCTGGCTTGTATGGAGCAAGTTTTCGGTCTGCATACTTTCCAATTAGTCTCAAGCTTCCAGTCTCAAATCCACATTGTACTCCAGTCTTGTTGTTTGGACCAGATTTTATTATCTTTGAAAGGTTTGGCAATAATTTTTCATCAGCAATTGCACCAGCCAAGGTACCGTGAGTTGGGTTGGTGTGCTCTATTCCACAGGACATGACTGCCTTGAAGAGATCCTCTAATGCCTCTCTGTTTGGAGCCATGTTCTTTGTCTTTCGTGGGTCAAGGCCGTAGACGAAAATATCATCACTGTGAAGCCATGCATTTCGTTGCCCACCCTTCTTTATGTTGACCTCAATTTCCTGTTTTACTTTTTCAGGCGAATAGTATCTTAACGGTCGTAGTGTAACGTCACAGAATTTGCAACCTCTTCCACAGCCTCTCATGACTTCAACCATTCCGTGCATGCTTGGCTCTACAATATTTGGTATGCTTTCAACATCTGGCTCATCCCAATAGTGGATAAATCTTCCATGGAATTTGTTTTCATCTTTTCCAAATTCTTTT
>DASUKX010000041.1:0-11018 GCA_036278495.1 Nitrosotalea sp.
TGCACTTACTGCTTCATTCATTGTCTCATAAATTGGAACTCCCTCTTGTTTTTGTCCTCCTTTTCCAGGTGTTACACCTGCTACAATGTTTGTACCGTATGCTAACATTTGTTGTGTATGGAATGCACCAAACTTGCCAGTAATTCCTTGAACTATGACAGGCTTCTTTTTGTAGTCCTTGTCGCCTTCTTTACCAATTAATAATTCGAAAAGATCAACCATTTTTATTCATCTCAATTACTGCTGCATTTATTGCTTCTTCAATTGTATCAAACATCTTTGTTCTTGAACCCTTGAGCATCTCTTTTGATTTTTCAGATTCTGCTCCTGACATTCTTGCAAATACTGGAAGATCTAACAGCTTGTCATCGTATGCCTTGAGAAATGCTGTAGCAACTGTTGTAGTCTTGACAATTCCACCATAAAGATTTACAAGTATTCCTTTTACTTTTTTCATTTTGCTAATTAGTGTGAGTGCTTCATACACTGTTTCAGTGGTTGCACCGCCGCCTACATCTAAAAAGCATGCTGGCTTGCCTCCGTTATCTGATAACATGTCAAGAGTTGACATGACAAGGCCTGCACCGTTTCCTACTACTGCAATATTTCCGTCTAATTCAACAAGTGAAAATCCGCTTTTTTCTGCTCTCTCTTCAAGCTCTGAGACCTCTTGGAATTTGCGCAATTCGTCGTGTCTGAACATTGCATTGTCGTCTATGATGACTTTGCCATCTAGGGCCACAACTGAGTCATCGCCCAATACTGCAAGTGGATTGATTTCTGCAAGTTCTGCTTCTTTTTCTACTGTAATCTTTGCTAGCTTTTGTAAAATGTCAATAAATTGGGTCAAAGGTTTGTCTTTTAGTCCCATTTGTTTTCCTACTTCTTCGGCGGTCTTTGCATCAACGTTGCCTAGTCCAACCTCATGTATTATCTGGTTCTTGACTGATTCTATTTCGACACCGCCTTCTCCTGATGCAATTATTGTATAGCATCTTTTGCCTCTGTTCAAGAACAATGAAAGGTAAAGTTCTTTTTTAATATCTGCCATCTTTTCAAGTAATATCGCTCTGGTTTTTTCTCCCTTGACGACTTTCTGCATTATATCTGGATATTTTAATTCAAACTCGTCAGCATTTTGGCATTTTTGGATTGCACCTGCTTTTCCTCTTCCTCCAACTGCCATCTGTGCTTTGATGACAAATGGAAATCCTAGTACAGCTGCATCTTTTCTACCCTGTTCGATATTAGTCGATGTAAATCCTTTTGGAATTGGAATTCCGTATTCTGCAAACAAAGATTTTGCCTGATATTCTAGTAGACGCATTGTGATTTTTCATTTTTATGGTCTTTATAATCTGTTTGATGTCATGCCATGTCTTAAACTGAGAATCAAAAGTAATGTTGGGATCTAGAATGAAATTCGGTTTTGATTAAAGTTTGTTAGATGAGTTTCTGGCATGCACGTCAATACCATATGTGGTTTTTTGCATAATACAATTATACCAGTATGATGATTTCATCTAAAGGTTTCATAATGTTTTACGTTATGATGTGAAAAGTGTTTTGGGGTCGGAACCGAGTGTCAAATGACACCCTCTTGCCTGGCCCGGCCACCAAAACTATGAATGATTTTCATAATGGTATTTTTAAGCCTCATTATCATAAAATGACAATTTTATGATATAGTAGTTTATGTAAAATTAGCTAAATTGCTCTTCTAGCGTATCTACACACTGGAGAAACAAATCCTTGCTTTTTCGCATAAGCCAATTTGGAAACTCGTCTAATGAAAAGACGAATTGCTGTTGAAAACTTGGAACTACTCCGCCTCCTGAAGTTATGACCTGAACTATGATGTATCCTTCGGTGATGGTGCAAACTGTTTCCTGATATGCTTCCTCTTCCTCCTCAAGCGTATTTCTATACAGCACTAGGGGAGTCTTGGTCTTTGTAACATGAGATGATGCTTTTTTTAGTAAAACGGCAAAGTGTGAGATGAGCCATCCGTCTAGGGTTATCTGCTTTGGCATGGGATATTGTTGTATTTTTTATTATTTAATGCAATGGATGAAGCACTACTCAACTGAGATTCGAATCTTTTGACCATCTAGATCTTCATCTTTGTAGTTTTTTGCCTTGTCTTCAAACTCTATTTTTTTTACTCTAACTAGATATGCAAGGTCTGATTGTTTTTCTTTTGCCATTTCAAGTGATTCGTCATCCAGGCCCAAAACATATGCTGCATCTATTATGTCAGTAGGTGTGTATCCTCTCTCTTTTCTCAATACTTGTAATCTTCTTGCAATGTCTCTTATCAATCCACGTGCTAACATTTCACGATTTCTTGTTGTGCTGATAAATACGATAAGGGAATCACGGTTTGACATTGCAAAACCTTCTTTTTCTGAATATCCAACTATGAAATCCTCCTTTGATAATTCGATCTTGTTGTCTCCTAGATCAAATGTGTGTGAACCGTTTTTCAACAGGTTATCTACAATCAAACTTGGGTCTGTCTGTGAAAACTTGTCTAACAGTCTTCCCATGTCTTGTTTTGCCTTGGGTCCTATTTTCTTTCTTTCAAGCTCTACTTTGGGAATTATCGGAATTTCTTTTTGTAGTAAATATGAGACTAGCTCCAGTCCTTCTGATTTTTGTAGTTCTATGATGTTGTATTTTTCTACGTTGAGCTGTGAAAGCAACAATTCTGAAAGTGATTCAATCTTTGTCTTTTGACCGGGTTCTAGACAAATTATGGCATTGTTTAGAGGCCATCTTCTCTTGAGTTTACCCTTCATTCTTGCAGCGGCTGATACTGAAACTGTTTCTTTCATCAAGTCAAATGCTTCTTCCACTTTGTCATTTGTTAGTGATGCTTGTGATACTGGAAAGTCTTCAAGGAGTATGTTTGCTTTTCCTGCGAACATTGAGCCATACAGATACTGGGTTGTAAATGGGCAAATTGGATGAAGCAGTATGTCTAGAGTTCGTAGTATTTCTGCAAGTGTTGCATAAATTGCAAATCTTCTCTCTTTTTGAGAGTCATCTTCTGCCCAGAGTTCTTCACGAGTAATTGGAATGTATACTTGGCTTACTGAATTTATCAGATAGTCATCTATTGCCCTAGATGCTTCATGGAATCTACACTTGTCTTGTGATTCAGTAACTGAAGAAATTAATTTTTGAAGTTTTGACAAAACCCAAATCTCTGCTTCTTTTAAGAGATTCTTGTCCTTTGCCCATTGTATGTCGTGTGTTTTATCGTACTTGTCATATTCACTATTTTGTTTAAAGTAGATGTGAAGGTGATACAGTGTACTTAGTATCTGATATGGTCGTGATACAAGTTCATCTGTACTAAAATTAATAGGCTCAATTGGACTTGATTTCCACATGAAATACAGTCTGATTAAATCAACAGAATATTTTCCAAGCAATTCGCTTGCATCCATTACGTTTCCTTTGCTTTTGCTCATCTTGTTCCCATTTTTGTCAAGTACGTGTCCCTGGAACAAAAATGACTTGAATGGTGCAACAGGCGCGTTGTTGAAAATTACATTTTCGATAAGTAGTGTGTATGCCCATCCTCTTGTCTGATCTATTCCCTCTGTTAGGAAAAGTGCTGGAATGAGTTCCTTGTACTCTTGATCAGAAAGTGAAGCATATGGTGCAGCGCCACTATTGTGCCATGTGTCCAAAACGAATTGCTCTCGCTCCATCTTGTTTCCGCACTTTTCACACTTGATGGATATGTTGTCTATCCATGGTCTATGTAACTCAAAATTTGGTCCGTCTGGAAGGTCAGAGGCTGCTTTTACAATATCATGTCTTGAGAAGAACCACTTGCTGTGGTTGCAACTTTTGCATTTCCACATGGGTAGTGGACATCCCCATATACGTTCCCTTGATATGCACCAAGGATGTTTGTCTTTTATTATCTCCAAAAACCTATTTCGTGGAGGCTCAAAAAAGTATTCGACGTTTTCTGCTGCCTTTACTGCCTTGTCCCCTAGTCTATCAAGAAAATAGAAAAACCCTCGTCTTGCAAGCCATAAAAGTTTGTGTTGTGATCTCCAGCATAATGGATATTGGTGTTTTATCTTGCCGATTCTAATCAGCGCACCTTTTTCCTTGAGCGCATTTATTATTTTTTCATCAGAATCTCTTACAAATAATCCTGCATACACTCCGGCATCTTTTGTAAATTTGGCCTCATCGTCTATTGGATTAAAAATTGGTATTGATCTTTTTGATGCAATTTCAAAATCTTCTTCTCCATTTGCAGGAGAAAGGTGTACAAGACCGCTACCTGTTTGAATGTCTACAAAGTTTTCTGCAACTGCAATATGAAATTTGGGAGTTTTTGAAAACTTCTCCAGTCCAGAAATCTCGTTTAACAGTGGGTGGATGTATTTTTTTCCTTCAAGTGTGTTTCCTTTGATGGTTTTAGTTACAGTGTAATCCTCAATCTTTGCCTCTTTCATGAATTCTTCTAATCTTTTTTCTCCTACAAGCCATGTTTCGTTTCCAACTTTTACATGAACATAATTTTCGTCAGGATTTAGACCGACCATTGTATCTGTAACTAGGGTAAATGGCATTGTGGTCCAAACAATCAGGTAAAGATCTTCATCTTGTAACTTTACTTTGTAATAAAGAGATGGGTCTACTACGGTGTCATATCCTTGGTTTACTTCTGCATGGCTTAATGATGTCTGGCAGCTTGGACAGTATGCTACTACCTTGTATGATTCTGATAAAATTCCAATCTCTTGGGCCTTTTGCAGATACTTCCACTCTCGCTCAATGTATTCATCTTTGTATGTCCAGTATGCCTTTTGCTGGTTAAATGACATGCCAAGAAGTTTGTCTAACTCGACCCATTTTTCATTAAATCTATATACAATTTTTTTACACTCGGCAACTATTTTTTCAATTCCTACTGACTCGATAACTTGAGATTTCCCTCCTGAAATTCCAAGTTCTTTTTCTGCCTGCAGTTCTACCGGAAGTCCTTGTGTGTCCCAGCCAGCATTGAAAGTAACCTTGTATCCTCGCAAAGTCATGTATCTATACCACAGATCCTTCATTATTCTTCCACGGAGATGTCCTGCATGTGGAGTTCCGTTCATGGTGGGCGGACCTTCTATGAATGCAATTTTTTTTGTCTTGTTTTGTGATTCGAAAATTAATTTTTCTAGATCAAGTCCTGATAATTGCGCCTTTACTTCATCCTCTATATTTTTTGGATTAAAATCAGTTGATAACAGCATTCAAGGATGACATGAACTACATCATATTATAAAGGTACAATATTTATCGAAAATATAAAAATAAAAATGATTTAGCAGTATCTTGACATCTATTGAGCCATGCTTGAAAACGATCCTGGCATGTATCCAATTTTGATTGCATTAAGTACTACTACTTGTGATGATGATAGGTTTCTATCCCATGATCTTACTATCAAGTGGGTTGTGTCCATGGGCTTTTGTGCCATTATCTTGAAGCTAAGATACATGTAATTTGCATCATAGGTAGCTTTTGCAGTAACGCTCTTGAATACACCGTTTGGATCTGCTACAGATACGCCATTTGTTTTATCGAATTCTATCCTTGTATTGCTCTGGTATGATTGTGGATCCTTGCCCTGTAGGTTCATGAAAACTATCACATGCTGGATATTTTGTGAACCGTCGTGATGATAGATCTTCAGAGAAATATCTGAAGCACTATTTACGTAGAGTTTCTGGGTTGGAATTGACTGTGAATACTTGGAGATGTCAATTGATTTTCCGTTGATTTTAAGACCATCTGAATATTGCACAAGTTTTCCTCCTCCGAATTCAGGACCATATGATACACCATGTCCATTAATTGCATAAGCTGGCATGCTTGATACCAATACTGTGGCAATTAGAGCAAACAGGGTTGTAGCGATTAACGCTTTGACTGTTGTGCTAGTCATGTTGTCATAAATCATGTAGGTATGCTATATAGCTATGTGTCATATGAATCCGTAATCTGGTTTCTATAGTCTATGAAGTAACGCTGATTTTGGAATCTACCTTGATGTGGATTCGTTCACCATTGTGTACGTGGTCATTGTAAATCATCTTTGTTTTGATTCCTTTTTTGTTGAGATATCCTTCAAGTAATAATGCCCATGGAATAGAATGACCACTGTTAAGTTTTGATTCGATTACAAAATGATTTGCGTTAGGCTCATAACGAAGATGACCTGAGCATGTTATGTCAAGTGTAGAGTCTACAAGTGATATTATTTCATCAAGCGTCTTTGATTCAAGATCAATGCCATTTTTGTTCAAGAAATTCAAAATATCTACTGCCTTGTTTTTTGAATTTATCATTGAATTCAAAACATAGCCTAAACCATTTTGAGTGATTACCTGAATTGCCTTTAACGCTTCTTGCGCGTCTCCTTTGGTCATATCTCCTAAATTACTTATCTTGATTCCATTTTTCCATATTTGATCAAATGATTTGACTTGATTGGTTCCAAGAACATCATTTGAATGAAATATTGCACCTTTTCCATTATTACTGTTTATCATAAGAATTTCAGAATCATCATAAATGAAAATATTTTGTGCGATGTCTGATGTTTTTATCTTGATTCCTGCTGGAAGTCCGTGAAATGTTTCAGAGCCTACAAGGCTTGGTGGAATAACCATTTTGATATCAATATCTTTTCGTAATGCATGCAGGAGTGCTTCTTTGCACTGGGATAACAAGTTGAGTCCCCATGAATCAATGACTACGTGTATTGATGTCTTGGAGCCTTCTATCATAGTTTGCAGTTGTTTGAATACATAATTTGCAGCCAAGTGGAAATATCTTTGCTCCTCTGAGCCTCTGGCTTTTTTACTATCTTCACTTAGTTGCTTTAATTTTGTAATGAGGCTGTTCATTGCGTTTACTCTATTGATCTGCTCTTGGATAATTTCATCAAAAGCATCTTCTGGTGCAATTGCGGTGCACATGATTGGCTTGCTTTTTGATATGATTGCAATCTTTTTTCTTTCAAGTTTTAGTAACGTTGGATATACCTTGGTTCTTGGCAAGTTGGAATAGTATGCTAGTTCCCCTGCGGAGATCGTACCCTTTGTAATGAGGGTTACATAGGCCTGGGCTTCATACTTGCTTAACCCGAATTCTTCTAGGCTTACTGCTAGGTCCTGACCTTTAACCATGAATGGGATTAACAAGTTGGAAGGTAAACTGAATAGCTAAATTCATTGAACAAAGATTCGAAAAAATACTAAGCTGTATCCGCTGTCTGTGTTACCATGGTGACACAACTTGGTGTAACAAGGATCGTATAAGTACAAAGTCAGGTTTCTTGATGGAATGATAAATCAATCAAAATGGGTAATTGAAAATGAAAATAAAGGCCATCTTGTGCGTGCAAGTACAATCAAGCCAAGAATTGACTATGCTACTGAAATTGTAGATAACCTACTTGACATTCTTGTGCAGCACAGACATGATGTAAATCAAAATAATCTAGATTTGTATAAACAACTTGATAACAACTGTCAATCACTTGCTACGCTTGAAAAACAGGTAAAATATGAACTTGAACTGGCATATACTATTGAATCACTGCGCCAGGTAAGAAGGAGTCTTGACTGTATCGTTGGCTTGGGAAATGTTCCAACCGTTTTATCGCCTACAATATCTGTAGTTAGGACAATTAGGTCTAAACTTTTGGCTCTTATGCCTGCGATGGACT
Organism: Nitrosotalea sp.; assembly: GCA_036278495.1. Taxonomy (GTDB): domain Archaea; phylum Thermoproteota; class Nitrososphaeria; order Nitrososphaerales; family Nitrosopumilaceae; genus Nitrosotalea. The sequence continues at coordinate 7,760 of DASUKX010000041.1, forward strand.
TTCAACTAGGCGAGTTGTCTTTATTGCTTGGCGGAATAATAATAGATGCTGCACACTTGGGTAGCAGTACTCTTGACTTTGCCAAAGCAAATGAAACGTCAAGCAGGCTCTTGGATGAAGCTAAATTAATCGCTGACTCTAAAATATGCAAGCAGTTCCCTAATCTAGATTTCTGGTAAGGCCTAACATGTTGAATTTCACAAAGAGTGATGGCCAATCTGACTTGACTGGATACCTTGACAAGATGAAGACACTTTCATCCAAGATTGATCTGAAAATATCACAAAAAGACAAGGATGAAAATGATGCCTTTATTGAAACTCTCTCTGTTGAAGAATTAAAAGACATAAGGCAAGTGATGCATGCTGCAGAATATTTACTCACAAAATATCAAGATAAACGAGATATCAAGCACTTTTTACAGGAATTTGTTGAAATCATACTTCATGCTGCAAACTCTGTTAATGGCATGAAAGATGAGCTTGAAGATTTGACAATATCTGCCGAATTTGCATTACGCCAGATTCAGACCTTGCATGATGACGTGGTTGGAAATCTTGCATTTCAAAAAGAATCCCAGGCCAAAATTGATGATTTCAGAATTCCTTCATTGTTAGATACTCTTGCTCCAGTTGAAGCACCTGTAAAATCTGTGCCTGCAAATGTCGAGATTTCAAGACAAGATGTTGGTTCAATAAATTTAACAAATTCTGTTAGACGAGTTAACACTGGTGATTACCTTGGAAGAACTGCAGTCGAGATATAGTTGATGATATTATGAGTCTAGCCCCACAAGAATTAGAAAATAGTGCAAGCAAATTTGCCGCAGAAGCAATAAAACTTGATTCCCAAGGTGCACGAGGAATGGCGATTGCAAACTATCAAAGAGCAATTGAATCACTTGTTAAACTAATCCAACTTTATCCTGAAAACAAACTAAACAGAGTATACCAAGAGAGGACTGCAGCATATCAAAATCGTATCAAAGCATTGCAGATGAACAATGTAGAGGTAGAGCCAGCAGTGGATCCAAAGGCAACTCCTGAAGAGCAAAAACAATCTTTGACTAAAAATGAACTTGATTCACTTATCATGAAGGAAAAACCAAACGTAACATGGGAAGAAGTAATTGGTCTAGATGATGCCAAGAATGCTTTACGAGAATCAATTGTATATCCTGCAAAGAGACCAGACTTGTTCCCACTTGGATGGCCACGAGGAATTTTACTTTATGGTCCTCCGGGATGTGGTAAGACAGTCATTGCAGCAGCTACTGCAAATGAAATTGATGGCTATTTTATCAACGTAGATGCTGCATCAATGATGAGCAAGTGGTTAGGCGAAGCAGAGAAAAATGTTTCAAAGTTATTCCAGATGGCAAGAGGCTTGGCAGAAAAAGAAGGGCTTCCAGTTATCTTGTTTATTGATGAAGTAGATTCACTTCTTGGTAATCGTAATAGCGAAATTGGTGGAGAAATTCGTGTCAAAAATCAATTCCTAACTGAAATGGATGGAATAAACGGTAAAGGAAAAGACCTCAAACTCTATGTCATTGGCGCAACAAACAAGCCGTGGAGTCTTGATTGGCCGTTTCTTAGAAGATTTACAAAGAGAGTCTATGTATCTTTACCATCACTTGAAGCAAGAGAAGCACTCTTCAATCTCTATACTGCTCCCTTGCACAAAGATGATAAAGTAAAACCAATCGAGCTTGCAAAACTTGCAGATGGATATAGTGCATCTGATGTCAAAGATATCTGCCAGTCTGCACAATTGATGGTTGTAAACGACTTGTTCCACTCTCCAAACTTTGGAGAAGAAGTGTTAGGAGAACCAAAGTCCCAGCCACGTCTACTCACTAATGCTGACTTTAAGGAAATCATCTCAAGAAGAAAGCCAAGTGTAAGTATGGAAATGATTAGGGCATACTACAAGTGGACTGAACAGTTCAAGGCACTCTAAATTTTATTTTAAAAATTTTTCTAATTTGATATTTTTCCATCTTTTAGAAATCTACAAACTTAGATCGGCATAAAATTTAAATTCCTATTGAAATCCACATGCAGAGGGTTTCAAGGATACCAACAAAAAAAGCCAAACATGCAAACAAGTTTGGTATGCTGATTTTAGAAGACGGTACTATTTTTGAAGGGATGGGTTTTGGATATCCCACTATTGCTTTTGGTGAAGCAGTTTTCAATACTGGAATGACTGGTTATGTGGAGGCACTCACAGATCCTTCCTACAGTGGACAAATCCTGACACTTACCTATCCACTTGTTGGAAATTATGGGGTACCTGATCCAATGGTAAAAGATGATGATGGCATACGAAAGAATCTGGAATCTGAAAGAATACAGGCACGAGGCCTTGTAGTCCATGAACTATCCCTTACTGCAAGCCACTGGAATCTGACCCTGACACTTGATGAATGGCTGTATGATGAAAAAATTCCTGGAATTTCAGGAGTTGATACAAGGGAACTTACGATAAAACTTCGAACAAGCGGTGTAATGATGGCAGCACTTGTGGTGTCTGATACTCCAATTAATGTACTTGAAATCAAAAAGAAACTAGAGTCTGCTAAAAAATACAATGATGAAGAATTCATGAATACAGTATCGATAAAAGAACCACAAACATTTGGCTCTGATGCTGAATCAATTGTAGTAATTGATACTGGAGTGAAAAATTCCATATTGCGAAATGTTCGCAGTCTTGGCTATAAAGTAATTAAAGTTCCATGGAATTACTCACTTGAGAAAATTCTGTCATATCATCCAAAGGGAGTTATATTTTCAAATGGGCCTGGTGACCCAATAAAATGTGCAGAAACAATGAAGACTGCAAAAGATGTAATTGAAAAAAATATTCCAACGTTAGGAATATGTCTTGGTGCACAAATTTTAGGACTTGCAGGTGGTGCAGATACATACAAACTAAAGTATGGTCATCGTGGACAAAACAAGTCTTGCATAAATCTTGATAATGCTCAAGTCTATGTGACAAGTCAAAATCATGGTTATTGTATTGATCCTGACTCGCTAAAAAATACTGATTTTAAATTATGGTTTACAAATACTGATGATAATACTGTAGAGGGAATAAAACACAAACAAAAGAAAATAATCGCAGTACAGTTTCATCCGGAAGCATCACCTGGACCTTTTGATTGCATGTTTATTTTTGAAGAGCTCAAGAAACTCATAGGGGAGGACAATGCCAAAAGATGAGTCGTTAAAGAAGATTCTAGTTCTTG
>DASUKX010000042.1:0-2501 GCA_036278495.1 Nitrosotalea sp.
TTGCAAAGCTAGACTTGCCGCTAAATCCGTCATAGTATCCCATCACGCCCTCAATTATGGATACATCTTTTTTCGAATTTTGTACAAAGGTACCAAGGACCCCACTTTTTCCCATCATCCAGGAATCAAGGTTGTGTGCAATGTTCCCTGAGACAGAGCTGAGATAGCTTGGATCTATAAAATCAGGCCCCACCTTGAAGGGCTGGACCGAGTATCCCATTTCTTTTAGGCCATGAATTATTGCAGTTGTGATCGATGTTTTTCCAACCCCGCTTGTGGCACCTGCAAGAACAATTCTTGGAATCTTCATTCTTGGTCTTTTCCAGAGTTTTTCAAGAATTGAAATAGTTGTCGTAGTGCAAGTTTTGGGTGGTGTGCTGCAAGTTTTAGCATGTCTGTCATGCCAAATTCTGCCTTGATAAAATCAAGAAATTCTTCAGCAGACAGCTCGCCAATTATTTCGATCTCCTTGTCCCATTCTTGATCACTAAGATTTAGCCACCTGTACTGCACCTTTACTGCTGCAGCAATCTTGGAGCCAATTGCTTTTTTCATCGCCCCTTCATAGATCTTCAGAGATTCCTTGGAAGTATCCACCTGAAGTACGGCTTCTGCACCAATTCTTCCAGCTGTTCTGCCAAACTCTATTGCATATCTAATTCCCTCCAGGACCAATGGGTTTGCCTGTCCTGCAGAATCTCCAACCATTATGAGATTGTCATCAATGGTAGACTCCCTTAGCCCCTCGTTTGGAATCAAACCATAATGAAACTCTATTGGAACAATTCTGCCAAGATCATTTAGTGGCCTAGGTCTTTTTTCAAGCAGTTCAACCAAAAGTTTGCTTGCATCTGCCTGGGAGTTTGGTTTTCCAACACCTACTCCTATGCGAACCTTGTTCTTTCCAAGTGGAAAGACCCATGCATATCCCGCAGGAGAGTACTGCGAGCCCACCATGAGATGCCATGTATCAGAGTCAACCTTATCCACATATGCCTCATATTCTGCACCAGCGCCAAATCTTTTCCACGGCAATGCAATCCCAAGTGATCTTCCAACTACAGAATAAAATCCGCTTGCGTCGATTACAAGTTTTGAATTAAAAACAACTTCTTCTTTTTGGAATGTTGCCTTGACTCCTGCTAGTTTTCCCTTTTCATTTTTTACCACATCAGTTACTGTAGTTCGCAGAAAAATGTCTGCACCCACACTTGCTGCCAGGTATGCAAGAAATTGGTATGTCTTTCGCACATCCAATACTGCAGCTTGCGCAGTCTCGCTTTTTTTTATCACATAATTATTTGGAGAATAAAATGCATAGTTGCTTATTTCGTTGTAACATTCAGACGGGATACCAAATGATTTTGCTTCTTTTATCCATGTCACACCGCTTGTCCTGACATTTTGTCCTATTGCTTCGTCTCTTTCAAGAACTGCAACTCGCAGACCTTTTTTTGCAGCACCCCATGCTGCAGATAGACCTGCAGGACCTCCTCCCACTATTGTTATATCATAATCATAACTTTTTGCCATGTTTTGTTACTCAAATTTTTGTCATGCAACATTTTAAGCTGTGGTTTTGCCAATTCTTTGAACCCAATCTTTTTACCTAGCACACAAAAAATATTCTTGTTGACAAAGGGCCTTGTCATAGTTTACACTGGAAAGGGAAAGGGAAAGACAACAGCAGCGCTTGGAATGGCTCTTCGTGCAGTAGGCTATGACCACAAAGTTTGCATGATTCAGTTCATCAAGGGTTCATGGCATTATGGCGAGATGACCTCATCGAAGAGACTAGAGCCAGAGTTTGAGCTTACAGCAATTGGCAAGGGCTTTGTCGGAATAATAGACGACAAGAGCCCAATTGAGGACCATAAAAAAATTGCCCAAGAGGCACTAAAGGTTGCACAAGAAAAGATCAACTCAAAAGTATACAATATCGTAATACTAGACGAGATAAATTATGCAATAAATCTCGGACTGGTAAGTCTAAAGGATGTAATTGATGTAATTTCAAACAAACCAGATGATCTCAACTTGGTTCTGACAGGAAATCATGCAAAAGACGAAATCATAGAAAAAGCAGATCTAGTTACAGAAATGAGGGAGATAAAGCATCCATTCAAATCTGGAATCAAAGCAAAAAAAGGAATCGACTTTTAGAATATTCTACAAATTCAACGATACAAAACATCAACAACATTAAATTATGTACAATAAATTTGAAAGCCATGACGACAACTGTCCAAGATTTCCCAGAGGTGGGAGAGATTGTTATTGCTACAGTAACAAGGATAGTGGACCAAGGAGCATATGTCTCCCTTGATGAATTCAACAACATCCAGGGATTCTTGCATGTTTCCGAAATTGCAACAGGCTGGATTAGAAATGTAGCCAAGTTTCTCAAGATAGGAGAAAAAAAAGTCTTACTTGTAAAACGTGTAGACCCGCGAAGATCCGAGATAGACTTGTCACTAAAACAAGTGTCGTCTGATCAAAAG
>DASUKX010000043.1:0-2368 GCA_036278495.1 Nitrosotalea sp.
CTGTCTTGGCACTGTACCAGATAAACGAAATCGTGGAACTGCTACATCACTGATTGATTTTGCATCAAGTAAAGTCCATTCGAAAAACTTGGAATTTTTAATGCTGGAAACATATGGTAAGGATAATCTCTTGGAATTTTATTCAAAGTTGGGGTTTGAGCAAGTTTACTCAAAAACAGTCTTTACTATTTGAGCTTGGCAAGTAGAGCCGAGTAGATAAACGGCAGAATTGTTGTTGCTTCTGCATGGATTGTTGTCTGTTTTGCATTCTTTGTGACTTTTCCCCACGATATTGCCTCTCTGACAAGTGCGCCACTCAGGCTACCGTCAAATTCTTGCGCAGTTGTAATGTATACTGCATAATCTAGGCCATCTCTGTACTGGTTCCACCACAATGTGTGATGTTTTGATATTCCTCCTCCTATCATCAGCGCTCCTGATTTTTTTGCCTTGAAGATTAATCCTGATAATAAATCTCCGTCTGATGCAACATTTAATCTAAAATCGTTGTGGCTTTGAGAAAACATCCAGATCTGACTTCCTACGGCACCGTCCATTATTCCTGGAACGATTACTGGTATCTTGTTCTTGCTTGCCCAATAGAGAAACGAGTCTTCGCCCAAGTTTTCTCCAATCATTTTTGTCACATCATGAGTTGACATTTCTTTTTTTCCATCCTTGTATGCTTTCTGAAGATAACCTTGCATTTTTTCTTCAATCAGTGGACCGTAGCTCTTCATTGGAACTAGGACATTTCCTAATCTGTGTATTTCCTTTTCCATGAGTTCGCCATCATCCATTGTAAATGATCCTTCCAAATAATTTGAATAGTGTCTTGCAATGTCATGATCCAATGCACCACAAGTAGTTATTATCACATCGCACATTTTATTTTTCACCATGTCAGTTATCACGCCCCTAAGACCTGTTGATACTACTGCACCAACAAATGACATGAATTTCAAACAACTCTTGTCTTCGATCATCGAAGTTAGAATGTTAAGACCATCAACAAGATTTTTTGATTCAAATCCCCCTGACTTTGACATTTGATCAAATATGGATTCGATGGTGTCTCCTTTTTTGATAGAAATATCCTTGACTGGTTTGCCAGGTTTTATCATAAGGCATAATTTGACTTTGGGCTATAAAATCCTCTGTTCTCGATCACAAGTAATTAATATAATGGATTATTTGGTAGCTATCGAAGTTGGGTAAGAAAATAAAGATTGCAATAGCTGGTGTTGGTAACTGTGCATCTGCAATTATTCAAGGTGGAAAATACTATACACAGAATACTCATGATACTATCGGTCTAACTGCATACGACATTGGAGGATACGAGCCAGGTGACATTGAAGTGGTGGCAGCATTTGATGTTGCAGATACCAAAGTAGGAAAAGATGTATCTGAAGCAATCTATGCAAGACCAAACAATACCATCACCGTGGCAGAGGTGCCTAAGATGGGCGTAACGGTGCAAAAAGGTCCTACTCTGGACGGCATAGGCAGACACTTGAGCAGAATTGTGACAGTTTCCAAGGAACCTGACGTTAATGTCAAAAAGGTTCTACAGGATACCGGCGCAGAGATGCTCGTAAACTATCTGCCTGTAGGAAGTACAAATGCTGTAAAACACTATGCAAGCCAGGCACTTGAGGCAGGAATAGGATTTCTCAATGCAATTCCAGTATTTATCGCATCAGAGCCAAAATGGCAACAAGCATTTGCTGACAAAAAGATTCCACTTGCAGGTGACGATGTAATGAGTCAGCTTGGAGCTACAGTTGTTCACAAGACACTTGTTAAACTATTTGTGGACAGGGGAGTGCAGATTGATGGAACATACCAACTAAACATTGGTGGCGACATGGACTTTTTCAACATGCTTGATGAAGAAAGATTAGAAGACAAGAGAATCAGCAAGACAAGTGCGGTCAAGGCAATGGCAGATTATGACATCCCAATGAGAATTGGTCCTAGTGATTATGTTGACTTTATTGATAATGAAAAGATCTGCTACATAAACTTGGAAGGAAAATACTTTGGCAAGATTCCAGTCAAGTTAGATCTTAAACTCAAGGTAATTGATGCATACAACAGTGCTGGAATAATGATCGATGCAATACGAGGATTAAAGATTGCACTTGACAGAAAATTGTATGGACCGATGACTAGCATCTCATCTTACTGCTTCAAACACCCTCCTATACAGATGCCATATGCTGAGGCAAAGAAGGCATTTGGCGAATTTGTAGAAGGCAAGCGCGACAGTTAGATCTCACATTATAATTTTTATTCAGCAGCTCAAGTAAACTTGTCAATAATCGGTTATTTCGACTCGAACGTTATCGGATACATTGGTCCA
>DASUKX010000044.1:0-11610 GCA_036278495.1 Nitrosotalea sp.
CAATCAAATAAAAAAACATAGAGGGATAAACAAGGCTTAATAGTAGGATCGCGACTTTTTATTTCGAATGGCGGTAATCTGCAACACTTGCGGACTTCCTAATGATTTATGCGCCTGTGGCGAACTTGAAAAAGATCAAACACAGATTGTTGTTAGAATTGAAGAAAGACGTTTCAAAAAGAAAGGTACCATGATCGAGGGAATAAATCCGAAAATGAATGATCTAGGAAAAGTTGTAAAAGAATTAAAAGCTCGTTATGCTTGCGGTGGCACTGTAAAAGAGGGATACATATTTCTCCAAGGTGATCACAGAGATACAATCAAGACAACGCTTGTAAAGCTTGGATTTCCAGAAGCTAGCATCGAAGTTCATTGAAATCCAGTTTGCAAACAATAGATAAAATCATCAGAACTCTTTTCATTCCATATTCCGGACTTTTGTCAGTAGTATTTGGAGTAATGATACTGTCATTTCCAATAGGTGCGTATGTCATGTACAACTCTGACATTGGAAAGGACATCAATTACCAATATCCAATAAATGGACTTGATTTATTTTTGGGCGGAATTGGCTACAAGGTGCCAATCTCTTTTGACATGGGAGACGCATTTGTCATATCATGGACAATTTTTCTCATGTTGTTTTCCATATCATATTTTGGCCCAGAGGATTCCCTTCTCAAGACTCTATCAAACATGATGTCTGGCGGATTGAAAAAATTTCGCGGCAATGCCCTTGTAAACATGATGGCGTGGTTTTCAGTCCTAATTTTATTTTCTGTAATAATTGAAGCAGTACAACAAAGCTTTGGGATAAAGATCGAGTCTCCTGCATCGGACAATGATTTGGTTCGATTCTTTCAGCTTGGTATATCTCCCCTGACAGAAGAGACAGGGTTTAGAGTTTTGTTGATTGGAGTTCCCTTGTTTTTAATATTTTCACGCAGTGCATCATTGAAGACATTTTTCAAGTCCTTGTGGAGGCCTGCAAAATATCTTGAAATTACAAGTTACAAAAAGCCAATGATTCTAATCATAACAATCGGGTTGCTCTTTGGAGTTGCGCATATCATCTCTGGAACTCCATGGAGTCCAGGAAAAGTAACCCAGGCATCGGTTGCAGGAATAATAATTGGCTGGGTCTATGTCAGATATGGTTTTGCCCCAGCAGTTTTGATCCACTGGGCAACAAACTACTTTTTGTTTTCATACTTGTATTTTATTTCAAGTCTCAGCCAGAGTGCAACAGTGAGCGATTCGTCAAATCCATTTTCCAACACTCTAGAGATGATACTAGTTGGCACCGGAATACTTGCAATAACAATTAAAATTCTAGAATATGCAGAATCAAGAAAAACAGTTTCAGCCCAGACCTAAGTCAACCAAGTATTTTTCTAAGCGAGTTTGCAATTTCCGTCTCAGAAAATGACAAGATGAATTTAAGATCAGACTGGTCATCAATGTCAAGCATCATCCTTCGAATCAAAACCAGTGCGGAACTCGCATTTCGCTTTTCTGCAGTGTTGAGATGTATCTTGTAGCTGTCCTCATCATAATGCGTCTCCATCACGCCCGGAGGCGTCCTAAAAAGCGCATTTGTACCATCAAATTTTCGCGACGGCACCACAAGTACGCACCTCTCAGAGTTTCTCATCCGGCATAATGTGCGTATATCTTCAGGCTCCATCAACGGGATATCTTGTGGAAAGACCATCGTTCCATCAAATCCTTCTTGTGAAAAATACTTGTCAGCAAGCAAGACTGCGCTGTTTACACCCTGCTCAGACTCGTCATAGATTCCATGCACTCCAAATTTTTTCCCAATCAAAAGTGCATCTTCATCTTTACTTACAAGGACTGTCTTTTCAATGACATCGCAATGTGTCACAGATTTTAAAACAGATTCAAGCATCAGTCTACAGATTTGTCCAGTTTTTTCAGGCGACAAATTAAGACGCGTCTTGGCTCTTGAAAAAGTTTTTACTGGAATTATTGCGCCAATGCGCAAATTAGACATGTACTTGTTTTAAAATAAAGGATGCAAGTGCTTCTTCATCCTTTTTGTCTTTCATCTTTATCTTGGTCTCATAAACTTTCATGTCCAAGTTTTCTATTTTTCTAGTTAGCAATCTGTCTGAAGAATCAATCACCATGTGTGATGCAACTTCAGAATACATTTTTGCAAGACCGTAAACTGAAACTTCCATTCCAGCAGCTTCCATGTATTTGGTAGCAGGACCGCTGATTGCAGAATTTCCTATCAGAGGGCTGACAACTACAACCTTTTTCTTTGACTTGGACAATTCTTTTCTTATCCCCTTTATGGATAAAATTGGTCCAATGCTAGTAAGAGGATTACCAGGTGCAATTATCACTAGTTTAGCATCATGTATTGCATTTACTGCAGCAGGATTTGCACGTGCCTTGTCAGCGCCTACATATTTTATTCCATCAACTTTGTCTTGGCCCTTGTGCTTTACCCAATATTCTTGAAGATGAAGATCACCCTTGGTGGTAACAATTCTTGTTTCTACGCTGTTATCAGTAACAGGGATAATTTTTGTATCAATTGCAAATTTATGGCACATCCATTCTGTAATGTCAGACAAGTTCTTTCCATTTTTGAGCATGTTGGTTCTCAGGTGGTGGATTGCAGCATCTCTGTCACCAATGTTAAACCAATTTTCCTCTCCGAGCATTTCCATTTGTCGTAAAAATCCGTATGTATCCTTCTTTATTCCCCAGCCCTTGTCAGTATCTAAAATGTCTGCAAGTCCGTAGAGTATAGTATCAATGTCAGGACAGATGTACAGCCCATACAGCCAATAATTATCACCCACATTTGATATTACAGAAATATCTCGAGTTTGAGTTGCTACACCGCGTACCAGTTTGACAGAGCCTGTTCCACCTGCAAGAATTGTAATCATTTTTTTATTTGCACCGTGAAGTTAGTAACTTACACCAACTAAATATTACTCTTGCCAATGTATCGCACAAAAATTCTTACCACCAAAATTAATGCTAAGATTTATTACTATCCTGAAGAAAATTCACATCCGTGACTAAGAGAGTTCTTTTAGCATCAGCAATTTTGGGTTTATTGGTTTTAGGTACAATCGCTCCAATATTTGCAACTGTTGATTTTAACGCATATTTACCAATTGCAGGAACCCCAATAACGCCAGAGTTCAAGTTTACAAAGAACGTTGCAATTGACTATTCAAGCGGCGGAAAACTAAAGGATCTTTTGAACGGCAAGAACATGACAATATCATTTTCTGACACTTCTGACAATAATACAAGCATCAAATCATTTATGGAATCAATCAATACAGAATTTGCAACAGACAGAAAGACCACAGCAACAATTTCCAGTCTAAAAGTAGATTATCAGGTTCAAGTAAACGGTGACGACAAGGGAGCCACCATAGATTACAGAATCGTACTAACTCCAGTGTTAAACGGATACATTCTCAATAAAGGAGGCGGAGATGTACCTACAGTCTTTGACATATCATGGATGGGATTTAAGATGACAGGTCCAATCATAATCTCTTCAAAACTTGGAGACTTGGACATTAATTCACCAATAGGAATCATACAAAATCAATTACCAGACGTATATGCAGCATTAAAGGGCACACCAGCAGAGAGCACATTACAATCAAACCTGATAGATGCAAGCCCACTAGTTGGATTTCCAATTGAAAAGTGGAACAGCCTCTTTGACCCAGCATACACACTCAGTGACGCAGTAGGATATGGATATGGCGGACAAAAAGTGGCAGTCACCGGATTTGCATATGGACAAAGTGACTTGTATCAAGGATCATTAAAGCCAGTTAATACAGATGTCGATTTTACAACAGATGCAAAATATCACTTGACAGTAATTGAAAGAGCAAGTTCTGGTACAATAGATGCAGACGGACATGCAAATGGATACGAAGTCCAAGGAGACCCAGCCATTTCAACAACAACCCAGACATCTAGTACCACCGGAGTAGCAACTGCTCAAGGTCTTTCAACCATGACAATATACGCAATGGCAGGATTTGCAGCAGTAATTGCTGGAGGCATCTTCTGGTGGAGCAATAAGAAAGTGAAAGATGCTGCCAAGAGAGGAGTAGACAATAGTCCACCACCAACATTCCAGTATGAAGAAAGAAAACACTGGGCAGACAAATTCGACGAAGAAAAGAAAGAGTAAATATTTTTAAAATAAAGTGCGCGCCAGCCGTAACCCTCCTTCTGTTTTCACGATATTTCGCTATGCGGCCTACCTAAACAAAGTGCAGCGCTTATTGTTTGATTTGGCCTTTCTCCGCGTGGGACAGATTTTTCATTCCAGTACTGGAAACCTCAGGCTTTACCATCATAGTACGCCAGGTTGGATTTTTTTCTGTGCTGTTGCCAATCATCTCTGACTATCCGTCTCCGGATCACACTTGCTGCATGGAGGGAGGAGTTTCCTCTGCCGTGGCAGTGATCGTTCACCGGCTCGCACTTGACATGTAACAATGAATTAGTTATTTTAGCATTGGGACAGGCAAGAACATTTGGCAAAAAATTGTTCCTAACCATCACATTTCTACAAGTAGAGATTTATTCGACCAGCCAGCCCTTCACGAATAGGGACCAATGGAACACGACTCTCACGCAGGACTTGTTCGAAGCCTCTCATTGTTGGATATAACCATGATAGGGATTGCTGCAATGATCGGAGGTGCAATATTCAACCTAGTAGGTCCTGCAATGCACGAAGGCGGACCTGCACTCTTGATTGTATTTCTTGCCAGCGGAATAATCAGTTTCTTCACAGCTCTTACCTATGCAGAATTGGGTTCTGCATTTCCAGAAGCTGGAGGTGGATACAGATGGGTAAAAGAGGGACTCCCAAGACCAAATGCATTCATCAGTGGTTGGATAGCCTGGTTTGCACACATGATAGCAGGAAGCTTGTATGCAGTATCAATTGGTGACTTTTTTGGGAGCATACTAACAAACATCGGAGTTGCAGCCCAGTATGGCGGAATCCCAATAGAAAAGATCATTGCAATTCTATCAATTGTACTTTTCACATATGTAAACTATCGAGGAGTTTCACTTACAGGAAAAATTGGAAACGGACTAACATTCATGCAGATTGTAATTATCATAATTCTCATAGCATCTGGAATTTATGCAATGAGTTTTGTCAACCACGACTGGGCAGTAAACTTTCAACATTTTATTCCAAAGGGGATAACTGGATTTATCCTGGCAATGGGAATTACATTTATCGCATTTGAAGGATATGAAATAATTGTACAAGCTGGAGAAGAAGTAAAGAATCCAAAGAAGAACATTCCAAGGGCAATTTTCATAACACTTGGCATTGTTACGGTACTTTACATTGTATTCACTTTTGTTTTTGTTGGAGGAATTAATTCGTCAGTGGTTGGCAAGGAGGTGTGGCAGTTCATTGGCGACAATAAAGATGTCGGAATTGCAAAAGCTGCAGAATATCTAATCCCATATGGAACAACACTTGTCTTTGTAGGAGGACTTGTCTCAAGCATTGCGGCATTGAGTGCCACTACATTTTCGTCCAGTCGTGTATCCTTTGCAATGGGAAGACAATACAATTTGCCATACATTTTTAGCTCAATCCATCCAAAGTACCACACACCGCACTTTGCAATAATTGCATCAGGATTCATCATGCTGATAATGGCATCATGGCTCCCCCTTGAGCAAATTGCACTTGTTGCAGGAGTCATGTTCTTGTTCTTGTTTACACAGGTAAACTGGGCAGGAATCAATATCAGAAGATTATACGGTCACAAGCTAGATTACGGATTTAAGATTCCGCTATTTCCCCTCATGCCAATCATAGGAATAATTTGCAAGGCAGGTCTTGCAATTTTCCTGCTAGTTTACAACCCATTGAGCTGGGTAATTGCAATCATTTGGATACTCATTGGTTTTTCAGTCTACAAGCTGTACATATCCAAAAAAGAGATCGACCACTATGCACCACTTGTTGCAAACATTGGACCAGCAGAAAGAAAGAGTTATCGCATAATGGTGGTCTTTAACAAAAAGACAATCGAAAAACTAGTCAAGATTGCATCAGCCATTGCAAAGGACAAGGACGGCGAAATTTCGCTTTTAAACGTTGCAACAATTCCTTTGCAGATACCACTTTCAATGGGACACAGGTTTGCAGAACCAATCATGAAAACATTTGACGATCTAAAAAACATGCCAGGCTTTTCAGATCACAGGTACCTAGTCAGGTTATCACACGACAATACAGAGGCAATTTTAGCAACAACAGAGGAACAGGGAATAAACCTGCTCATCATGGATTTCTTTGATCTTAAAAATAACAGAAAACTGCTTTCTCTTGCAACATGTGACATACTTGGAGTCAGCATCAAAAAAGAATTTGATCAAGAGATCTCAAATGTCGTGGTGTCATACGACAAGGGTAGACACTCTGATTTGGGAATTGAAGTCGCACATGCATTCTCAAACGTGTTGGGAAGCAAGATGAGAATAATACGAGGAGTTGTAGAAACTCCAGAAGAAGAAAGAGACATTCTGAGTAGAATTAATGAAAAAATGTTTGACCTTGATCTGCGAAAGGTACCAGTTGAAAGAGTATATCCAACAAGTTCTGAAATAACAAAAGACATACTTGAAAACTTGAACAAGGAACCAGAAATTGTAATTGTAGGGGCAGGAAATCAGTCAGAGCAGGCATTTAGTCCAAGAACAATGGAGATTGTAGAAAAATCACGCTACAGTGTCTTTGTAGTACGAGATTCAAGATTTGCAAGCATCAAAGCAAGATACTTTTGGCAAATGATAGCCCCTAGATTGAAAGAAAACAGGGTAATTTACAAGATCTATCGCAGCCTATACAGATTCAAGCCAGTCAAAAAGACTCCTTCAGACGAGGAATATTTCTCACCAAACATCTAGACAGGTAAAATCACTGCGCCAATCTATATTCTTGCGATATGGTATTTACATCATCAGCGGTTTTTGCATTGATATAATCTTGGAGCAAGTACTGGTTTAGGTCAAAAAATGTATGCCCCCACTTGAACTTGCCAAGTATTGAATCTGCAAGCTCTCCATAGTCCATGATATACAACGCACCCGCTATTGCTTCAGCAGTTGTAAGCTTGCCAACTTTGGAATAATTTACTGGATTTCCCGCAAGCAGAGGAGGAAGTTTTCTTGATGCCCCAACAAATCTTTTGAGAAACATATTTTGAGCCAATTCCCAGGAACAGTCAATTCCAGTGATGGATTGTGTCACATCCCTATCAATTTTTAGGACAAACTCCTTTGCAAATGGATTTAGAATCATATCTTTTCCAGTCAAGTGTTTGATTCGTTTTGCAATTCCAAACTTGACCAGTTTTGCAGCAGTGCATTTTGATGGATCATCCTGCTCAAACATTAACACTTGAATCTGCATCATACCAAGACAGAGATATCAACAATAAATTGTTTGAGATTTGAAAAATTATTTACTTGTATAAGTGACTTGATAGTAGAATCTTGTCACCTGGTCTTTTTTGACTATCTCAACACCCCACTGTCCATCTGGGATGACATCACCAGAGTGTGCAGGAATTATGCTAAACTGCTCTAATCTTACACCCGTTCCAGAATAGCCAACAAGATAGTCCATGCCATTTACTGTAACTGTTTGATATAATGACCCAGAGTGGACAGTAGACTGGGTTATTTTACATCCGGCGTCAGGTCCAATGACACACGTACCATCTTGCGAGCTCACCTTGACACTGACTGAATTTTCATCACCAGGATTTACTCGAAGGAGTCCGTCAAGTTTTTGCGGATAATACATTGTACTTCCAACCGATTTTGAATAGAGGTTTACTGGAAGTACAGATTCTGAAAGCGAGTTGGTCTTTTCTACAAATGTGTTAGTCGACTTTGGTTTTTGTGTCGGTCCTATAGTCAATGGAGCAGGTATTGTAGGGACACCAGTAGAGTTGGTCTGGTTCATACCAGAGGATGGAGTGGTATTGGTCTCATTTGGTGCAACCGGAACTATTTGTGGAGGCAATTTGTCTACCACGTTAAAGTACGCATTGTATGCCCCAAACGGCACTTGAGCTATTATGGTATAGTTTCCAAGTGGAGCATTTGCAGGAATTTTGTAATCATAACTAAACGAGCCATATTGATCAAAAGGTACAGTAGCCTTTGGCACTATGTTTCCTTTCTTTGATATTGCCTGGCCTTCGCTGATTACAACATCATTTGTCAAGCCAAATGCAAGATCCACATTGTTAAGAGAAATGATATAGCTTGTTCTTCCAGTCACAAGAACAGTTTGGCCAGGAAGATACTTGTCAGTATCAGTTGTCATGAAGAGTTGCAATTTGTCAGAGCTTGTAGTAAATGGGTCAGTTACGTTAAAGGAACCAATAACTCTGTTTGTCACATACTGGACATAGACCTTGTATGTGCCAGTCTTCCAGACACCAGTATGGAGTGGCACCGTGACATAATACTGACCCCCTTGGTTCACAGTTGCGTCACCACGGTATATCTGTTGACCGTCGTTTGAATAAATCAAAACTTGAGCAGTTGTAGAGGTATCCTGTGATGCAGCATTTTGTACTGGAATAACTTCACCCCAGATCTTTGCCACATCAGTTGACAAGTAATCTGTCTTATCAGTCATCAATACGATTGGAGCAATATCCTGGTTTGGCTGCGGGTTTTTAGATACTTGGAAGAATAAATCAGAGTTGGCATTTGTTGAAGTTATCTTTATTCTGTAAATACCATAAACATTGATTGTCGGATCAAACACTGGAGAAACCGACCTATCAGTCAATGTCTGAGCACCAGTCTTTGCAGTACTTGGTATTGTCCAACTCCATGAAAAGACGCCATTTTTCACAGACAGTGGAAATGATGCTTGTTCCCCGTCAGGTTTTACCAAGCTCAGTGTAAGAGACGATGCATCTGTCAGTGATGAAACTTGTCCGGTCAACTGGACAGTCTCCCCCACTCCGTAGACTTTTTTGTCCGTGTTTATCCCCAATGGGCCCTGTGAGCCAGTTACAAGCGGATTAGATACAGTAAAGGTTGTAGATGTTACCAAATTACTGTAAGACGCTTTGAGTGTATATGTTCCTGGTTGATATATTCCAGTTTGTATTATTTGCTGTACCTGAAAATTACCGTTGGCATCAGGAAATGAGAAGTAAGAGAGTGCATTTTGAGTAGGAACACCCAAGTTATTTTTGAAACTGCCACCAGAAAATATTGGCGTTCCCGTAGAATTTAACACCTGGATAGTTACAGTGGCTCCAGCATTTTGAGTTGATAGTTGTATAGGATTCAGGATTTTTCCAGATATTGTGATTGGATCGCCTAATGCATACGAACTTTTGTCCGTAGTAATACTAAATGGTGATGACGGTAAGCTAGTAGGTTTGTAATCTGCAGGATTTTCTACAACAACAAAGTCAGCTTCTGCAGTTCCTTGTGGCACTGAGACAATTGCGCGATAATTTCCTAGACCATCAGATGTTCCAGAAATTACAAATTTGTATGTAAAAGTATTATCAGTTTGAAGACTGACTATTGTCTTGACATTTGCAGTGTTTGGAACCACACCACGATTTCCAGAAGTCTGTGTTCCGCTACTTCCTCCAACAGTTGTCTGGATTATCTGTAGACTAGGATTTAGTCCAAGATTTTGTAATCCCTGAAGCAATGAACTGCCCTTGAGTGTTACAGTCTCACCTGGAGCATATACAATCTTGTCAGATGACATTGTAATTACATGAGCCTGTGCCTGTGTTGATACCAATGCAAAAGTTGTGAAGGCAGATGCACCACCATATGATGCAGTTACCCGATATACTCCATAAACAGGATTTACGCTATTAATAGAGAGTCCAGAGCTACCGACACTGCTTTGATACGGATTTATCGAAGTTATTTTTCCTTGAACATCCGGAAACAGAGTTCCCTGATATATCAAGACATTGCCAGGATCATACACCTTGTACTGGACAGGAGTTAATGGGATTACATTTGAGACAGTTCCCAGTAAAACAATTGGCTGTCCAATGGTATAGTTTGACTTGTCTGTTGATATCACCATCGTAGTTGGTGCAGCCTGTGTTGGAGGAACAAATGCGGCAGAACCCAATGTGAATGTAGATGATGTTTGTGTTCCACCATATGATGCAGAAATTGTGTATGTTCCTTCAGCAAATCCAAGAACTTGGTCAGTCTTTACAGATTTTGCAAATTTGAAATCATTACCCGGATAAAGTGAAAATGTTGTCTTGAATCCTTGAGGTCCTGACAAAACTAGATTGACAGATTGCGGAATCGAAGATACTGCAGGATCCTTGACCAGCTGTGAAACTTGGCCTCCAATATTTACAGAGTCACCAAAAATGTAAGTCTGTTTGTCAGATGATACAGAGATTGAAAGTTGTGTTGTGACAGTAGTTGTCGGCGGCTTGCCATTTGAAAAACCTGGAGTGCCACCCTTGTACACCCAATCGCTTTGTGAGCCAGTGCTAAGTCCATCATAGATTCTCTGCCAAGTGTTACCATCTCCTTGCGTGTCTGATAACGGAGGTGTTTGGTCTATTATGGTACCGTCTGGGCCTTTGAGCTGTATTACAGCACCAGCATGTGGAAACCATATCGGCACATAATGATATACAATAAATTGTTGACTCTGTATTGTAGTTCCGGCAGATATTGTATAGGCCTGTTTTAGTCCAGTGGTGGCGCCAACTGTCCATCCTCCTATGTTTACAGGTGAGCTTGTAGGATTGTACAGTTCAACCCATTGTGCAGGAGACTTGGTGTCATCAGATGGAGGATTGAGTTCTACTTCATTTATCACAACATGATTTGCAATGGATACGGTCTGTCCACTTGCTGCATAGCTTTGCCCAATTACAAGCAATACAAGAATTCCAACAATAGCGTAAGGGTTAGCAAATTTCATCTGTTATACCAATTCAGAGCTGGATTTACAATTTTAGGTATTGATTGAGGAAAAGTTGAGCTGGTGGTTAACGCCCAATATGCCGTAATCTTCATAGCCAAAAGATCCCCTACAAGCATTATAAGTCGTACGTAGAATTTGTATCAAATTAGATAACAAGTTTTAGGCTGTATCGCATTTGGGACACTTGCCCTCAACAACCCTAGTCCCGCAAACTGCACAAATGCCCTGACCAACTTCTTTTTGAATCTGTCTTTTTCTCCTTCCGACAAATACTCGGATTGCAAAATAGAACAAAACTGCAATTGCCAGTGCAATAGCAGGTGGAAGAAATGCCATCATGCCTATCATGAGAAACAAAATTCCAACAATCAGTAGGATCTCACGTTTCTCAAATTTCATTTCAATCTAGAACTAGAATATTTCAATAAATAGATATTGCCAGAACTCAGAGTCACTGAATTAACAATCATTTTGTGTCATGTCTCTAACTCTTCTTCATCGCCTGGCTATGATAATCAGTCAAAGTCGGATAATAACTAATTGCATTCTGTTCAAATAATAATACGCTTGAATCGAGGTCA
>DASUKX010000045.1:0-8506 GCA_036278495.1 Nitrosotalea sp.
AGTATGCTACAATAAACCATGTTCAAATGGTTAGCCTCAATAATGAACTAAATGTCGAATACAATCTTGCAGACAGCAGAATACAGTCATGCTTTGACAATACAGGACAGCTAACTGTTGTAAATGGAGTAAACACTTGCATCCAAAACATTGAAAATAATTCCACTGGACCAAACGGGATATCAATAATCTCTGTTCAACCAACTGATCAGCAAGGAAATCCAATATCAATGATAGCTAGAGGACAGACAGGTTATGTCAAAGTGGTGATACAATCTGATATGAATTCTCAATCTCTTGTAACTGTGAATCTCTTTGACTCTAATGTGAGCAGCCTTGGCACTGCATCAGCCCAGTATACCCTAAGCCCGGGACAATCCGAAGTAGTTCTTCCATATTATGTTCCATCACAAGCAGGAACAGGACTTGCTAGTGTCTATGCTAATGTATTTACTGACTGGCCAAACAAGGGAGGAACATCACAATCAAATGAACTTTCATACTTTGTCGGCCTCTCATAGGGAAAACAAGGCTAGGATCATGCCTATTGCGCTAGTGATGCTGATTGCATTACCTGGACTCATCAATGCTTTTGCCCAGGAGGAATCATCCATCACACTTACTACAAACAAGGACCATTATCTTCCAGGCGATATAGTTCAGCTAAGTGGTACTGTGACAGGACAACCAAGCGCATTGGTTGCCTTGCAAATAAAGGACTCGTCTGGAAATCTAATACTCATCAGGACAGTTCAATCTGATCAAAATGGCAACTTTGCACTCTCGTTTAAAATTCCATTCACTGCAACATCTGGAGATTTTAGCATAACTGCTAGTGCCAAAATTAATGGATTTACTATAACACAAACAAAAACAATGACTGCCACAGTTCCAGAGTTTGGCCCTCTTGCGATGCCGATCTTTGGAGTATCTTTTCTTCTAATTGTTGGCATGTTTTCGCTTTCTGGGAAAATCAAAAGATTTTCTGCCTAATGCAATCCACAAAATCTATTACAAACAATCACGTAATTGTTTCCATGAATTTTGGGTTATGTTTTATGTGCAACCTGCATCGGGAACTTGGTGCGTACTATTCAAAAAAATATGGCAAGACAGTTGAGATATGCACTGACTGTTACAAATCAAAACCGCTCTGATTAGATAACAAAAAAGTTGGAAAGTTGGCATGTTTATCCGTACGTCTTTCCACATGTGTTGCATTGCCAGTGATTTGTTCTTACAGTCCACTGGTGTTTATGTTGTGTCTGGGTTGTCATGTTATTTCTTATATTAGATATACAAAGGTAAGCATATAAATTAGAAAGTGATAATAGTGATATCAACTGAGGAAATGGTAAGTTGAAAGAAGAAGAATGCAAACATTTGCTTGACTCTCTAAAGGCGTGTCCTATTGATAATACTTTTAAAATTATTGGAAAAAAATTCACCGTACATATTTTGCGTAACATGACAAAGCTTGGCCAAACTAGATTCAACCAGTTTTTGGACTCGGTAGAGGGAATAAATCCAAAAACTCTCTCGGCACGGTTACGGGAAATGGAAAAAAATGGCATAATTGAGAAGCGAATCTATGCTGGGACTCCTATCAAAATTGAATACGTCATCACGAAAAAAGGGATGGCACTAAACCCTGTACTTGAATCAATGGCTGCCTTTTCTATGCAGTATTGTGCCAAGGATGTGTTCAAGGATGGCAAGCCAAAGATTCTAAAAGAGATCTATTCAAAACCGCTAGTTGTCTAGGCATCTTTTGTTATGATACTAACTTACCATGAGTTAATCTGATATCTTTATCCACACTTAACATTTTAAATACTTTCGAGTGTATAGTAACTATACAAATGATATCTAATAAGAAACAAAAACTCGTATTTGAAAATATGTCAACGTGTACACACGACGGTAACTTGCACGGCCCACTGGTAACTGATAGCATCCGTGGTGAAGTCATATGTGCAAGTTGTGGTGAAGTGGTAACTGACAAGACCGAAGACTTGACCGAACAAAAGTCATTTACATATGATGGTTACAATGCCAGTACAAGAACAGGACTTGGTTCCACATTGTCAATTCATGACAAGGGATTGTCTACAATAATTGGACACACTGACAAAGATGCATCTGGAAATTTCATATCTCCATACATGAAGTATACCTTCAATAGGCTGCGAACATGGGATACTAGAAGCAAGTCTAGCTCTACTGAACGAAATTTACGATCTGCATTTGTCATAATGGGTGCAATCCAACCAAAGCTTGATGTCTCTGATGCTATAGTTGAGCGGGCTGCTTATCTGTACAGAAAAGCATTGACAAAAAACATCATTCGAGGAAGAACAATATCTGGAATGATTTTATCTGCCTTGTATGTGGCATGCAGAGAATCGGGTGTGCCAAGGACATTGCAAGATGTCTCTGATGCAGGAAATATTTCATTCAAGGATCTGTCAAGACACTATAGAGTATTTGTCAAGACATTAGAATTACAAGTAGGGTCATTGGATCCGTCAGAATTTGTATCAAAGATTGGTACGTCTGTGGGCATAAGTGAAAAGGCAAAAAGAGACGCTCTGGATATAATCGAAAAATCAAAGCAAAAAAGAATCGTAGATGGGAAAAACCCTGTATCACTTGCGGCTACGGCCTTGTTCCTGGCTTCCATACTAAATGGAGAGCGGGTCACTCAGGATAAGATTGCCAAGGCGTCTGGCATAAGTACTGTTACCATACGAAATGTTGCCAAAATAATTCGAAAAAACCTAGAGGCATCAAAATGAGCACTAGAATAATCAGGGCAAATGAGCACTATCAAAACAAGACAGACTGGCTGACTACATACCACCACTTTTCATTTGCAGACTATCAAAATCCTGACAAGGTAAACTTTGGACCATTGCGTGTATTCAACGATGATGAAATACAACCGGGTACGGGATTTGATTTCCACCATCACAGGGACATGGAGATCATAACATATGTAATAGATGGGGAACTAGAACACAAGGACAACCAAGGAAATCAAGGTGTGATATATCCTGGTGAAGTACAAAGGATGACTGCAGGTTCTGGAATAATGCATGCTGAATCAAATCATTCAAAAGAAAAACCACTGCGACTTTTGCAAATGTGGGTGTTTGCAAACAAGAAGGGTCTTGCACCATCTTGGGAGCAGAAGAAATTTACAAAAGAAGAAAGGATGAACAAGCTGGTTCCAGTAGTTGTATCTGAAAGTATTCGCGGCTCTGATGCTTTGCAAATCCACCAGGATGCATCATTTTATCTTGCAACACTGGAGGCAAACCATACCGTGGAACACAAGTTAAGCCCTGGAAGGCAATCATATCTGTTTGTGATTGATGGCAAGATAAAACTTGGAGGAAGTGTATTGCAGACAAGGGATGCTGCGATGATATCAAATCAAGATGGTATAACAATACAGGCCCAAGTGTCAACTGAACTGATTCTGATTGATTTGCCTGAGAAATATGTAGTCAACAACTAGAAGTTTTTTCTAAAATTTAAATCTCATTTGAAATCAACATGAGATTTATAGTAATTTATTCAAGCTAAAATAATGCAATACAAGTGGATAGCACTAACTAATACTACTATCTGCATATTAATGGCGTCCCTTGATGCTAATATTTTGATTATTGCACTGCCCAGGCTTGTGCCTGACTTGCATGTCTCTCTTATTGAGACCATATGGATAATACTCTCTTATGGCCTTGTTACTACGTCTGTTCTTCTCAGTTTTGGTAGACTGGCAGACATGTTTGGCAGGGTGAAATTGTACAACTTTGGCCTGATACTTTTCACGATTGCATCATTTCTTTGCAGCCTTGCTCAGACTGGACCTGAGTTGATTTTGTTTAGGGTAATTCAGGCTCTGGGTGCTGCATTTTTGTTCTCTAATAGTGCTGCCATACTTACAGATGCTTTTGATGCAAAAGAAAGAGGAAAAGCCCTTGGGCTAAACCAGGTCTCTATTGTGATTGGGTCTGCATTGGGCTTGGTGCTTGGAGGAATACTGACAGAAACGCTTGGATGGAGAGCAATATTTCTGGTAAACATTCCGATTGGAATTTTTGCAATTGTCTGGTCGCGTGCAAAACTTCGAGAACTTGGATCAATTGTAAAAGGCAAGATAGATTGGACTGGAAACTTGATCTTAGTAATCGGTCTCACATGTGTGATGCTTGGAATCACATTTGGCTCACTCCAAGTGGTAAATTCTATTGGCGCAATACTTCTCGTATCTGGCGGATTTTCTCTATTGGCTTTGTTTGGATATGTTGAATCTAAAGTTAAAGAGCCAATGTTTGATCTGTCTCTTTTTAAAATCAGATTTTTTTCTGCAGGAAATGTTACAATATTTCTAAATGCGCTTGCAAGGGGCGCATTGGTATTGATAATGGCATTTTATCTGCAAGGGCCATCAATGCATCTTAGTCCTTTTACAGCTGGCATTTACCTGATTCCTGTATCGTTTACGATTGCAACATTTGGGCCTCTGAGTGGATGGCTTTCTGATAGGTATGGTTCAAAGCTTCTGACAATTGCTGGATTGCTTTTGTCTGCTGTTGGATTTTTGATACTTTCTCAGATTGGTGCTAGAACAAGCTTTGATGATTTGGTTTTACCGCTTTCACTAGTGGGTGCTGGCATGGGAATATTTGCATCACCTAACAGATCTTCGATTATGAATTCAGTTCCACCTCAAAGACGAGGTGTTGCAGCAGGGATGAGCACAACACTTGTAACACTTGGAAACATTATGAGTCTTGGGATATCATTTGCATTGATTGCAAGTACTGTACCTATATCGGAACTGGAATCAATTTTTCTGGGCTCTTCTGCTCAAGCAGAATCAGAAGCAACAATTGCAAGTTTTATGAGTTCGATACACTTGATATTTTACATATCTACATTCGTATTACTAGTATCCATCATACCTGCCATGATGAATCGCTCTCAAAAAGAACACGTGATTTACTGATTTTATTATGATTGGCGCTCTTCAAATGTATGTCATTCAAGCACTAGAGATAAAGGCCTCATTTCTATCACCATTTTTGAGTATAATTGAAAAAACTAGATGTCTTTGAATCTGCAACATCCAAGATGAGAAACGAGTTTTCACAATGCGCTATCATTCATGCTGATTGGGAATTTCTACTCACCGACAAAAAGACTGGTGAAGTCAAAAATAATAAAAAATTTCGAATGCTTGCAATTCAAAACGATTCTGAAAAATTCCAACATGTTGCAGTCATTATTCCTGAACTGAGCAGCGAATATGTCCAGATTCCAGACTTGGTGGAAAAATTTCTGTCTCAAGTACAAAAAACAAAAGAGTCTGAAAACCCTCTTGAGAGAAAAATACCAGACATGTCTATTTTCAGATTTACTGGCGATGTGTATCTGTACACTGACAAGTTGCTAGTGTCAGAAGATGCTATTAGAAGTCATTTTCAAAAAAATAATCTAGTTTTACAAACTAGACTGGTCAAACCAAGTATTGGCTTGTAAAAAAATTGTCAAATATTTGTGCGGACTAGATAACGACTAAATATTCGATGATAAAACCAAACTCATGGAAGTTGTTCCAACAAACCGTCTTGCACTTTTATCCGAAATGGAAGAAAAATATGAAAATAAAGACAAGGACTATTTTGTTGGTCTGTTAAATGACAATGACTTTGTGATACGATGCAGAGCAGTCTGCATTCTTGTAGATATGGGAGGAGAAGATGTTGTTCCACATATTGCGAGTATTCTAAAAAATGACTCGAACGAACTGGTACGACATGAGGCAGCATTCTCGCTTGGACAGATGTGTCTGAGAAGCGGCATCAAGCCATTAGAGGATGCAACTAGAAATGATCCTAGCTTGTTTGTACGACACGAGGCTGCAGTTGCACTTGGAGTCATTGGCTCTCAAGATGCCAAGGAAACATTGCAAAAAGCACTTGAGGATTCAAGTGAGCAAGTACGAGATTCTGCAGTCGTTGCATTGTCCAACCTCAAATTCATGGAAAGCCTTTGCAAGAATGAAAAATTTGCCAAACTTACTGGTGGATAGAGTTTAACATAATCTAATTTGCCAGTCTTGTAACTTTTGATATGCCAGAGCTTTTGTTTATGTGAAATATGTTGTCTACGTATGTTTCAAGCTCTTTTTCATGTGACACTAAAATAATTTGTTGAGATTTTAATTCAGAAAGCAATGTTTTAACTTTGGCCAGTTGAGTCTTGCTAAATCCGTCTGTTGGTTCATCCAAGATTAGCAAATTTGATTTCATACTTTCTGATTCTTGTCTCATGAGTGAATTTAGAGTCAATCTGTATGCAAGCGCCACACTAGTCTTCTCACCTCCGCTCAAAAATGTAATATCTTGCTCGTATCCGTCTTGTTCTATTATTGGAGTGAAATTCTCATCAATTCTTGATTCTTTGGTGGGATCATCAATTAGAATGGAGTACCATCTGTGATATGTTTCGTTAAAGTTTTGTTGTATGGATAATAGTACTTGTTTCTCAATTCTATCAACAGCGGGGATAAAAAATTCGTTTAACCAATTATGGTAATTTGAGTACTTTTTATGAACATCTCGCCATTTCTGTGCTTTTGATATTTCTTGCTCAAGTTTTGCTATATTTTTTCTCTCATTTTCTATTTTTTCTTTATTTATAGAAATGGTAATTGCAAGTTTGTTTATTTCGCTATTTAGGTTATTTTCCTCATTTTTTAATTCCGCATATTGGTTGTCTATTGATTGCAAAGTTTTCAACTTGGATGATGTTTTTATCAATTCGTCTTCTAATTGTTTAATCTGACTGGATTTTGTATCGGTGTCTTCTTCGTATTGTTTTTTTGATCTAGTTAATTTTGCTATATTTTTCTCAATGTCTGATATTCTGACCTCGGCATTTTGGTATCTTTGAATGGCCTCTTTGAGATTTGTAAAATACTCCACTGGTTCTTCATATGTGGTAGACTCTGGCAGATCCTCCTTTTCTGAAACTACGTTCTTGCTTCTTATCTCCTTTAGATTGTTTTCATTTTCATTCAATTCTTTGGTTTTTGTAAGGAGATTTTCAAGATCAGGGAGTGTACTTTGAATGGTTTTGATTTTACTATCTGCCTCAAAAATGACTTGCTCAAGTTTGGCATTTTGGGATTCAAGTTCCTTTTGTTTTTTTGAGATTTTCTCTATTTCTTCTTTTATGGCTGATAATTCCTGATTGTATTGTTCCCATACCTTCTGTTTGTGTTCAGATGTTAGTGGGTGCTCACAATGAGGGCATTTTGAACCTAGTTCTGATATTTTTCTGATTCCATCTTCCTTTACTTTTTTCTCTGCTTCTAATCTTGCTTCTTTTCTTTGTATTTCTTTTAATTCCTTTTGTAGATCCTCGTATTTTTCTTGATAGTTTAATCTCTCTTCTTTGATCTTTTCTAATTGAGTGTTTAATTCGGATGTTGTAGATCCCTTGTATTCTTTTAATCTTGTTTCTAGTTTTTTTATGTCATCTGCAAGTGTTACTTTTCTATATTCCAAGTTGCCTATAGTATTTTTTAATTCAGTAAACTCTTTGATTTTCTGATTTATCTCTTCAATACTTTTTGAAGTTGGCTTTACAATTCTTTTTTGCACATGTAACTCTTTTTCTGATTCTTCTATCTCTTCTAATGTTTGCTTTATTTGATTTGAAATCTTTTTTTGCTCTATGACTTTTTCTGCAATCTGGTTTTCAATGTTTTTTCTGTTTGTTTCAAGTTCTCTTTGTTCTTGTTGTTTTTCTCTTATGCTCTCAATATTTTCAAGCACTATACTTTTTTTCTCTTGTAATTCTTTTTCTTGTTTTTGTATCTCATTTGTGATACCTTCAGCCTTGGAGATATTTTCATTAGAGTTTTTCAAATCTAATTCATGTTTGTCCATATCCTTGAATCGTTCCTTGAAGATGCCAACTCTTTCATGCAAAAATCTCAGTATCTCTTTTGAATTCTCGACTGCAATTTTGTAGTCTTCTACGCCAAAAGCTTTTCTTATCGTCTCTAATCTCTTTGATGATTCGTATAGAATCTGCTTCATCTCTTCCTGTGGTGTAAATATTGCATACCTGTAGATCCTACTCTCTGAGCGAGGGTCTCCTGGTTCGTTAAAGTTGAGAATTTGTAAGACTCTTTGTTTTAATTCTGTAGGTGAGAGAGGTTCTTCCTCATCGTTTATCTTCAAATGTGTGTGCTTTGGGTCTTGGCTCACCGTGTCCCCTTTTCTCTTCAGTGTGCGTTTTACCTCACATTTTTGCCCCCCTGATTCAAAATTCAAGATAACTGACCCATAATTTGCTTTCTTTGAGAGAAGCGCTTCTGGCTTTTGCGAGCCTAGTCCGAATAATGCAAACTCTATTCCCATCAGAATGGTTGATTTCCCAGAACCAATATCTCCTTCAAATAATGTGATTCCTCTGGGGA
>DASUKX010000046.1:0-7133 GCA_036278495.1 Nitrosotalea sp.
TTTAATTCCTTTTTCTGACAGTCCATTTTTGAGTAAACGAATAAGTAATTCACAATTCTTTTCATGGTTTTGATTCATTTCTAACAATCTTTCTTTAGAATATGTAATCTCCATATATGCCGAAATTTCATGTGTCATTCGTTCATCATATCTCCACTATAATTATAGACATTAATTCCATTTGTCTGTTTTGGCACACTATACACGGCTTTATAAATCCATTTTACGAAATCCACGGTTAAACTTGGGCAAGTTTGATCTAAAATGCTATAGTCAAATATATTGGTCACTTTAGGTGACAAACTGCTTTTAGCCAATAGCATTGCCTCTCATTATAAAATATGAAATAGATAAGTTTTGTTCAAGTTTCAAACATGACTTGTGATACAATTTATGATCTTGACTAAAATGAATTTTGTTAGTCTCTCTCATTGATTTTATTTTGTACTCTATCATATTCCTAAGTATACTGCAAATCTTCTGTAACTTTGTCTTTTTAATTATGCATACCATATCTAATCTAGGCATAATTATGCGTCAAACTAGGATTTAGATGCTGTGCATCCATTGCATGTTACAATGAAGATTTTAGGCTGGTCGGTTCATAAGAAATGACGCACTTTGACGCAAGATATGGCCTCGCATTATTCAGAAAAATAAATCGAATTTCTAATCTCAGGAAGTCGCTTTAATACAATATCAGAAATCTCGCCAAGTTCTGTTGGATCAGGCTTACTGCGTTTTACTGTTGTAAAGTAGGAACTGATTGATGAGTTTAGTTCACCATAGAACATGCCAAAAACAGTCCTCGGGAGTTTTCAAATGAAGAGCCTGTTTTACTTTTGGATTAAGTATGCTTTCCTTTTGGTCTCTACCTCCCTTGATTATTTGATCTATGATTATCTCAATAACTCCACGATCTTGGGGCGTCAAAACCATAACCATTGATGGAATGAGAATTATTTAAAATCGGATCATTGTCAATCGATAGACTTGCAAAAGAACGAAAATCGCATGTCCCGACTGGAAACACGGAGAATTATGTACCGAGAAGGTACCAGAGTCTTTTTTAAATATACATAAATATCCATTATGCTTAATCGCCAATAAGATGAGTACTCATAAAGAATATGCGTTGATCGCAATTCTTGCTACGGCAGCTGTAGTAGGTGTATTACCTGCTTTTGCAGCAGATAACCCATACCTCGCATGCCCCGACTGTAACGACACTAGCAACATTCAACAGATACCACCAATAGCAATTACGGTGACAACTGACAAACCAGTTTATGATCACAATTCACAAATTATGGTCACTGGACATGTTGCAAATCCATACCCAGGACAAGATGTGGCCATCAAAGTAACAAGCCCATCAGGTAATGTAGTAACAGCAGCTCAAGTAACCTTAGACAACAATGGCGATTTTGTTACAAAGATAAGCACTGTTGGCAATCTCTGGTTTGAGAATGGACAATACACAATTACAGTACAACAAGGAGACGAACAAGCAAGAGTTAATTCAGCTGTATTCCAACTCGCAGGCGAAGCACCAGAAATTCCAGAGTTTGGCCCAATCGCAGCTCTAGTACTTGCAATTGCAATAGTATCAATTATTGCAGTGTCAGCAAAGACTGGACTAAGATTTATGCCAAAATACTAGAACTCTCTACTTTTTCATTTTTTATAATTTTCAGATACTAGTGAAAACACTGATCAAACTATCAGTAAAATAACAGAACAAATCAACACATGCCATAATTTCATGTTACCGTTTCACATCTAGATTCAGTCCAACATGTCACATAATACCTCAGAGGTAAGCATTTTGGACATGGATCAAACAGTTATCGTGTTAAATTGCTCTAATATTAAAAATTAATCAGAACAACATCATTCAATTTTTAATTATCTTTTTAAATATACATAAATAGTCTTACTTCATAATCGCCAATAAGATGAGTACTCATAAAGAATATGCGTTGATCGCAATTCTTGCTACGGCAGCTGTAGTAGGCATCATGCCGGCATTTGCAGTATCACCGGCAGATACAACAACATATCCAAGCCAAATCAGCCCCAGTACTGGATCTCAACAAATTCTGCCAATTACAGTGTCAACCGACAAAGATACGTATGACAGACAATCAACGATAATTGTAACAGGACATGTACAAAACGCCATAGGTGGACAAGCTGTTACAATGAAGGTTTCAGACACCAATGGGAAGGTTGTAGAAGTAGATCAGCTAACATTGAGCAGCAATGGTGATTTTCAAGATAAAATCAACACTTCAAGTCCATTATGGACTTCAGGTGGAACTTATACCATTTATGTTCAAGCTGGATCACAACAAGGACTGCTTTCAACAACAACACAATTCACATTACCAGGCGGTGGCGGACAGACAAGTTGCACATTACAACAACTCTCAGCTACAGTAGGTACTGAGATGTATTGTATTGATTACACCATTGATGGTGGAACAGTTTCAGGAGCTACATTAGACTCAGCATCAAAGGCCCTTGTTATCAACATACAAGCAACCAATGACGGTCAGATAACCCTCAACATTCCAAGATCAGTGCTTGATGCAAAAAGTGGTACAAGCGACAGTGTATTTGCAGTCTTAATTGACGGCGAACAAGTACAGCAATTTACAGAGTCACCCTCCACAGACACAAGAACAATCACAATTCCATTCCAAATGGCATCAGAAAAAATTGAGATAATCGGTACACAGATAGTTCCAGAGTTTGGCCCAATCGCAGCTCTAGTACTTGCAATTGCAATAGTATCAATTATTGCAGTGTCAGCAAAGACTGGACTAAGATTTATGCCAAAATACTAGGACGCTCTACTTTTTCATTTTTTATTACTAACATAGTAAAGGAAATATACAACGGAAAGACACAACTCCAATATGCATTACGCGTCCATTTTCATCATAATGATTTTGTCATTTTCAGCATTATCCATCCCCATTTTTGCACAAGATGCAACACCAGAAGCATCTCCCCCCACAGCGGCTCTAATTACAACTGGTATCGACAAGACATCATACACACTAGGAGATACAATCGTAATCTCAGGTCAAGTACAATCAGTAGTAGTTGGAACCCCGTTAGTCATACAGATATTTGATCCAAACAACAGTCTAGTCCAAGTAGCACAGATTGATGTTTCACAAGACGGCAAGTATACAGATACCATAAAAGCAGTAGGGCCATACTGGAAATTAAATGGCGATTATACAGTAAAGGTGCAATATGGCCCTCCAAATGTAACTGCACAGGTCACTTTCGCATTTCAAAGTACACCCACTGTAACTAGTAACGTATTCCAGCTTAAAGATCCTACCAGTCAACAGACTTTCAATGTCAATTACACAATAAGTGGGGGAGCTGTAAAGACCATGACTATAGACACACAAAGTTTGTCAGTTATTGTTTCAATAAATTCCACAAGTGATGGGACGATCACACTGCAATTACCAAGAGCATTAATCGATTCAAAGACAACATCAGGTCAAGATGATGCATTTATCATCCTAATAGACGGAGCAGAGGTCAAACCACAGAGTGAATCTGCAAATAATGATTTCAGAAACATAACAGTCCAATTCCTACAAGGAGATCAGGATATTGAGATAATCGGTACACAGATAGTTCCAGAGTTTGGCCCAATCGCAGCTCTAGTACTTGCAATTGCAATAGTATCAATTATTGCAGTATCAGCAAAGACTGGACTAAGATTTATGCCAAAATACTAGAACTAAAAGTCAAATTTTCTTTTATCAATACATAAATACTCAAGATCCTTGAGTATTGGCTAGCAAGTATGAACAGATCAATTGTCTTTTATCTAGCATTAATGGTAATCACTTCCAGTATTGTGATAATTGCATCACCAGCTTACGCACAAGTAGGCGGGCCGTCAAATCCAAAAGGGAATCAGACAAATGCATACGATCTTTTACAACAAGAAGCAAATCAGACAGGAGTAAGCAAATCCACATTGGCACCTTTAGCCCTTAATACAGATTTGCCTACATATAGTCAAGGCGACATGGTCATCATGACTGGACATATCAGAGATCCAATAAATGCAACAGCTGTAACAATCAAGGTCATTAGTCCACTAAAGAATCTAGTTTTCATCGGTCAATTATTACCATCGGCAGATGGAAGTTTTACCAAAACATTTCCAACTACAGGTCCATATTGGAAGGACGCTGGAAATTATACAATAACTGCACAATACGGATTATACACAAATGCCACTTTACAATTTCATTATAAAGGCGGAGATGGAAGTAATACAATTACCAAAGCCATCAATGCAACATATGGATTGCAATCAGGCAATCAAATTTACAACATCCCATACATCATAAAGGGAGGCACTGTTAGCAGCATGAATATTTTAGCACAACAGTATACCTTAGAGATTACACTAAACACAAACGCAGACGGTTCAATCACAGTAACATTACCAAGAAATATGATTGATGCAAAAGTACCACCGCCAGAAAATCCTGATGCAAATCTTACAGGAACAAATGTTAGTGTAGCAGGATTAGACGATAGTTCTTTCCTAGTGTCAGTTAACGGTAAGCAAGTTACACAGTTCAGTGAAACCAAGAATCAAAATGTAAGAATACTAAGTATTCCATTCCATAATGGAGATTCAAAGGTCGACATAGTTGGAACAGTCGTAGTTCCAGAGTTTGGCCCAATCGCAGCTCTAGTACTTGCAATTGCAATAGTATCAATTATTGCAGTATCAGCAAAGACTGGACTAAGATTTATGCCAAAATACTAACATTTCATACATTTACAAATATTTTTGTCAGAAATAGAATTGGATAAGTTCACATTAGAAATAACTAACCAAATTTTAGAGAACTTCGCAATATTAGAGAAAATTATTCAGAAATACCAAAGTATACACATAAACAGGTACAAGATCATAGATTATTATACAAGACCCATAAAATACAAACAATGGATTTTGAATTTGAAGAATTTGATTCTCCGGAGGACATATTTATTGCCATGTCTACAATGGCCCCACCAATGAAAAATGTTTTACCAATAAACTCGTACAAAGGATATATTTTTTCAATAATACCACTTACACCTGCTTCAGGAAATTCATATTTGATGATATATGTAAAAGGAAAACTCGATGGAAAATTATTAGAGTTTGATATGAACCTAAAAAAATTCAAAAATGTAGAAACAGCAGAGAGATCAGACAAGATCTATTTTGTGGTACTGACTCCAAAATCAAATACAATTGCAGATGCTGCAATCAAATCATTAGAGAAAAAATCTATCTAGTATAAGACGGTGCATTTACAGATCTACTTCTAGTGTATTTTTCCATTATATCTTCTGGAAGTTTTCCGTTGAATAGATCTTTTGACAAGCCTCTCAGATATCGCATTATTGCCCAAGTTCCGGCTTTTATCATACCATACATTACAAGTTTCATAGGAGGGCCAAAAGTCTTGTTTCGTATAATTATAGGAATTATATCATTAATAACCCGCAGATTGTGTTCCCAAGATTTCCAGAATAATGTAAATTGTGCTTCATTAAGATTACCAAAGTGCATCGAGTTCTTTTCATTAAAGTCCTGATACAATAATGGTGCAACAAGACCACGCATTCTTGTTTTCTTGAAATCTTCAATCAAATCTATGGTATACTGGGTTTCATCAGGGGTTTCATCAGGCCAACCAATTATGATAGTAGCAGCTGGGAACCAATGATTCTCATTTAATATTCTGGCACCTTCTCTTACAACCCATCCCCATTCATCGGTTGAAAATGGTTTTGTCTTTACACCAAGATGTTTCTTGACCATTCTGGGTGCAACGGTTTCAATTCCAAGGTTTGTTGCAAGCCATTTTTCATCACTCATGCCATTTACTTCAGACATGTCATGAAGAAGTTTTGGATCAGCACATACCGCTGAAAATGTCATGTGAGTTGTTCCAACAAATCGTGCACCTAAAGACTTTAGACCCTTCCACAATTCAATTATGGCGTCATAGTTTGGTTGAAAGTCTCTATTATCGCATCCATAGAGCAACATTTCATCAGAATGTAACCAAATAGAATCAAATCCATAATTCAGATTCATTTTTGCTTCTTGCTGTAATCTTTCTAGTGGCAAATCTTTTTTTGATCTTTTATTGACATCGCAAAAGTCACATCCTCTACCGCATCCTCGCATTGCTTCAATCAGAGAGTTGACAGTAGGACCTTGTATCATAGGAATATTTTGGATATTCTTAACAAAACAGTGCATTAATTCTGGAGCATCACCTTTTTCAAGATCATGGAATAGATCTAAAGCTAATTCATCTGCCTCTCCAACAACAACAGTATCAATACCATGGATTTTCATTCTATCAGTTTTTGCAAGCTCCCATGCCCCATTGCCACCAACAACAACGTGAAAATTATACTTCTTTTTTAGCTGAATAATTTTAGCACACATTCTCTTGAATTTCATTGCCACATAGGAAAGCTTCTCTGGCGACATGGTAGTGGTCACTGGAGCCATACCAAGTGGGTCCATTACATTTATTCCAACTACTTTAGTGTCAGGACCAATACATTTTTCAAGATAATCGGGATTTGCAATAAACACATCATCTCTTTTGTAACCTTGTAACAGTGCAGATTCTACTCTACGCAGACCTACTTGAGCAACTTTTGCTTCCCCAGTTATTTGATCAGTCTCAACTGGAGGACAAAATACTTTATCAAAGACCCATTCAGGGACTACTTCGTAAGGACCACATGCTATAAAACCATAAAGAAAATTTCCCCTATAGTTAGTCATGAGACTACGATCTGCAGTTAGAACTATTCTCCTTCCTGCCATTCCTTTCTTCGAGTTCTTTCTACTATGATATAAATCGTTTACCTGAGTACGTTATTTTAAAAATTTTTACTTCTGACATATAAACAGGCAGAATATACTAGAAACAATGAGTGGAGTAGAACCACGACATATTGAAGCACATCAAAAAGAAAGTAGTTCGATAAGAGATTTTGTATTTGGATTTGGAGATGGCATAAACACATCATTAGGACTAGTAGCAGGCGTTGGA
>DASUKX010000047.1:0-20149 GCA_036278495.1 Nitrosotalea sp.
ATGGCTTCAAAAGGATTTTATGGATATAAAATAGGATGCAATTTGGGCTCCAGTGGTGTAGACCGGTCAAGCATGTGGGACTTTCAATCCTACGACCCGGGTTCAAATTCTTCATGATGAAAATCCCGGCTGGAGCACCACTTTCAAAAGCATTAATATTCTAACTGTAATTACGATTTGCTAGTGCAAATTCTTGGATAGAAAGAATTTCGAGATAAATCCACTCATAAAAGACTTTGAAAGATACATCAACAAGGTTGATGATGCAATCAAGCAAGAATTAGAATTATACTCTGCATCAGAGTTTTTTGAACCATTACAGTATTCTTTAGAGGGCGGTAAGAGAATACGACCACTTATTCTCATATTATCTGCAGAAAGCGTAGGAAAATGTGATGAAAATGCATATTCTGCATCATGCGCAGTAGAATTTTTGCATACAGAATCTGTAATTCATGATGATATTATTGACAACGAGATTCTAAGAAGGCGAAAGGACCCTTTCCACATAAAATACGGATACAACACTAGTATCATAACAGGAGATTTTGTCCTGGGTTTGATTTTGAATATTTCATCTCGCCTAGATAATGCAAGAATAGGAAGAGAACTTGCAATTACTGCAATGATGATGAGTGAAGGAGAGATGATTGAAACTAGGCTAGAGACAAGTGAAGATGTTACTTTTGATGATTATGTCAAGGTGATGGAATACAAAACTGCTACTGCATTTGAAGCAGCTGCGAAGATTGGTGCAATATTAGGCGGCGGAACTGAAGAACAAATTTTAGCGCTTGCAGAATATGGCAAAAACATGGGAATAGCATATCAGATCAGAGACGATCTACAAGATTGGAATAATGAAGACAAATTATTTAATACATTGATAAAGAAAAGTTCTGATCCACGCATTGTGTTTGACCGCATGGATGTAATGCTCAACAATTATTCTAAAAAAGCAAAAACAGCATTAAGAAAAATCAATGATGGTCCTGCAAGAACAAGATTAGAGAGTCTACTTGACCTAACTATGCTTAGTGTATAGATGGCAATCCGCTCATAATTGGAACTGCAGATTTTGCAAATTCGATAACTGGATCTGGATAGATACCTATTCCAACTATGAAGATTATTGAAAATATCATGACTGCAATTACTGATTTTGGTTCCTTGAGTCTCTTGTTTGTTTCTCCTTCCTCAAAGTACATTTTTCTTATTATCCAGCCATAGTAAGCAAGTGAGAGTGCACTGTTAAGAACTCCTGCCACTGCCAAGTATGGTGCCCATGACAATGTATGACCTGCATCTATTGCAGAGCCAAATAACATTAGTTTGCTCCAGAATCCATTTAGCGGTGGTACACCAGCTAGGGCAAGTAATGAAATCGTAAGACCGAGTGCAGTAATTGGCATTCTTTTGCCAAGACCTTTTATCTTTTCAATATGAGTTACGCCAAGAGTTGTAACTATTCCTGCAACAGCAATGAAAGCAGCTGCTTTCATTACAGAATGGTTTAGTATGTGAAATAGAGAAGCTTGAATTCCTATAGGCGAAATTGGAGCTACACTAAGACCTATCAAGATGTATCCAGCTTGTCCTATACTTGAATAAGCTAGCATTCTTGTGAGATTTCTTTGTCGGATTGCAGCCAAGTTTCCTACAGTCATGGTTACAATTGCAATAACAGCAAGAGCAAATGCCCAGTGAAGATTGAGTGCTATCGCACCCATGATTATCACTCTTAATGCTGCTGCAAAACCGGCTTTCTTTGTACCAGCTGCAAGTAACGCAGCTATTGTTGGCGGGGAACCTTCGTATGCATCAGGCAACCACATGTGGAACGGAACTAGACCTATCTTGAATCCAAAACCAGCTATGAACATACCCACAGCCAATATTGCAAGCGGCATCATGTCGGGCCCAAGCTTTGAGAATCCAACAATTACCTGTTCAATATTTGTAGATCCTGTCAAGCCATATGCAATTGAGATTCCATAAATTATGATTCCAGAGGATAATGCGCCAAACAAGAAATACTTGATTGCCGCTTCATTTGAGGAAGGATCTTTTTTGAGATATCCAGCCAAAACATATGTTGGAATACTCATGAGTTCCCATGCTATGAATAACATAACTAGATCAGTAGAATATGCAATCAGTATCATTCCAACTGATGAAAGTAGAATTAGCGAATAGTATACAGCAGGATTTGCCCTGCCTCGCATATAGTTAAACGAACCAACAGTTGTCATTATTCCAACAATTAGCATTGCTATTGCAAAGAATGATCCAAACTTGTCATCAACAAGAACATTTGATGAGAAAATTGCAGATGGTGTTACATGTTTTGTAATTATCTGATAGACTACAAATCCAATTGCAGCAAGTAAAGCGCCAAGCGTTATGGCACCGTAAACAGAAGAACCTTTTTCTTTTCTTGCTACATTAATTACTGGAATTAATACTCCAACAGCTCCAAGTATCAGAGTTAACATTATTGGGGTTGATGTAAAGTCTATCATTTCTATCTCCTAAATTAATAACAGGAATACTACTATTAGTATACCTACTCCAAATATGTAAAGATAAGATTGTGAGACTCCTGTCTGTGTTGCTTGCATTATTCTTGCACCACCAGCCATAGTTTTCTCTGGTACCACATTGAATCCTTCTAGTACAAAATTTTCAAAGTATTTGTAAAGACCCCTAGCAATATACAACGGGGCTACTACAAATCCCCAATAGATCAACGCATTGAGATACCATCTGTTTAAGAAGAATTTGTGAATGGCGTAAAAGAATATGTTCGAATTTACAAATTTAACTGGATCTACAAATCTTCCAATATAGAAGATATATCCAAGTCCAAACCCGATGGCAAATGCAGCTAGTGAAGACACAAGAGCTACAGGATTAACACCTTCCAAGAAACCGCCAAGCAATGGTTGTGATCCCATTGCAACTATCTCAACACTAGATTTTATGCCAAATGTTGAACCTAGATAATTAACAAAGAGATCATGGATTTGGTGTTCAAATGCAAAACCTATCACACCTACTCCGATTGTCAACACAGCAAGTATTCCATACGGGACCCACATGGAAGGACTGGCCTCATGAACATGATGTCCTTCTTTTTCCAATTCTTCAACATGCTTACTTTTGTTGCCAAAGAATACCAGCCCTATCATCCTAGTAGTATAGAAAGCAGTGATAACTGCTGTGATAACTGCTATTGCAAATATCGGAATTGCCCAGGTGTTACCTGATTGATAAACAGCTGCAAATATTGCATCCTTACTCCAGAAACCTGTAGTGATAAATGGAGCTCCCATCAATCCAAGTCCAGCTGCCCACATGAAGGCATATGTCTTTTTCATGTATTTTCTAAGACCTCCCATATCAGTCATGAATCTAGAACCTACAATATGCAATATCGAACCGGCTGCCATAAACAACGATGCCTTGAACATTGCATGTGAAATAAGATGGAAGAATCCTGCTGTATAACCATCAACAAATTGTTTTGAAAGACCTGCAACACCTAGAGCCATCATCATGTAACCTATTTGGGAACCAGTAGAATATGCAAGAACTTTTTTAATTTCAGGATGCACCATTCCTTGAGTAGCAAGAAGAAGTGCAGTTATTGCACCAACCCATGCGATTATCTCAAAGAATTGATCCATGTTGATTCCAATTGCAGCTAATGCAAAGAAGAGTGGGGCTAAACGTGCTACCAGAAATACACCCGCCTTTACCATTGTTGCAGCATGAATTAGTGCTGAAACTGCAGTAGGTCCTGTCATTGCCTCAAGTAACCACTCATTTAGTGGGAATTGAGCAGATTTTCCTATTGCACCTCCAAACAATAAAACTGCTGCAGGAATAAGCAAGTGTTGTGCAGACATGGCAGTTGCCCAGCTAGTATTTTCAGTTAATTCTCTAAATCCAAAAGTACCTGCAAATGCAAAGATTAGGAACATACCGGCTAGCATCATAACATCACCGACTTTGGTCATGATGAATGCCTTCATTCCAGAGTGTGTTGGAGAGTAATAGTCCATTAGACCAAGTACGTGTCGTCCCTCCGTTCCAACATGATCCTTTTTCTTGTCTTTATACCAAAATCCTACCAATGCATAGGATGCAAGTCCTACTCCTTCCCAACCGAAGAAAAGTTGTAAGAAATTATCAGATAAAACAATGAGTTGCATAGAACCTAGGAAGAATGCCATCCAGAAGAAAAATCTGGTAAGATCTTTGTCGCCTTTCATGTATCCAGTACTATATACAAAGATCAGAAATGAAATCCAAGCAACAACATTACTCATTATTACTGCAAGCGGATCTGCAAGTACACCAGCTTTGAGCCCAATCGATGATATCCATGGAATTTGATTGTGGATTTCATGATTGCCAAGTGCTGCTGGCAAAAGAGTTACAGCTGAGATGGCACTTGCAAGAGCAAATGCAACTGCAATCCAACCAGTTGAACGCTTGGAAGCTTTTCCAATAGCTGGTATTATTAGAGCTGCAACAAATGGTAATATCCAGATTGCCCATACTCTCAAGTCCCCTAATCCAGAAATAAAATCAAAAGGTAAAATGGCCATTTTCTAAACTCCTACCAATCCCTTCATGAAAGGAATTATTTGGTTAAAGAATATGTCAGGATATATTCCAATAACAACACTAAATCCTGCCAAGACCATCATGGGTCCTGTAACATACCAATTGGCTTCTTTTGTTTTTTCCAAGTTTTCTGGAAGTTTTCCAAAGAAAACTCGTTTTATCATCCACAGTATGTACGCCATTGTAATAACAGTAGCAACCAGACCTAAACCAAATGTAGCCATTCTTATCACAGAGCCTTGTTGAATAGCAGTTTGAAGTGCGCCATAAAACATGGTCCATTCTGCCATAAACCCACTAGTTGGAGGAATACCCATGAGAGTGAGAGCTCCAATCATTGCACAAACTGCGGTTATTGGCATTTTTCCTGCCAGTCCTCCCATCTTTGTTATGCTGCGAGTTCCAACTTGCAAGATTATTGCACCAACCATCATGAACAAAATTACTTTACCTAAACTGTGAGACACAAACATCATTTCAGAACCAGAAAGTCCAAGTACAGAAGCAGAACCAATTCCAAATAGGATATAGCCCATCTGACTTATACTGGAATACGCAAACAATTTTCTAATATCATCTTGGACTAGAGCCATTATTCCACCATAGATCATTGTTACCAAACCCCAAATGTTCAAAGCTAGGGCAAAGTGTTCGTATTGACCAGGCATTAGCATTATTATCAATCTGAATAATCCATACGCGCCAACTCCTAACATTGCTCCAGAGGACAATGCGTTAAGTGGCGTTGGCGAAGCTCGATAGACATGTGGAAGCCACATGTGCACTACAAATGATGCCATTTTTACTGTAAGACCTACTATGATTGCAACTGCTGCAAGTGCCAAAACATGAGGCGGTATGCCATG
Source organism: Nitrosotalea sp. (assembly GCA_036278495.1). GTDB lineage: Archaea > Thermoproteota > Nitrososphaeria > Nitrososphaerales > Nitrosopumilaceae > Nitrosotalea. The sequence continues at coordinate 5,502 of DASUKX010000047.1, forward strand.
TGTTTTGATGTCAGCATAATTGAAACTACCAACACTTAGACCTATTGAAAGAAAACCAAGTAAAAGAATTACAGCGCCTACATGAGTCCAAAAGAAAAATAATAATGCAACTCTTCTTCTTGATTCATACCCCCATAATGCCAACATGAAAAATGCTGGAATTAACATAACCTCAAAGAAGACATAAAATTCAATTAGGTTGGTAGCAAGGACTGTTCCAAGCATTCCCATTGCCATGACAAGGAAGAGCGCATAGTATGCTCCAATTTGATGATTAACATGACTTTTCAGAGATGATGATTCTATCATCTCAGTGCCGCCTCCCACTAGTTGTTTTTCAGAAGCAATTCGTTCTTCAAACATGGTTGTTATTCTAGCAACCATGTATGGTTTTGAAAATAGTGCAAGCACAGTTGATACAAGATATATGATTATTGCAAATGGTGAAGCAAGACCGTCAAGCAACAATCCAAATTCACCAAATAATTGAGTCCATTTGTAATGTTCTTCATAACTTCCTGAAAGTACTGGAACAATAACTAGTACAGTGCAATACAACAGCAATCCAAAACTAAAAAATGCTGCAGCAGTAGGTCCAGACTTGCGTCCAAGATAATAGGCTACTGGAGAAAGCAATAGTGGTAAGAGTACAGCTTGTAATAGTAAAAATTGCATTATCCTTTCAAGCTCCTAAAGTCTGCAATGTCAATGTTTCTGTACATTCTATATGCTACAATTACAAGTGCCAAGCCAACTGCAACTTCTGCTGCTGCTATTGCAATTGAAAAAAGTGCAAATGTTTGTCCCTGGCTATTTGGTATGTATCGAGAAAATGCCACCAAATTAAGATTAGCAGAATTTACAATCATCTCTATTCCAAAAAGCATACGAATTGCGTTTCGCTTTACTGCAATACCATAGATTCCAATGGCAAGTAATGCCACTGAAACCAGAATAAAATCAATCAGCCCGTTGGTCATCTATAACATCCTCCCTTCTTGCTAGTGTCATTGCCCCAATAATTGATGATGCCAAAATTAGCCCCATCACTATTAATGCAGGTGAATAATATGTTAGAAAGTCTTCTCCAATTTTCTTGTAATCAACTGCTGATGAATTTGTATCCATTGTCTTCAATCCAGAACCAATGATTATTGTTCCAATGCCCAACATGAGAACAATCATCAATACAATACCAGCATATCTTCGGCGTTTGTCTTCTACCTTATTGAAGATAAGTTCTCTTCGTACCAGCATAACTGTGAATAGTATGAGAACTGCAATTGAGCCTACGTAAACTGAAAGCTGAAACATTGCTACAAATGGTGCATCCAAGAGTAGAAAGAATCCAGCAACTCCAGACAATGTAAGCATTAATGCAATTGAGCCGTAGATCAAAGATCGTATTTCAAGTGCTGCAATGGCAGACCCAATTGTTAGTACAGACAGAGCAAGAAATACTGAATCAACCATGTGAAGCACCCCTATCATCGATCTTTATTTCAACATCTTGTGAAATATTCGGTTTTATAGCAAGCTGTGCAGGGGTGTAAATTAGAGCAGATTTTGTAAAAGAAGAAAGCTCATAGTCGTTGGTCATGTAAAGTGCGTAAAATGGACAAGCATCAACACATAATCCACAGAATACGCATTTGCCATAATCTATCTGCGGCATTATTGCTTTCTTGTTATGCTTCCATGTTTCATGAACCTTGACCATGCTTATGGCTTCTGCTATCCCCTCACATGCTACTGAGCAAAGCTGACAACCAGTACAATGCTCGTGAAATAGTATGTGTCGTCCTCTTAATCCAGCTATTCCGACACCAGTCTCGGGATTGAATTGAAAACCGTCACCTACAAATTTTAATTTCTGTTCAGGATAACGTAATGTAAATCGCTTTATTGCAAGATGTTTTACACCGGAATTTAGTGCACGTATTATTCCAATTACATTACTCAATGCAACAATCCTCCCGGTCCCAAGACACCTGCGTATAGCAATCCGAGAGCTATAAAGATGTTAATGAATGCAAGACCAATTAGTTTGTACCAACCTGTATGCAAGATCATATCGATTCTAACTCTTGGGAAAACTCCACGTGGCAGTAAAATTAAGAGTATGACTCCAACAGTTTTTATCACAAACCACAGTGTGCCGTTAAGCATTTCCTGATCAAAGAGCGGCAATCCAGGGAACTTTGCAGTTACAGGACCAATTGTAATTCCTTGAGTTATGATATCCTGTGGGAACGCTGGCCATACCATTGGACCATTCCACCCTCCAAGGAAGAGCACTGTGAACAATCCTGCAAACGCATATAATTTAAGATAAGTTCCAAGTTGGATTAATCCATACATCATTCCAGAGAATTCTGTTAACCAGCCAGCAACAATTTCACTTTCTGCTTCTGGAAGATCAAATGGAACTCTCTCAAGTTCTGCCAATATGGTAATGAAAAACACTATGGCACCTATTGGCAGAAAAGCTATCCACCAAAAATGTTCTTGCGATTCAACAATGTGTGAAAGATTCAGACTTCCCGAGAGTATTACAACTCCAAGAAGTGAGAGTATTAACGGAATTTCAAAAGCAACCATTTGGTGAAGGGCTCTTAGACCACCAATGAATGTCCATTTGCTATTTGCTGCCCATGCAGTAAGTACGGCAATAATTGGGAAGAAACCAATTACTGCAAATACCGCTAAAAGTCCAACATTTGGATTTGCGACCACCCACCCAGGAGCAACAGGAATAAGAGAAACAAATGCACCTGCAGCACCTACAAACAATAATGGACCAAGCCAGAAGATGGGCTTGTCAGCTTTTGCAGGTATTATGATCTCCTTACTCATCAGCTTAAAGCCGTCACCCATCAATTGCAGTATACCTTCTATTTTTCCACAATAGAGTGGACCAACTCTAAGTTGAATTTTTGCAAGGAATTTTCTTTCAACAAATATTGTTGCAGCTGCAAGCAGTGCAGCAAATCCAAATCCTGGAAATGCCATCACTCTAAAGATAGTAGTATGCATAAAGTTTTTGACAATTGGTAAAGTACGAGATGGATCTGCCATCCAAGTCATTGCCAAGTATGGCGTCATGAGTTGGCCGTTGATTACAGGTAGCTTGATGTAAAACAATACAATAAAGACTATTGGTAATCCGACTAGACTGAAGATCAGAATAACCCAGAATATTAGATCAAATAAAGAACCAATGAATCTACTCAGTCTAAACTGTGGTGCTATTGTTGACATTTATCTATCTGCCTCCACAGGCCAATAATTAAGACCCCAATAAACAGCTGGCATGTTGCCTAATTTTTCCCCTTTTAGCAAATATGGCATACAAATCAAATTTCTAAAAGAGCCAACGCTTATCTTCACACGATAAGGTTCAGGTCTATTGTTAGACACTATGTAATATCCAATTGCGCCTCTTCCAGATTCGATTCTACGATAAACTTCATCATTACCACCTTTTGGATTTGGTTTTAGTTTGGTACGCACAGAACCTGATTTTGGCATCTTTTTTAATGCATCCTTGATAATTCTGCAGCTTTCAAACATCTCAAGATAAGGCACTCTAGATCTTGCATAAGAGTCACCTTCCTTCATCACTATTGTCTGAAAGTCTAAATTTTCATAGACATCATAAGGCTCCTTTTTCCTTACATCAAAATCAACACCAGATGCTCGCAGTACCGAACCAGTAGTACCAAGTCGTATAGCATCAGTTCTAGATAATATTCCACTTCCCTCAGTTCTTGCCTTTAAGAGAGGGTTTTGGTAGAATACGGCTTCGTATTCTTTTAGTCTTTTCTCAAAATATTCAACTTGTCTTAAACATCGCTCTTCAAAATTAGATGGTAGATCATTTCGTACTCCACCAGGAACAAGATATGCGTGAGTCACTCTTGCACCAGACATTGCTTCCAGTAGATCAATGAAAAGTTCTCTATCACCTGCAGGCCACATGAACATGGTAGAGTGGCCTAAGAATATTCCATAGATAGCTAACCAGTACAAAATGTAGATACAACGATTCAGTTCTGCTGCAATAACTCGAATGTATTTTGCTCTCTCTGGAACTTCAATTCCCAATAATTCTTCAACACCAAGACAATACGGATACAAAATATTGGAAGAGTCATGTATTACAGGTCTTTCAAGATGAGGAATGTTTTGGATATAATTTCTATATTCAGCCATTTTTTCTTCACCTCTATGAACATAACCTGGATCAGGATCACAAGAAACAATGTAGTCACCATCTACTTTGATAATCAATCTCATGTGTCCAGAACCTGGATGTTGTGGACCTACGTTGAGTGTCATTATTTTATCATCCACTGTTTCAAGATGCATTCCTGGAGGTAGTTGTGTTGTCATTTTATCTTCCCTTTATCTTGAAATCTTTTCTAAATGGAGGTATATCCGCCCAATCTTCTGGCAGAAGCAATCGTCTCATATCAGGATGACCTTCAAAGTAAACACCAAACATTTCAAAACATTCTCTTTCATGAAATTCTACGCTATAGAATACATCACGCAGTGATGGAGTTCGCGTGGAATCAGAACCAGGGTTTGGCACATCTTCTCTGGGAACTCGTGTTGCAAGTGCAAAAATTTGTCTTCCTAGTTTTTCATCAGTGTAAGATCCTAGGTGATATATCACTTCAATTTCACTTGAATCAGGATAATCAACTCCAGATACGGACTCTGCGTGATCATACTTTAACTCATCTCGTATAAATTTAGCAACATCTACAATATCTTCTCTTTTAGTAGTTACTCTAATTCGGTCAGACCTTACATAATCCACACGTATCTTATCTCCAAATTTTGATGAAATTTTATCTGCTAAAGATTTTTCAAATGCTGGAATTGGTTTTGGCTTGACAGGAACATCTGGAGACAGATCCAATCCTTTTTCTTCGTAAAACTTTTTTGCTTCATCTTTTGACATGGAATCCGGTTTAGTATTTTCAGAATTGTCAGAATGTTTCTCTGCAGTATCTTTAACTTCTACGTCCTTGTCAATTCCAGAGTTCATTGCTATTTAGCCTTCGTCCGTTTTATTTTTTCTTGAAGTAACATACATCCCTGGATTAGTGTTTCAGGTCTTGGAGGACATCCAGGAACATAAACATCAACAGGTAGAACTCCATCAATTCCAGGGAGTACATTATACGAGTCAAAGTATAATCCTCCAGTTATTGCACATGCCCCCATAGCTATAACATATTTTGGATCTGGCATCTGATCATATACCATTCTTAGTCTAGGAGCCATTTTTCTAGTAATTGTTCCCATGACAACTATGAGATCACATTGTCGGAGCGAACCAAATGCTTCTATAATACCAAATCGTTCAACATCATACCTAGGACTTGAGGCAGCACCAAATTCTACACTACAGCATGCAGTTTCAAGATGTACCGGCCATAATGAGTAAATTCGACCCCAATTGATAGCCATATCAAACGGTTTTCCAACTGCCCTAACAAGAATATCTCCAAGCTTTCCAACAAGTACATTGGTAGCATGTGGCGCAGTCTCTGGGCTAACTAATTCTTTTAACATTATTCTTCCCTATCCCGAATCCTTTCTACATTCGATTTAAAAGTTACCAAATGTTCTTCCTCCCTGCTTGATACAATGCAAAGGCAAATGCTGCAAAAATTATTGCGAGAAACCCAATTATTGGCAAAGTTGCTGACTTTGGCAAATCAAGAATGCTACTTCCCCAGGCATACAAAAAGATCGATGCAACATCAAATACAACAAACATCAAAACAAATGAGTAGTATTGCATCATAAAGTGTGTACGTCCCTCCCCTTGTGGGACTTGACCAGATTCCATCGGCAAGAACTTGACGGGATTAGGGGTTCGTCTTGGTGCGATCATCCTAGAAAGAATTAGAGTGGGCCCTGTTGCTACGATGGCAAATGTAAATAACAATAAGATTGGACTGAAACTACTTGCAGCTTCTCCTACCAAAGTAGCTAACAAGCCAGTCGGAGAATATAAAAAGCTATGCACATTATACGATCATAATTTTCATTGCTGACAAATTTTTCAACAATTTCTTCGAAATTGAATAATATATTCAATTTTACACATTAATAGATTTTAATCACTTTAATTTCTAAAATGATTGATATATGACAATAACAGAACCTACTTTATGATAAATGTAGGACAAAAGGCACCACCTTTTACCTTAGTAGATACAGAATTAAAAATGCGAAGCTTGGATGAGTTTAAAGGAAAAAAAGTAGTTCTCTCATTTTTTGTAGCTGCAAGTTCTCCGGTATGCACCAAAGAAATGTGTACCTTCAGAGATGAGTGGGATCAAATATCAAAACTTGGAGCTCAAGTAATAGGAATTAGTAATGACGGTCCATTTGCAAATAAAGCATTTGCAGAATCTCAACATCTTAATTTTCCAATACTGGGAGACTACAAAAGTCAGACAATAAGAGATTACGATGTTCTAATGCCAGACTTGTTGCATGTAAAAGGATATGATGCTGCAAAGAGATCAGTATTCATCGTTGATGAAGGTGGAAACATAGTCTACAAGTGGGTCTCGGATAATCCATTAGTGGAACCAAATTATCAAGAGATCATGAACTTTCTCAAGAAATAGAACAGGAAAAAATCAATCTCTTTTAATTTATTTTAAAAATATTTATTCAATCTCTACAAGCACATCATTTTTTGCAACTGATGCACCTTGTTTCATTTTTAATGATTTGACAACTCCGTCTTTATGTGATTTGATAGAAATTTGCATCTTCATAGATTCTAAGACACAAATCACATCACCTTTTTTTACATTATTACCAGCAGTCACATTTATTGATACAACTCTACCAGGGATTTGGCTTTTCAGATTTACTTGAGAATCAGAGCCAGAGTCAGCCCCAGAATTTTTATAAACAATTTTGTCCATCTCCGGACGTTTGTTAAATGTCAGTTTTACTCCATCAACAACAAGTGTTATTCTATTAGTGGTATTTTCTAAATATTTTGTTACATGGTAAATACTGTCTAACATAAACTCAACTTTATCATGAGTCATTGTCATAATCTTAAGATCATGTTCTTTTCCTTTGATTTTCAAGGTATATTCATTATTACCAAGGGATTTTACAATTTCCCCATCCAAGTTTTCATCAGTATTTTCTAGTTTGAATTTCATATCAATGCCTATCCACTTGTGTTTTCCATCTAACGTTATGTTCTTTACGTGGTTTTATCTTGTTTTTGAGAAATTCTGAATGTATTAGTGCTGCAGCTAGTGCAGCTTCTGATTTTTGTGATGCTTCGTTTTTCAAATCACTTTGTAACCTATCAAGAATCTTGAATCTATCAAGAAAGTCTGTGGATAATTCGCCATTGATGAATTCTTTACTATTCAGAATAGTCTTGTACAATGGTATTGCTGTTTCAACTCCTTCAATGTAGAAATCAGATAGTGCTAGAGCCATTCTTTGCCTGGCCTCTTCAAAGTTTTGGCCCCAAGTGATAAGTTTGCCCATAAGTGAGTCATAATAAGGCGACACAGTGCAACCAGGATAAAGATAAGTATCTACTCGGACTCCAGGTCCAGACGGAATATTGACATCCCAGATTTTTCCTGTTGAGGGTGCAAAGTCTAGAAATGTATCTTCAGCGTTTATTCTACATTCTATCGAACAGCCATTTACCTTTAGATCTTTTTGCTTGAAAGGAATTTCTTTTCCATTTGCAATATCAATTTGCAATTTGACAAGATCAAGACCTGAAACTAGTTCAGTTACCGGATGCTCTACTTGCAATCTTGCATTTATTTCGATGAAGTAAAAGGTTCCGTCGTCTAGTCGTAAAAATTCTGCAGTTCCAGCATTGTGATAATCTACAGCTACTGCAGCTTTTACTGCCAATTCTCCAATTTCATCACGTGTTTTTTGATCAACCACTGGAGATGGTGACATCTCTATGAGTTTTTGATGTCTTCTTTGGATAGAACACTCTCGCTCAAAGATATGCACTGCATTTCCATGTTTATCACGTGCTAATTGAAGTTCAATATGTCGTATTTTTGGAAGAAACTTTTCAACAAATAATGCTGATTTACCAAAGGCTGCTTTGGATTCTCCAGATGCAATCTCAAATGCTTGTCTTAATTCTTGTTCATTGTGTACCAGTCTAATTCCTCTACCCCCTCCACCAAAAACTGATTTTAGTAAAACAGGATATCCTATTTTGTGCGCAACATCTAACGCTTTTTCTACTTCATCAACAGTTCCCGGACTTCCAGGTACGGTTGGCACCTTGGCTTTCATCATTGCATCTTTGCATTCCATTTTATCGCCACAAAGTCTCATTGATTTTCCGGAAGGCCCTATGAAATTCAGTTTCTTTTTTTCACAAAGATCTGCAAAATCTGCATTTTCAGAAAGAAATCCATAACCAGGATGTATTGCATCAGCACCAGAGCTAATTGCAGTTTCTATTATTTTTTCCATGTTGAGATAGCTTTGAGATGGTGATGCAGGACCAATATGATACGCTTCAGTAGCCATCTTAACATGTTTTGAATTTACATCCTCATCAGAATAAACTGCTACAGATTTCAATCCTAATGTATTACATGCTTTTATGACTCGTATGGCAATTTCTCCTCTGTTTGAAACTAAGATTTTCTCGATCATATCGTTCTAAAGATTAATGTTCCCATGTTTACGCGGAATTCTTCTTTCTCTTTTATTTGCCAAAGCATCCAAGGCCCTAATCAGTGCCGGTCGTGTTTCAGCAGGATCTATTACAGAGTCAATCGTACCATAAGATGCAGCGACATAAGGATTAGCAAATTTTTCTGTAAAATTATCGACAAGTTGTTTTTTCAATGTAGCGGGATCTTTTGCAGCATCAAGTTCTTTTCTATTCATAATTCTCACAGCTGCTTCAGAACCAAGTACTGCTATTTGTGCAGTTGGCCATGCATAGTTTACATCAGTACCTAGGTTCTTGCTTGCCATTGCAATATATGCGCCACCATAAGCTTTTCCTATGATTAATGTTATTTTTGGCACGGTAGCCTCACAATAAGCATACAAAAGTTTACTTCCATGACGAATGATTCCAGCATGTTCTTGTTGTGTACCAGGCATGTATCCAGGTGTGTCAACAAGAGTGATAATTGGAATACCATAACAATCACAAAATCTGATAAATCTGGATGCCTTGTTAGATGAATCAATATCCAGAGCTCCTGCCAACATCATTGGTTGATTTGCTACAATTCCAACGGTTCTTCCATGAAGTCTAGCAAATCCAATTACCACATTTGGTGCAAACAATTCATGTATCTCAAAGAACACATGGTTGTCAACTATAGAAGTTATGATTTCTTTAACATCATATGGTTGCAAAGGATTTTCTGGGATTATATTTATGAGATTATGATCTAGCCTATTTGGATCATCACCAGTTTCTACAATAGATGATTCTTCCGTACTATTCTGAGGAATATAAGATAAAAGTGTCTTTACAATATCCATGCATTGATATTCATTTTTTCCAACAAAGTGTGCAACACCACTATTTCTGCCATGAGACATTGCTCCTCCAAGTTCATCAAAAGATACTTCTTCTCCAAGAACTGTCTTAACAACCTCTGGACCTGTTACAAACATTGTAGCAATTTTATCAGCCATTATTACAAAATCTGTCATTGCAGGAGAATATACAGCACCTCCTGCTGAAGGTCCTACACTAATAGTAATTTGAGGAACTACTCCAGATGCAAGCTGATTATGATAAAATATACTTGCAAAGCCATCAAGACTTAGAATACCTTCCTGAATTCTTGCTCCACCTGAATCAATTATTCCAATTATTGGAGATCCAACTTTGACAGCATGATCCATAATTTTTGTAATTTTTTTGGCACCCATTTCACTTAAGGTTCCACCAAGAACTGTAAAATCATAAGCAAAGAGAAAGACCTGTCTTCCGTGTATAGTTCCATATCCTGTCACCACTCCATCTCCAAAGAACTTTTTGTTCTGCATATCAAATTCATGATAATGGTGAGTTGTCATGGCATCAATCTCAGTAAAACTTCCCTCATCAAGTAACAAGTCAATTCTTTCTCGGGCGGTAAGCTTACCTTTATCATGTTGACCCTGAATTCTTTCTTCGCCACCGCTTTGTTCTGCCTGTCGTCTTTTATGTAAAAAATTCTTTATCTTTTCTGAATGCATGATTCGAATTAGAGGCTATTTACAACCTATATTAATTTAATCAGTTTTAACTTCCCGAATACCATCTCGACCACCCTTTGCATTGCGGAAAACATTCATTCCAATATGATAATTTTCCCACAATCCTTCTATAATTTGGAGATCTTCCCTTACAGATTGTAATGTTTCTCTATTAGCCTGTGGGTCTGCCTCCATCTTTTCAATCAAATTTCTCTTTTCCGTCAAAAGGCCTTCTAGCCCAACCTCATAATTTGATTCTCCGTGAAAAGCTGGATCCAGTGGAGTTATCTTTGTGGTAGATTTTACCATCTATTTTCCCATCTTAAGGGTTAGATTTTAAGGTTTTACAACATGCATCAGATCTGCAATAGAATGGACGTTTTGGTCATGAATCACAGTTATGGTACGTAAGAAAAATAAGAAATAGTTAACAGATATTCTTTTTTTAACCCCTTCAAACAAACCTAACTTATGGAATTTGTTCAAGTAGAACCAGCCTACATTTCAAAAGATGGGTGTAGATTGATTTGGAGCGGAATTGATGAGAATGATCAGGATGCCATAGTTCTTAGTAAACATGAACTAGAACAGCTTGTTGAGATTCTAACAAAGGATTCCACTGGAAAAGTTGAGCTTGAAGACGAGTTTAGTACTATTTGGATTAACACTGATACTACTCAATTTAGGTTAAAGGAACACAAAATGCTTGAAGTGCAAACAACAATTCTTAGGAAAAAAATTCTAGAATATAAAAAATTACCTCATGAGCCTAAACCAATCAAAATTTATCCAAAAGAATTTTTTCCGTCAATAACGATAGAAAATGAAGAAGAGATCAAACTTATCAATTTTTTACTTGATGACAAAGATAAAACCAGAATTTCAGAGAGTGATTTTTTCAGAATCATAGCAACACGTAGATCAACTAGAAATTTCGACACATCTAGACTAGTGGAACAATGGAAAATTGATAAAATCTTGGCAGCTGCTGATACTGCTCCTACCGCAGGAAATTTTCAGGGATTTGAAGTATTTTATATCAAAAACAAAGAAATTAAGAAACGTCTAGTAGAAGCTGCAAATAACCAACCTTATGTAAATGCTCCAGTAGTACTTGTTTTTTGCAAAGACCCATCGCGTGTTAAGATAAATTTTCCATCGGAAGTTCTTGCTAAATTCTCACTTCAAGATGCAACATTGGCAGCAGCATATTCACAGCTTGCTGCATCTGCTCTAGGCTTGAGTTCAATATGGATTGGAATGATTGATGAAGAAAAGATAATGCAAATTATCGACACTGATTTGAAACCATCTTCAATTCTGTGTATAGGATATCCACATCAAAAACGTCTGCCAAAATCTAGGCGAAAACTAAAAGATCTGATTCATGTTATTGAATAAAATTGTAATCCAGATAACCTAATTCACTCAAGGTTTGAGATTTAACAAAGGATATCGTTTCACTACAGAAATCTGATAGAGTGAAAATGCATCTTTTGTTTCACTGCATTTTTTACATATACACATCTGAGAGACTTTAGCAAGATCACAGTTATCTGTAAATTCACAATTAGGACATCCGGCTGGACCGCTACAGATTATACATTTTAGTTGCACAACTTCCGCACAAGCCTGATGTTTTACTCCCAATCCTTTGGCCCATAAGGCAACTTCATTGATTTCGATTTTTTTATTACAAACTAGACATGTCCCAGGAAATTTCATAGGTATTGCACGCCAGCTCATTTTATCAGTTCCATCTCCTTTTGGATAATTTCACTATCGGTCTCGTTTAGATCTATTTCAAGAGATTTGTTTTTTATGCAGTAGATAAGATATGGAAGATAAAAAGTTGAAAATGTACTGCGTGAGACATGCATTTGCTTTGCTAAATTTCCAGTCAGTCCTTTAATTGCCATACCATCCCATCTTATCCTGTTAAGAGTGGGCCAAGGAAGATTGAATTTAGAATATTTGACAGATGTTCCTTGTTTGTATAGTTTTATCAATATACCATCAAGATACCGTAAAAGTCTCCATTCTTGATTTCGCATTATTTTTCCATATAGCATATCAGCCTCAGATAAGACATCTAACATTTCTTTTAACAGGTGTGCTGGAATAGTACTGGTTATTATGCTGGAATAGAATGCGTTAATCTTTTCTCGAGGATCAATTCTCATAGAATAAAGTATCGCTTGAGCCTCTTCAGGAGACTTGGCATTGAAAAATAAATTCACAGATTCTTCTACAGTATTAGTTTCATGTGACTTGTCGAGTTGTGGTTCAAAACCACCAGCCAATACCTGAGCAGAATTTAAAATTGACCGTATATCACCACGTGAATCAATAATCATCTTTATCATGCTACCAATTTTTATCGATGCACCTTCACGTTTGAGAATTTCTTCAACATACAACCTCATCAATCTAGGAGGAAGTGGTCTGAGTTTCACAGTAGTTGTAACTTTTTTTATGGACTTCATCTTGTCAGATACATCAGAATTTGCTGCAAGAATTATTGGAATTGTAGGTTCTTTTAGTATGTCAATTAGTGCTTCAACTCCACCAAAGTCAGATCTTCCATGTATGCCATCTACTTCGTCAATGAAGATCATTGGTTTTCCAAGTACACTGCTATTACCAAGAATAGGGTTAAGAATTTCTTGAATTTTTTGCTTATTTCTTACATCACTTGCATTCATGCTGATTAGATCATAACCAAATTGTTTTGTACCTAATACTGCCATGGTTGTCTTCCCAATTCCAGGCGGACCTACCAATAGGAGCGGTTTTGTTCCTTTGATCCATTTGCCAAGCCACTTTACAAAAGATTCTTTTGCTTCCTCATTTCCAACCATCTCAAGTAGGGTCTTTGGCCTATATTTCTCAGACCACATCATGTTAAATCACTTTGGAATCTTTGATTCAAATTCTTTCCATAATTTTTCTTTTGAAAGTCGATTAAACCAATACAAGTTGTAATGCTCTACTGTCAGAAAGAGAAACTCTAGAAAATCTTTATGTGAAAAGTTCTCAGGCAATAGTTCTAGAGCAAGTCGTGCCTCGCCTAGATAGATATCACTTTTCTTCATGGTAAAGTCAAATCCTTTTTGAACATCACCTGTAAGAAATGTGTAATATAGAGGCCAAGAGGGAACTTTAACAAATTTATTTTTTATTGAATCCTCAATTTCATTTCCACATCCAACTGATTCTGCAGCTTTTGCCATTCCAAGATAAAATATTTCTCCAAGTGGAAATCTAGCAAGAGTCATATTTTTTCCAGCAGTTCCCATTACTGCCCTATACTTTTTGTAACATTGGATCATTTCTTCTTCAGATATACTTTTAGGATTCATTTTTAATTTAAAATCTACATATTGACCAACACGTGCATCTTTGAAGCCTCGCTCAAATTCTTCTAACACATCTTTTCCTCCAACAGAAATTTTATCTCGTGCAAGTTTCAAAATATATGGATTCATCAACTTATAGTCATCTAAAAACTCAACATCTTCATCTTTATCCATTATTCGATCCATTGGTTCACTTAGATCAATTGCAATAATATGACCATCAATGATATCAGTTTTTTTCTTACTATCGTTATCATCTCCAAAATATTGTGTGGAAGCATCATACAATGCGCTAAAAACTGGAAATGTCATTTTGACAAAATTAGAATTCAATATTCTTGAGACTCGATCTAGCAAAGTTTCATAATTTTCTAATCTCTTTTTTACCTCATCTATTTGGGATTTTTGAAGAATTATCTCAGTGGAGCCCACTTCTTTGGCAAATTTTTCTTGAGTTTCAAATGGATTAGGGTCAGATTTTATCTCGGTTAATAGATCTTCAGCAAACCTTTTGGTGAACTTTGGAAATTCCTCTTCTGCTTCCTTTTTGTATTTGTCAAATAACTTGTATCCCTTACTTTTAAACAAGGCTTGCTTGACAATGTCCTTACCTGGTTTGGTGGACAAGAGAGCCTCCTTACTGAAAATGGATTCGTCTTTACTACTCACACAATGGCACAACTTTTTTGCTATTTATGCATTCAGTCTCTTTTTTTATTACTTCAAATAAATTAGGACTTGGAAAAGAAAATCTATGAAAGTAATCGAAATTTTAGAAGAGGCTGCAAAGAGAGTTCATAATAATGTAAAACATTTAGCAGGTACAAAAGAATCCGGTACTGACCATGGAATTGGTGCAGGCGGAGACATATCACGCAGAATTGACATTGTTGCAGAAAAAACAGTTCTTGATTATCTACGTGAGATAAATTTCGAATGTACGGTTTTTGGAGAGGAATGTGGTATGGTAGAATTATCACCAAATCCTAAAGGATTTATCATAATGGATGCAATAGATGGTTCTAC
>DASUKX010000048.1:0-16338 GCA_036278495.1 Nitrosotalea sp.
GAAGTTTCACAAAACGTTCTTGTAAAACAAATCCTGGAAAAATATGTCAAGTGGGACAGATTTGCAGATAAAATAGGAATAATTCCAGTGCCAAAAGAGATTCTCAAGATACTCGGGAACGAGATGAAAGGAGATGAGATAAACAAAATAATTGATGTGATGGTTCCAATGATAAAAGACTGGGTCATGTTTATGAAAGGAAACTATGACCTAAAACGCGCAATTGAAGCACTCGAAGATTACATGCGCGCATCCGGCATGACATCAGACCATAGAATCGAAGGAGGCATACACCATTTTATCATACAGCATAATCTTGGCATAAAATGGTCGTTATTTACAGAGTATCTTTTAAAACAAATCTTCCACCAGTTCCTGCCAAACTTGACAATGCAATGCAAGACAACTCCAAACACTACGATTGCAAGCATAGCACTTGGTGCAGAATTTAGTGAACATGATTACTAAACATTAGAAAATGGTGGATATACAGCATCTAAGATACTGTTACCACACCTATTCTCCATGGGTGTATTGAGCAATAATAATGGTATACTCCAGGACTGTCAAATTTGAAACTAAATGTCTCACCGGTCTTTAGCACAGGACTGTTAAACATTGGAACGATTATTCCCTTGTCATTTATGCTCTGTATTGTATGCCCAATGTTGTCTTGGTTTTGCCATGTTACAGTGGTACCACGCAAAATCTCAGAGTTGAGCGGGACAAAAAAGCCCATACTTGACTGTGCCGAGTTGCCATTTGGAATTACTATACTTGCAGTCAAAGACGATCTTACATTTGCAAGTATGTCGGTCCCACTTGCAAGATACTCTACCAGATAGTTTTTGCCATCACCAATCATTTCTGCACTTATTTTCCACAGAGCCCCTGCCTGAGATGAGAGTAATCTGTTGCCATCAAGGGCAAGATTGTATGTAGTACCCTGTCGTGATTTGGCAAGTCCAGAGGCGTGAAATGAACCGTCACTATTGTAGTTGAACTGCCACTTGTCTGGAAGCATCTTTGCAATTATTGTATGGTCTGCACTCACTAGAACATAACCACTATCAATTGCTGTTTGGTTGTGTAGAGTGATTCGGAGGCTAGATGCATACATTTTTGGTGCATCCCCGTTTAGCAATGCAATTCCTGATCCTTTCATCATAACGTGGGACGAATCAGCATATGCCGTATTGCATGCAAGAACCGATATCAAAACTAGACTTGCAATTAATTTCATTATTGTCTAGATGGAATAATTATCATTTTAAGTACCATATAATTATCACATATGATAACCATTTGCAAACAATGTTTTGGCGTAATTATCACAAGAGATAATCATCTTTTCTCTTAAATTAAACGGAATAGAAAATCATGCCATGGTTACAATTCCAAAACAACTGGCAGACATGATGTCTGCACAGAAATTCATTGTGGTTGGTTCAATTGACATCAACGGAATGTGCAACCTGTCACCAAGAACTGCATTCCACTTTACAAAGGATGCAATTTACTGGCTTGATTTTTTCAAGCATAAATCCCACTATAATTTTATCAACGTTCCATGGATAAGTATTGCAGTTTTTGACAAGGAGAATCTAAAGGGATACCAGATGAAAGGCAAAGTAAGTTTTGTAAAAAATGAAAAAGAAAAGACACGTATGATTGATGTAATATCAAGGTCTACTACAGGTAAGACATGCTCAAAGGTATTTGAGAGAATTTCTCACAAAGACCAGCCCGAAGTGGTCATGTTCAAGCCTAGTGCAATTTATTCACTAAACCCTGCAGAAGACTCGGGCACTGCAATTTCAATTGACAGTGACTCTGAAACAGTATCCCTTCTAGGCACCAAAGAGTCATCTGCCATATGATTGGGTTATTATCATTGTACTAGAAGGCAACTGTTGATACCAAGTGAATGCCTTTGTTTGATGGTGTAAAGTCATTTTTCAAGAGCCTGGGACCTGGGTTGATAACGGGTGCATCAGATGACGACCCATCAGGTATTGCAACCTACTCCCAGGCAGGAGCCCAGTTTGGTCTTGGAACACTATGGCTTGCACTATTCCAGTTGCCACTGATGATAGTAATCCAGGAGATGTGTGCACGAATTGGGCTTGTCACAGGAAGCGGACTGACAGGAATCATGAAAAAAAGATATTCAAGAAAAACAGTCTATCCAATAATTTCTCTTTTGTTGATTGCAAATACGATAAACATTGGTGCAGACATTGGCGCCATGTCCGCATCTGTAAAACTTGTCTTGCCCCAGTTGCCAATAGTTTTGGTTACCATTCTTTTTACTGGTCTAGTCATCTGCGCAGAAATTTTTATCCCATATAGAAAATATGTTACGATACTAAAGTATCTAACTTTGAGCTTGCTTGCATATGTAATTACTGCATTTGTTGTAGGCGGCAACTGGAGCCAGATTCTAGTTGCAAGTGTAATTCCTCATTTTGAATTCACTCCAGCCTTTGTAATGCTGTTTGTTGCAATATTTGGAACAACCATATCTCCGTATTTATTTTTCTGGCAGACATCAGAAGAGGCAGAAGAAGATGTAGCAAAAAACAAGATTAAAGAAATCGGCGTTGGAAGACCAGAGACTGGAAGAAAAGAGATTACAATCATGCGAAGAGATGTTGCAGTAGGCATGGGGTTATCCCAGGCAATCATGTGGTTTATCATAATCACAACTACCGGAGCATTACATGTTCATGGCCTGACTGATATCTCTACAGCAGACGAGGCAGCACATGCACTCGAACCGCTTGTAAAGACATTTCCGCATGCAGGAGAGATTTCAAAGACCATATTTGCACTAGGTATAGTTGGTACTGGACTACTTGCAATACCAGTGCTTGCAGGGTCTTCGGCATATGCGCTATCAGAAGAGTTTGGATGGAAGCAGGGTCTGGGCAAGAAATTCAGGCAGGCCAGGGGGTTTTACTTCATCATTGCAGCATCCACAGTTGTAGGATTGTGGGTAAACTTTGCAGACATTGACCCAATCAAGGCTCTGATATATGCAGCAGTCATAAATGGAATCATTGCAGTCCCGCTTCTTGTTGCAATCATGAAAATTGGAAACGACAGTCAAATTTTAGATGGTAAAACAAATAGCAGATTATCAAATGTTTTGGGCTGGATAACTGTAGGTGTCATGGGATTTTCAGTCATTGCCATGTTTTTGACTTGGATCGCATAGACAGAAACAACAATCTAAATATTGCCCGGATCTAGTTTTACAAAACATGGCGTGGAAAAAAGTAGCAGAAAAAGATGCAGTTGCACCAGGAAAGGGAAGAGAGTTTGTGGTAGACGGCAAGAGAATTGCAATCTTTAACCAGGACGGTTTTCATGCGTTAGATTCAGTATGTGTCCACCAGGATGGATCACTTGCACCAGGCAAACTTGACGGAGATGTGGTAGAATGTCCGCTTCACTTTTGGCACTATAACATCAAGACTGGTGAGCTGCTAGACTATATCAAGGGAGTAAAACTCCAGACATATAGTGTCGAAGTAAAAAAAGACGGAATCTATCTCGACGTTTGATAAGTTTAATTTCTTTAGTTTCATTTTAAGAAACATTGAATCATAAAATAATTGAAGATATCACAAGGAAAGATTATGATTTAATTCAAAACCAGATTGGCAATTTTTTAAATGGTGAACTAGAAAAAAGAAAGTCAGGCGGACTGGTATTTGGCCTAAGCGGAGGAATTGATTCTGCAGCAATTGCAGCCTTGTGCGCCAAGTTTGCCGGGAAAAAATCTTTAGCACTAATCATGCCAAATGGAAAGATAACCCCAAATAACGAGACAGAAGACGCGATAAAGATTGTAGACAATTATGCAATAGAATACAAGTTAATTGATATCGGTTTTATCCACAAGGAATACTCGAAATACATCGAGCCAAGCCCGCTTGCATTTGGAAACCTGGGGGCAAGAATACGTGCAAACATGTTATACTATTATGCAAACGCCCGAAACTCTTTGGTACTTGGCTCGTCAGACAAGAGTGAGTTTCTGATCGGATACTTTACAAAGTTCGGAGATGGGGCTGCAGACTTGCTTCCAATCGTATCATTATACAAGACCCAGGTACGAGAGCTTGCAAAAAGCCTCGGAGTTCCACAGAATATAATTTCAAAGCCCAGTGGCCCACATCTGTGGGAAGGCCACACTGCAGAGACTGAACTTGGGTTAAACTATGAAGAGATTGATTCCATATTGGATTGCACGGTTGAAAAAAACAAGACAGTTGAAGAGACTGCAAAAATAACAGAGATTCCAATTTCAGATGTAGACAAGATTTACAGAATGTACAAAAAAAGTGAACACAAAAGAACCACACCGGTCCAGTGCACCATAACATGAATCACTTGAGAATTTTTGATACGCTGTCTGTTGCAGAGAAAAACGTAGACGGTTCCAATCCAGTTAGGATTTATCTGTGCGGAGTTACAGTATACGACGAAAGCCACATCGGGCATGCAAGAACAATCATCGTATTTGATACTCTGCGAAGATACATGGAATCGCACGGCACCAAGGTGAATCTAATACAAAACTTTACCGATGTTGACGATAAAATAATCAACAGGGCAAAAAATGAAAATTCAAGTGCTGATACCATTACTACACGATACATAAAAAATTATTTTAGTGACTTTGACAGACTGCATGTAAAAAGAGCGGATCTTTACCCCAAGGCAACAGAACATATTGCAGACATGATTTTGCTCATCAAAGGACTTGTAGACAAGGAATTTGCATATGCGTCAAAAAATGGAGTATATTTTTCAGTGCTAAAATTCAAAGAATATGGTAAACTGTCCAAGAAAAAAACAGATGAACTTGTATTAGGTGCTCGAGTCGAAGTTGACGAAACAAAAAAAGATCCATTAGACTTTGCCTTGTGGAAGTTCTCAGATGACTCCCCCTCATGGGACAGCCCATGGGGAAAAGGAAGGCCCGGATGGCACATCGAATGCTCTGCAATGAGTCTGAAATATCTTGGAAGCAACTTTGAGATCCATGGAGGCGGCAGGGATTTGATATTTCCCCATCATGAGAACGAGATAGCCCAGTCAGAGGCATTCTCTGGAATTAATTTTGCAAAAATTTGGATGCATGTTGGAATGGTTACAATAAACGGAGAAAAGATGTCCAAGTCTCTTGGAAATACAAAATCAATAGACCACGTGCTGGACAGATGGGGACCAAATATCATTAGACTGTTTTGCCTGTCAGGACACTATACAAAACCAATTGACTATTCTGAAGAAATACTAAAGGAAACCATCACAAAGTGGCGCCAGGTAGAGAACTGTTACTATGAGATGATTCTATCTGATGACACAAATCCAACAGAGGGACGAGAGGATATCACAAAAACAGTGCAGGAATGCAAGACAGAGTTTGAGTCAGCATTAGACTCGGACTTTAATACGCCACTTGCGCTGGGAGCCTTTTTCAAATTGGTAAAAAACATCAACCATCTTGCATCATCTGAAAAATTGACCAAGAAGATATCAGGGGACATAATGCCAACATTTCAAAGCATGATATCGATTCTAGGACTGGAAATAATCCAGGTGACAGAGAAAGAGAAGAACAACATTTCAAGCCTAATAAATCAGAGAAACATATTACGAGCAGAGAAAAAATTCCAAGAGGCAGATGCTATACGAAAACAAATCTCAGACATGAATATTGTATTAATTGATCACAAGAACAAGACACTTTGGATGAAGCAGGAAAAAATCGGCATAGAAAACTAGGATTTTTTTGTCTGAGCACTGACAAGTGATACTACATCACGGTCTCTGAGTTGATAGTGTACTGGTAGTCTCACTCCATATCTCACATCTTTTGCATAGAGCAGCCCTTTTGTCAAGTCAGTGTGGATTTCTTTTGCCAGGTCCTCTATAGTTGCGCCGTCTTTAAGCAGGAGAAGGTCTGGGAGGACACGACCCTTTTTGTCAGTAAGGTTCTCTGCATGTGCAACGGGATAAATCGAATTCATCTTCAATAGTTTGAATACAGTAACATTGATTGCAAACTGGACTCCAGTTCTCATGTATTCGCCAAGTATTCCTTGTGTGATAAAGTCAAGTGCGTCAATCTGTTTTTTGTTTAGCTGCTCCTTGTGCAAGATTTCAAATTGTTCTGAGCCTGGGACATATTTTATCAGGCCCTTTTGCTCTGCCTTTCTTAAAGAAAGTTCACTGTCAGTGCTTGCAGGAATTACTATAGTATCAACATATTTTTCTCGTAGCCTGTCAAAGTTTTTTTCTGCACCAGGCACATCGACTTTATTTGCAACAATTAGTGTTGGTTTTGATATCTTTCTTAGATATGCTGCAAACTTTTTGCTGTCATGCATGTCAAAGTTCTCAAAGTGTTTGTCTTCCAGTCCTGTTGCCTTTAATGCATCTTTTACGTGTCCCTCTTTTACTCCAATTCCTCGAAATACATCAGTTATTGCAACAATTGGCTCTGTCTCTGATTGGATTAGTTTCGATATTTTGTCTCGGTTTCCCTCCAAGAGTTTGAGATACCACATGATTAGCTCTTCTTCTATATCAGACACATCAGCTATTGGGTCGCCGCTTCCAACTTCGGCAATTCGTCCTGCAGCATCTATACTTCCTGATACATCAACTACATGCAATATGGCATCAGATTGTGTTGCAACTGAAAGAAACTGGTTGCCAAGTCCTTTTCCAGCCCATGCATCTTTTATCAATCCTGGCAAGTCGATTAATTCGATTGGGATAAACCTCCACCCGTCTGTGCATTTTGAGTTTTGAGGATTATCTTTTACATTAAATTCTGTATGTACACATGGTGTGATTGCATTTCCTAGTGCATGTTCTGGTTTTTTTGTTGTAAATGGATATGTGGAAACTTCAGCACCAGCAAGAGTTGCAGCATTGAAAAAAGTAGTTTTACCAGTATTTGTCTTACCTAAAAGGCCAATCTTTATTGGCATGATGACATCTGATGGCACTTGCTATTTATCTCTGCCGTACATTATTCGTCGTGGCTGTGAGAGAAGACATGGCTTGATGAATTTTTTATCTCTTCTGCATGCCATGCGATTTGTTTTATCTCATCTTCTGTAAGGGAGCCATGCCATTTTTCAAGAACTGTCTTGATTATTTCAGAGCCATTATACAACAATCCCCAGTATGGGTGGTGCTCTGCAGTTGTCAGTGCAAGTTCCTCGATTTCCTCCAGGCCTGTCTTTGCAAGTGCCAGGCCGCCAGAACGCTCACCATAGATTCGTATTATGGTATTGTCAGGATCAAAATTCATCTTGACCAGTACGTTTTTCTTTTTAAAAGACTCTACCAGTTTCAACAAGGACTTGTGAAATTCTTCAAAATTGTCTGTCATGGTTCTAAAACAGTCTCTGGTGTTCTGCAAGCATGCACCTGTTAAAAACCACAACAGGTATACCTGCTTTTCTTGCAAGATCTTCGGCCTCAGCATTATGAATTCCTTCTTGTAGCCATATCACTTTGGGTTTTATCTTTATGGCGTCTTGTATTACCGGCAGGACTTGATCAGATGGTCGAAACACATCAACGACATCCACGGGTTCTTCAATGTCAAGCAATGTTGGATAGCATTTTCTTTCAAGAATTTCTGTCGCAGTAGGGTTTACTGGAATTACATTGTACCCGTTGTCAATCAAATATTTTGGGACATAATGTGCAGCCTTTTCTTGGTTTTTTGACATGCCAACCACTGCGATATTTTTTAGTGAATAAATTTTTCGAATGTCATAGTCTGTAAAAGAATCATGCTCCATAGTATCACAATACCACAATGTCGCTTAATATCTTGCGGAATAACCGATTTATAGGGCAGGTAACATAATTTTTCCATGGAACAAGATCCAAATGATGTCATGGTATTGAGCGCAATAAACCAGGGCGCAAGAAAGTTCGACAAGATTTTGAAAAAGACAAAACTTGATAGTCAGGAACTAAATACGTTGCTTGAGCGCTTGGAGGAAAAAGGTTTGATCACTCTAGTTGAGAAGAAAGGCTGGCTTGGCACCAAAAAGGAACTTGTTCTCACAGACAAGGGAGGAAAGGAATTAGCAGAAAGAAAGTTTGAGTTAGAACAAAACTGGAACCAGATGGTATCCATATGGAAGAGTGGAGACAAGCAGAAACTCCAGCAGCACATGGAAGATCACAAATCAATTTTGCCATCAATGATGTTCATGGGAATAATGGACATGATGATGTTTTCTACCATGATGGGCTTCATGGGCATGGCAATGACAAGTTTCATGCCAGACCAGTACATGGACAGCGGCCATGACATGGGAGGCCATGATGCAGGTGCTGGACAGGACGCAGGTTCAGGACAGGACTTTAGCGGAGGCGGCGGATTTGGAGACGGCGGCCCAGGCGACATGGGCGGATTTGACGTTAACTTTTAAAAATCATTTTAGGAAATATTAGAAATTAAAAAACGGTTTTTGTTTTTCCGTTAGTTGGGAATTTTTTACTTGGTGCCAGTTGGCATTGAACCAGACATTTTCATGTTTCCATGTGAAGTCATGTTTGATGCTTCAGAGCCTGCCAATTCATGCATAACATCTTCACCATGTGGAGCAGAACCGACTTTGCCATAGCTTATCTTTTGTGATTGCCATACTGCGTTTACCCACTTGGTGTGTTCACCTGGTGCGCACTTGTGATCACCACAAACTATGCTGTTGCCATAGCTTGCGGTTGAAATGTTGTCATTCCAAGTACTTTTTGTCAAAGCACTAGCTTGTGGAACAAAGACTGCTGCAAATGATGTCAAAAGCACAGCTGTTGTAAACAAGAGTAATGCCACTTTGTTAGACATGGTTTGTTGTGACTGCGGGGCATATAAAAGAATTATGATAAATTGGTTCATCAGATAAAAATGGATAGTGGTGAAACCCACTGTAGAATTATTTTGTACTCTTGGTACTATTTCCTGTCATGGTCATGTTGTCAGACATTTTCATGTTTCCATGAGCAGTCATTGGTGGTGCTACAGAGCCTGCCATGTTGTGCATGACATCTTCGCCATGTGGAGCATTTCCAACTTTACCATATCCTGTTTTTTGTGACTGCCATAATGTGTTGATCCACTGTGCATGCTCACCTGGTGCGCATAGGTGGTTACCACATACTTTGCTGACACCATAGCTTGCAGTGGTATGACTATCATCATATACTGAAAAGTCTCTTTGGGTCAGTGCATTTACTTGTGGTATGTTTGCTACCAACAAAGATGTCATCAAAACAGATACTGTTAGCAAGAGTAATGCTAGTTTGTTAGACATCGTTGTCGCTTCGCTGACGGTATATAAAAGATTTATGAATCATATTGTGCCAAAATGACACAATTTCTCCCAGAGAAACAGATATCAATAATTCGTTATGATGTGTCTGACATGACAGCGCAAATAGGTGCAAAAACTCCAAACCTCAAAGTCGCAGAATGGATTCAGGGACTTCCAACAAATATCGACAAGGAAAAAGATAATGTCGTTCTAGTCGAGGTATTTCAGGTAAACTGTCCGGGATGTTTCATGTATGGCATTCCACAGGCAATTGAAATTTACCAAAAATATAGAAAAGAAGGTGTTACAGTTTTGGGTGTTGCAACGGCGTTTGAAGATTTTGACAAGAACAATGCAGAGAATTTGAGATTATTACTAACAGAAGGCAAGGTAATTGGTGAGACATTAAAGGCACTGGGCCAGTATGGCCAACTAGTTGACGGAGACAAACTGCCGTATAAAATTCCGTTTCCAGTTGCAATGGACTATCTTACAAAAGAGGAAGGCCCTCCAAGTCAGGCAAAAATTGACGAGATAATCCAGGCAAATGTTCCAGGATACGAATCATACAGTCCAAGCCAGAAAGCAGAAATAATAGAGCGAGTCAAACAGTATCTCAAAAGCAAGGAATATTCTGCAAGTACATTTGACGGGTTTGCATTACGAGGAACACCATCAACCATTTTGATTGACAAGAAAGGAGTTCTCCGTGATGTTGCATTTGGCACAAATGATTTTCTGGAAGAGAATATCAAAAAATTATTGAGTGAATAATGTTTTTGCATGTACACGTCCTTTGATCAAACAACTCTTGACAAGATAGTTACGTTACTCAAGTCACACCAGTCTGAATTTTTGTCAGGACAGAAACTAAGTGATTCACTTGGACAAAGCAGAGCAGCAGTCTGGAAAAATATTAAAAAATTGCAGTCACTTGGATACAAGATAGAATCAAAACCAAATTTGGGATATAGATTAAAACAAAACACGGATTTGCTATTCCCATGGGAGATATCAGATGGATTGCAAACTGACATCATTGGCGGAAAAATTTATTATTTTGATACAATAGATTCGACTCAAAATTTCGCATTGGAACTTGCCCAAAAGCCACACGAGAATGGCTCGGTAGTTGTTGCAAAAAAACAGACCCGCGGAAGAGGCAGATTGGGCAGAAAATGGGTCTCGCCAAAGGGTGGAATTTGGCTTTCAATACTGTTAAGGCCAAACTTTGAGCCGTCATATACGTCACTTTTTCCCATGCTGGCATCCCTTGCGCTCTCAGTTGCAATTGAAAAGACGCTACACATCAAGACTGGGCTGAAATGGCCAAACGACCTGACAATAGATGGAGACAAAGTTGCAGGAATACTCATTGATGCATCCATCCAGTCAAATTTGATAGATTATCTGGTAATTGGGGTCGGCATTAATTTCAAGGTCAAACCTGGTAAGATAACAAAAGAGATCAAGGGACAAAAATATGGCATTGCAACACTTGTAAAACAAGACGGAAAAGAAAATCCTGTAAGATTGATGCAACAGTTTCTTTTGGAACTAGAGCATGGATACAATGACGTCATATCAGACAAAACTGGATACATACGAAAAGAATGGATGAAACGTTCCACAACCATTGGAAAAAATGTCACAGTATCATCAAGCACAGGAATGCAGAAGGGAAAAGCAGTTGGAATTGACAAGACTGGCGCATTGTTGCTCTCAAGCAGGGGCAAGATTTTGCGGGTACTAGCTGGCGACATCTCATACCAGAGACAAAATTAAATTTTATTTTAAAATTTTACTTGTGAGAGATCAAAATGAGACTAGTTCCAATGAGAATTCCTGCAATTATTTCCATCCAGTGTGGAAAGAGCAGTCTTCTCAGTATGGTTTCTCCTGCGCCTTGTATCATACCACAACGGTTTGAAGGTCACTATAATAGTGTTTTATCAGCTTGATTCATTAAAATTCAGCTAGATTGATCACGTGTGATTGGAATTTGATCCATGGTATACCCATACGAATTTTTAATAATTACAAACTCATAATGAAATGATGAAGATTTGCTGGGCAAATACTGAAAGCTATGATGATGCAGAAATTGTTCTAGTTGGAATTCCTGACGAATCAAAATCTCATGCACTACGAAAAGGAACATCAGAAGCACCACACAAGATACGAGAGATCTCGTCTATTCGGGATGCATACAAGCGAGGAGACGACGTTTCACTTGGACTACCATTTGGCGGAATTGCAAAAAAAGTGTACGATTATGGAAATATCGAGCGCAGCCAGATTGCATCTACAATAGAAAAAATTGTCTCTAGTGGAAAAATTCCAATATCCATAGGAGGAGACCATTCCATTACAACTGAAATAATAAAGTCAGTTGCAAAAAAACACGGTACTTTATCACTTGTATATCTTGACGCACATCCAGACTTTGTCAGTTCCATTCATGGATACTATGGTTCTGTATTCTATGATGTTTTACCATATATCGATACAAAGACTAGCGTACAGGTAGGAATCAGGACACCAGAAAAAGAGGAGATTAAGAACATCAAAAAACATGGCCTGCAAGTGATCACTCCATTTGATGTATTAGAACAAGGCATTGCAAAAACTACAAAAAAGATTCTCGATATGATTGGAAAAAAGGTATATGTATCACTTGACATGGATGCAGTGGACCCGGCATTTGCCCCAGGAGTTTCAGTTCCTGTGCCGCTTGGCCTGACAAGCATTGATGTAACGTATTTGCTAAAAGCAATTGCAGGTAAAGGCATGGTTGGGTGTGACATCATGGAGGTGTGTCCAAATTATGACATCAAGGACAGGACATCTCACCTTGCATCAAGAATAATCTCAGAAACCATATCATCGATACCATGATTTTCTGCTAATACTTTTAACTACCCAGAATATTTTAGAAAATAATGTTTTCACATTTTACACTAGAGCAGGCAAACAAGATGCTTCCGTCAGTTATTGAAAAATTCAATACTGTACTTGACATGAAAAATAAAGTTGTGGCCATCCAGTCAGACTTTGAGACAAATCCAAAATACATGGCAAATTTCAAGGATTATATCATAAAAAAGCAAGAGCTCAACTCTGCGATAACCAACTTTTACAAGTCAATTGAAGACCTAGAGGCAACTGGAGTATCTGTAAAAAGCATAGACCAGGGCCTGCTTGATTTTCCGTCGCTGATGTTCAACGAAGAGATATGGCTGTGTTGGAAACAGGGAGAGACTGTAATAAAATTCTGGCATGGAAAAGACGAGGGCTTTAACGGAAGAAAGCCAATAGAAAATGTGGACCTAGAAAAACTCAGATGATGTCATCCATATATCAAAATAATCCTGTATCACATATTACATCATGATTAGAGTTTGGCTTCGCGCAGTACGAATACGATTTTTACTTGCATCAATCATATCAGTATGTCTTGGACTTGCAATAAACGGCTGGCAGAATAAGTCAATTGACATTGGATTTGCAGCCCTTACGTTTGTAGGGGTTGCGGCGCTGCATGCAAGTGTAGACCTTCTAAATGACTATTGGGATTACAAGAGACAGATTGACACCGATACCAATAGGACCAAGTTTAGTGGAGGGACAGGTGTTCTTCCAGAAGGTCTGCTCAAGCCAAATCAGGTATACCGTGCGGGAATGCTAATGTTAATTGTCGGATCTGCAATTGGTGCATTTTTTGCCTTGGAGCGAGGAGTAACTATTGCAGTGATTTTGGGTTTTGCAATTGTTTCAATTTATTTTTATTCGACAAGAATTGTGGATTCGGGTTTGGGCGAGGTCTTTGTTGCAGTAAAGGGTGCAATGATAGTTCTTGGCACATACTTTGTCCAGAGCTCGCACATAACACTTGAACCAATCATCGCAGGAATCGTATCAGGAGTGTTGTCATCAACGGTATTATTTGTAAACTCTTTTCCTGATTTTGATGCAGACAAGAAACACGGAAGAAAGACACTTGTTATACTTTTAGGAAAACAAAAGGCTGCATCATTTGTGTGGATATTTCCTGCTATCATATACGGCATTATCGTATCATCCATAGTTGCAGGAATTTTCCCATTAGTTACGCTGATTACGCTTGCAACATTGCCATCGGTAGTCAAATCTGCCAAGTCGTTGAGGCAAAAATATGACAAGGTTCAGGAGATGATCCCAGTAATGGAAGGATTTGTCACATATGGTAGAATTACAGGAGCATTGTTTGTTGTGTCATTTCTAGTTGGCATGGCCTTTAAGATGCCACAGTAGAATTAAATCGTCAGGATTTGGATTAGACGTATGATCCCAGGATTTGCAACAAAAGAAGGTACTGCAAACTTTGCAAAAAGACATTCAGAATTAGCTGCAAACCATTACAAAAATTTTGACGGCCTTTCCCTCTCATCTGTTGGTATCGGGACATATCTTGGCAATCCGGATGATTCAACAGATAATTTGGTAAAAGATGCCATTGTGTCGTCTGTCAAGGCAGGAATCAATGTTATAGACACTGCAATAAATTACCGCTCACAAAAGGCAGAAAGATCAGTAGGAAAGGCAATTGCCGAACTTGTCCAATCAGGGGATGCAAAAAGAGACGAAGTCTTTGTCAGCACAAAGAACGGATACGTTACAAACGATGGAGATGTCAATGAAGAATTTTGGGCAAATATACAAAATACTCTAGTCAAGCCAGGGATAATAAAATCAGGAGATATTTCATCAGGGTATCACTGTATGACAATTCCATATCTTGAGGATCATCTAAAGCGAAGCATGGAAAATTTGGGTCTTGATTGTATTGATTTGATGTACTTGCACAATGCTGCAGAAGGACAATTGCAAGATATTTCAAAAGAAGAATTTTTAAAAAAATTACATGATGTTTTTGAGTTTTATGAAACACAGAGAAAGAGTGGTACGATAAGATATTACGGCATGGCAACATGGGAGTGTTTCCGTGTTGCACCAAACCACCCACAATACCTTTCAATCTTTGACATGGTAAAACTTGCAAAAAAAGTCGGAGGACAGAACCATGGATTTCGATTCATCCAGTTGCCATACAACATGTACTATGACCAGGCATTCAACATGAAAACTCAGGGGGATTCAAGCCAGTATACCATATTAGAATCTGCAATACAGCTTGGCATTGGAGTATTTGCAAGCGTTCCATTGATGCAGGCAAAACTTTTGGCTCCAAATGTCCTGCCAGAGTTTGGCAACATGACAAAGCCTGCTCACCGTGCAGTCCAGTTTGTACGCTCTACACCTGGAATCATTGCACCACTTGTCGGTCAAAAATCACAGGCCCACGTGCAAGAGAACCTGGAGATTTTAAAGACTCCAGTTCTTAGCGAGACAGAGTTTTCCGACCTGGTGAAAAAACTCTCATCGTAAATTCTAGACATTGGGAATACTAGACAAATACATCATGGATATGATTTGATTAATTTACTAGCTTGTTTTTCTTATGAGCATAAATCAGATGCACTTCAAGGCCCTCATTAGAATAGAAAACAGTATTGCATTCCTTGCAAGTTGGCATGTGTTCCTTTAGTGTATTTTTGATTTAATTGGTTTGATTGAAATTCATTTAGCTTGAGATCAACATCCCAGAAAAATATATACCAACTACATACAACCTGTAAAAACCACATGATACACTTATCAATTGTACCGGATATTAGATATCAGATTTGTCAGTATTCAAGAGCGGAGAAAGGGTCTGCATAATAAAAGACGGAGAGCCATACAAGATATATAAAATAAAAAGGATCAAGGCTGCAAGAAAAGGCGGGATTTTGTATCTTTTAAAATCCCTTGAAAAAAATCCAATCTTGCGAATGAATTACGAAGACAAGAAGCTGCTCTTGGAATGAATTAGGTAAATATAGTTTCCATGCAGTAAGACTAAATTATTTGAGACAGGTAAATACAGTCATGGTAGAGATTGCTTATCCGATTTTGATTTATGATAATCACTGTTATTCATGTACCAAATATGCGAAAATAGTAAACGATATAGTACAAAACCGATGCGTGATTATTGGGCATTATACGGTATTAGGAAAGGAGATCAAGGAAAATCTGTTTCCAAAAGGCTATGATGGATTAGAGATGTCGTGGTTTATCATTGACGGTTATGCCCATGGCGGAAGAGCAGGATTATTCAGGTTGTTAAAGTATATCATATTTGGTAGAAAAAAAGGCAAGTATCCAAGAAATGAATTCTCGCTTGCAGAGTGTACAACTGATTGTAAAACGGTAAAGGGTATTTTTCTTCGCTCTTCTAGCATAGTGGCCATGTACAAGAAATTCAGCATTTCTCCAGAATAATTCAAGGCAGTAGTTTACTTTAGAAAATTCTTTTTACAGCTTGACGCCTTTTGACAAGTCATCTTTCTTTTCTGATACAGTGGGAGAAGATTCTTTGGAAACATCATCTACCATGTCAAAAACAATTCTGATTTCCATTATTTTTTTTACAGCATTTCCAAAATCTCCAAACTTGGCAAATACATGATACAGTCCATCAGCAAAACCTGTCTTTGATACCATGCCATGTTTGAAATCAATGTAGAGTGGTAGTTTTGCTTCGCTCTCTTTTTTGTGAAGTTCATCATATTCCCTAGGCGAGAGTACGTTTGCAGGATCTGCTATGATTATTTCTCCAGTATCTACACCAACGGTTCCAATTTCTTTCCATTCGTATGTTGGAACGGTTGTATTTTCTATCATGTTTTGTAATTCCTTGCGTCATGCTATGCTCTCATCACTATTAAACCGGCACCCAGGTGAAAATACAATATTTTTGCAAGGACATCATTACGAGGGTTTTAATCTCAGAATGCACCATTGGTACAGTAGAGTGGTGGAGTTTGCACATCCCCGGATGGTATAATCGGAGAAGGACTGGAGTAACTAACCAGCTCTCACATGTGAG
>DASUKX010000049.1:0-9642 GCA_036278495.1 Nitrosotalea sp.
CTTAAAGCTGAAGAGATTGTTTCTCAAGTGATTCACTTTTCACGCATTTTACGCCAAAGAGGAGAACATGTTACAAATTTGGTATTCATGGGCATGGGAGAACCGCTTGCAAACTACGACGAAACGGTGAGAGCCATCAAATTATTGACACATCCTAGAGCATTTGGACTGGGGCAGAGAAGCATAACAATTTCCACGGTTGGAGTAATACAAGGCATAGACCGACTTGCAGATGAAGACCTCCAGGTCAAGCTTGCAATATCATTGCATGCACCAAATGACGAATTACGTAAAAAATTGGTGCCAACGGCTGGACCACATTCAGTTGAAGATTTGATCTTGGCTGCAAAACGCTATTTCAAAAAAACAGGACGCCGTGTCACTTTTGAATATGCATTAATTGACGGCATCAATGATTCTACAAAGATTGCAGCAGAGCTTGCATACATTCTAAAAGGCAATGGCGCACATGTCAATCTCATTCCGATGAATCCAACTGCCGGAGGATTCAGTCGACCGGCTAGGAAAAAAGTACTTGCGTTCCAGCAGATACTTCGCAACGGGGATGTAAATTGCACAGTACGTGTTGAAAAAGGAGTTGAGATATCCGCAGCATGCGGACAGTTGCGCACAGACATGGTACAAAACATTGGATTATCTGCAAACCTCTAAATTAAAATGAACGTAAGTTACATTATGGCTCTGACAAGTAAGGAAAAGACGATAATAATTACATCACATCTTATTTCTCTTTATTCAGAAATGATCGAGGAAGGAAAGATACCTCAAAATCAGTCAGTCATAGATTTCTTGATGAAAAATATTCCAAATGAACACAAGCCAGACCTTTCAATTGACTTGATAGACGACGTGTTTAGTTTCATATCAAGCAGACCCATGGAACTTTCATAAACCCCTCAAAAGAGATTATGTTATATGACCTCAATTGCCACTCTTGGTTCACACTGTGCGCTACAAGTACTCAAGGGCGCAAAAGATGAAGGATTCAAGACTATTCTAGTATGTGAAAAAAAACGCGAAAAACTTTATCGAAGATTTCAATTCATAGATGAATTTGTTCTGGTAGATTCATTCAAGGAAATAATGGACCAGAAATGCGCTACAATACTTGAAAAAAACAATGCAGTAATCATACCGCATGGAACACTGATTGCCCAGATGAGCTCATCAGAGATTGAATCTATCAAGACTCCAATTTTTGGAAACAAGTGGATTCTAAGATGGGAGTCTGACAGGAACATGAAAGAAAAATTAATGGTGGAATCAAAATTAAAGATTCCAAGATCATTGCGCGGTCCAAGCGACATCAATGGATTGACAATTGCAAAAAGACATGGAGCTGCAGGAGGTAAGGGATATTTTCTTGCAACAAATGAAGAAGATTATATCAAAAAAAGAGACAAGCTAGTAAGAGAAGGAATAATCAAAGGAGACCAAGACTTGTACTTGCAAGAATATGCTCTTGGTGTTTCTGCATATTTACAATATTTTTATTCTGAGTTGACTGGAGAACTGGAATTTTTTGGAGTCGACAGGCGATACGAATCAGACATTGACGGCCTTGGAAGAATTCCAGCACAGGAGCAAATTGACGTTGACTTGATTCCTTCGTTTAATGTTGTAGGAAACAGTCCTTTGGTTTTACGAGAATCATTGCTTGAAGACGTGTATTCCATGGGAGAGAGATTTGTCAAAGCTGCAAAGAGGCTTGTTGCCCCTGGCATGCCAGGACCATTCTGCCTTGAGGGAGTATATGATGAGAACGGCAAGTTCACATCGTTTGAGTTTTCTGCAAGAATAGTTGCGGGTACAAACCTCTATGTTGATGGCTCGCCATACTCGTCATTAATCTATAACGAACCAATGAGTATGGGAAGAAGAATAGCTCGTGAGATAAAAAATGCAGACAGCAATAACAGCCTATCAAAGATAGTTACTTGATACCATTACAGACTGTACAACATATCCAATTGTAGATTTTATGCTCCACCAAGTGTCACGATAAGATCTGTGATAAAACCCGCACATAATCCTACAAAGATTCCAACCATCAAGACATTGTTTGTGGTTTGTCTTCTTCCAGTATTGTACATGAGTAGTGATACATAGACAAGTGCTCCTCCTGCCATGGACAAGAACAAGATATACGCAACATCAGATACCCATAGACTGCCAAGCATCGTACCCACAAATGTCGGGCCCCCTCCAATCAATCCAACTTTAGCCAAAAACTTTGCATTTGGTTTTTTCAATATTCCAGTTAGCGGGCCCGCAATACCAAACCCTTCAGTGGTGTTATGCGCTCCAAATCCAATTATCAGTATGATTGCAAGACCAATCTCTCCTGCCACATAGGACTGGCCGATTGCAAGGCCTTCACTAAAGTTGTGAGCTCCAATTCCTATTGCAATCATCATTGCAAGCTTGTATGCATTTGCTTCATGGAACAATTTGTGTAGGTGATCATCGCCTTCCTTAAGGTTGTCAAGTGACAATATCTGCGGAAAACTTTTTGTCATGAGTTTTGTTTCATAGAGAACCAAACCTAAAAGACCAATAGCAATACCACCAAAGAGTGCAAGAAGATCAATTACAGCAGTTTCAATTGCTCCCTTGCCAGCAGCTGCATCTGTTGCGGCAGTTGATGCAGTCTCCCAACCGTGGCTAAAGACATCAATTATGAGAAATACCAAAATTCCAAGTGCAAACGCATTAAGAAATCCCTTCTTTTTTGAGCTGAGATTTTGTAATGCTGCAACAGGAAGACCAAGAAATATTGTAAAACCAGCTATTGCACCAAGCAACAACAGCTGCCAATAGTCAATCATTAATCAAGTTAGGACTAGCTAACTTATTTAAACGACAGACTCGTTCCAGATTCTTAGAACATCTAGTGTCATTTAAATAGTTAGGCTTGCCTAATTCAAAAAATATTGAAAAAAAAAGTTCCACTATCACAGCTCAAAAAGTATGACGTTAACCAAAAAATTCTTGAAGCGTTAGCTGATGCACAATCAAGATCAATTTTGTTTTCAATTGTAAAAGAAGGAATGACTGCACTGGAACTGTCAGAAAAATACAGAATTCCACTAAGTTCAGTTTACAAAAAGATTTCAGACTTGGAAGAGCTGACCTTAGTTAAAGTTGACAAATGGGTCTTGTCAGATGGTGGAAAAAAATTCAAGGTATACAAGAGCAGGATAAGCAAAGCTGAAATAAGCATTAAAAAACCAGAACCTGTCATCACACTTAGCCCCAATTAGAGATTCTAGTCAAATAGTTAATATTCAAAGAAATCCATTGAAAAAAAGTGAAAAGATACTATTTTGCAGTCATTCCAATAGCAATTACCATTATTGCAGTATATTACATGGCAATGCCCCATGAAACCAAGTCTAATGAATTAACACCACAGATGATGATACAAAATGGATCTCCAATGCTAGGAGATTCCAATGCAAAGGTGACCATAGTAGAATTTGGGGATTATCAATGCACGTATTGTCATCTGTTTCATGAAAATACAAAAAATGCATTGTTGCAGCAGTATGTTGATACTGGCAAGGTAAATTTCGTATTTCGAGATTTCCCACTTAATGGACCTGATTCTGTTCTAGCTGCAGAAGCAGCATACTGCGCAGGCGACCAAGACAAGTACTGGCAGTACCATGACGAGTTGTACAAAAACTGGGCCGGAGAAAAGACAGGATGGGTAAACCAAAAGTCACTTGACAAGTTTGCCACAACAGTAGGCCTCGAAATGGACAAGTTTGATAAATGCATATCAGATAACAAGTATGAGCAAAAAGTGCTAGACAATCAAAAATTTGGTGAAAACATTGGCATTGATGGAACCCCGTCGTTTATCATATTTAGCGGCAAGAATATTACCAAAGTAGTAGGCGCGCAGCCATTATCAGTATTCCAACAAGTCATAGACAAATTCCAGAATAGCTAAAGGTATAGTCCATGGTCAAGCCCAAGATAGAAAAACAAGATTCTGTAAAATTATACAAATTACGAAAGATGCTAGAAGACTTGTCAGACCATGAGGGACGAGGTACAGAATTAATTTCACTTTACGTCCCACCGAAAAAAGCATTGCATGAAGTCATAAACAATCTTCGCGAAGAGCAAGGCACTGCAGACAACATCAAGTCAGATCTTACAAGAACGCACGTGGTTGATGCACTGTCTCGAGTAATCCAGAGACTGAAACTGTACAAGTCATCTCCTGACAAGGGACTTGTCATGTTTTGCGGTGCACTTCCACCAGCAGGAGGCGGACCGATTGGAAGTGAAGTTGTAAAATTGTTTGAGATTGAACCGCCAAAGGAACTGCAGACATTTCTTTACAGATGTGATGATCATTTCCACGTAGACATTCTCAAAGACATGCTAAAAGATGACAACATGATTGGCTTTCTTGCAATTGATGCTAAAGATGCCGGATGGGGTCTGTTGCGAGGCGATAAGCTAGACGTACTCTCAGAGACATCATCAGGTGTGGCAGGAAAACACCGACAGGGTGGACAGTCAGCAAGAAGATTTGAAAGACTGAGAGAGATGGAGCTCAACGAGTATTACAACAGAGTGGCACATACAACAAGAGAATATTTCATTGACATTTATCCAGTAAAGGGCCTCATAGTTTCAGGTCCAGGACCAACAAAGGAGAATTTCATAAAAGAAAATTATCTGGAATATAGATTACAAAATAATATTCTTGCAACACTTGACTGCTCTTATGCAGGCGGAGAGGGAGTACGAGAGGCTTTTGTCAAGGCACATGATGTGCTAACAGATTATCGAATGGTGGAAGAAAAGAAACTCGTAGACAAGTTGTTCAATGACATACATTTTTCAAGAGGTCTTGCAACTTATGGCCTCAATGAAATAATCGATCTTTTAAAAAGAAATGTGGTATCAACCATACTTATCACAGATGACACCAACTTGAGAAAATTAGACATTACATGTAGAAGATGTCAGAATGTACAAAGCGAAATCATAGACCGTACAAAGGTAATCCCAAGGACTCAGGAACTGCTAAGCTTGCCATGCCCAAGCTGCAAGAGCATGGACATGGAATCAACAGAGCGGGACATTGTAGATTATTTGGATTTGATTTCAGGGCAGACAGGTGCTAAAGTCGAGGTCATTACAGGTGCTACAGAGTATGGCGCAATGCTTTCAAGCATAGGAAAAGTTGGGGCATTTTTGCGATACAATCCAAACCAATAGGCCTGAAACGTAGACTGTTCACGATATACAATTTGTCGGCAATTAATTTTAGCCACCAAGTATAATCAAATCATAATGAAGCGCTTGTTAGAGATTTCAATCGCCATATGTTGCGTGCTGGCAGTCATTGTTGTCATTACCCTCATGAACCAAAGCGCATCAACTCATGGTGAAACTACATCCATTTCACAGCAGGAAAATGGCACCAATGTGCCAAATGAGGGCCATATCGTACTAATGGGATGCTCTACGGATTCTGACGGGACAGGCAAGATAGATGTATACTGTCCAAACTATGGTACATTTCACCTATCAAGGGAGCCTCCGATCAAGGCATCAAAATGGGATGGCGTCAAGTTAACAGTAGACAATGGCAAGTATACAATCCAGTACACTACCCCAACTGGAACCAACCAGTATGATTTGTCCACCACAGGCACGCAAGGCACATCGTTGAAAATATTCAGTTCTACAAAAAATGACATTCAGCAGATAATAGGAAATGTATTTCAAAAGACTGTGACAAAATCTTCTGCGACAAAAGAAGAGCTGTACCAATATGCATTAGGAGTAATCAATAAAGACAGGACAGACCATGGTGTACAGCCAATCACATTGAGCAACATGTCATCGGCCCAGAGCCACGCAGAAGACATGCTAAATGCAGGATACTTTTCGCATTGGAATAGTGATGGTGTCAAGCCCTATGTCACATATACAAAACTTGGCGGAAAAGATAATGTCGATGAAAACATTAGTGTCACGTCAACTTATTGTCCTTCATCAGACTGTGCACCGTATTCCTTTGATCCTTTCAAGCAGATCAATGACAGCGAGTACGGCATGATGTACAAAGATGCAGGCTCGAACTGGGGACACAGGGACAATATCATTGATCCAGAGCACACAAGTGTAAGCTTTGGAATTGCATACAACAATGAAAAATTCTATTTTGTGGAACATTTTGAAAACAACATCATAAACTGGCAAACCATGAAGATTGATGGAAATCAACTTCACCTGGTAGGGCAGATACCTGCAGGATACGCGCTATACCAAATCGAGGTCTTTTCCGATCCGTCTCCAGTACCTCTTGCAAGCAAGGACCTCAATGGAGTACCACCGTATAACGCCGGATACTATGACCAAGGAGACTTTGTGGGAGTGATGCTACCAAGACCTGCAGTAGGGTCTCATTACCCGGAATGCTCCCCGGGCAAGGCAATACTTGATACCACCAAAGGGGAAACATGCGTAGATTATGTCACTTTTACAAACATTAGCACTGCTCTCAAAGGAATTGACATATCTCCAAATATTTCAAAATGGATGGGCCCGGGATTGCACACCATATACATGACCCTCAAAAAGCAAAACGGAGAACAAGTGTATGCTTCATCGGTGACTCTTGAGTATCTCTAATGTGTGCACTAGAAAAAATAAATTCAAAGAAATAGATCGCCAATTTGGCAATGAGAATAATTTGTAAATCATGCAAACAATTTATTGTTAAATTTTCAAGCAAGTTTTTTTGTCATTAATTTATATTTAGTATGATGGAATAGAAGGATTCAAAAACTCTCCCACAATTGCGAAAATATTTTGCAATGATTCATTGTAATTTACAGTGACAAAAAATCTTCTATTACAATCATGGATGTAAAAGAGACGCGTCACATAAATATTTTGAAAACTATTGTGAGCAATGAAAAAATCAACAGCCGCGGTCATGAGTATTGCGTTACTTGCAATATCATCAGTAGCAGTCTATGGCATTTTTTACATAAATTCAGAAACATCAGTCAGACCAACCCAACAAGTTCAAGTATCAAACTATTCTGCAGAAATTGACAACCTAAAACCACAAATCAGTTCACTGAGTAACAACATAACTTCTCTTGGAACAGTAAAAGGTGACATATCAGACATCAAAGGAAAATTATCTGATCTTGAAACAAAAATAACACAAGCACAGCAAGAGGCCACAGCGTCCCAGAAACCTGTAATGATATTGGATGGATCCTCGTATTTCCAAGGTGACGTCATACACATAACTGCCGCAGGACTAGACCCACAAACAACTGTCACCATGCAAATAGTTGATAGCTCAGGGTTTGTTGTAATGCACAGAGACACTACATCTGACTCTTCAGGAAAGATATCCTTTGACTTTCCGTTGTCGTTTACCACATCTTCAGGTAACCACACGGTTAGAATAATTTCAGGACAAAAGACAGTCTCTCAGCCAATCACCATATTGAGTACAACAATAACATACTCGAGTGTAAATCAATTCACTGCACAGACAAGCAAGGGAGTCTATCAGGCAGGAGACATCTTTGAATTCTACGGAGTTGGCGTGCCAAACACTACAGTTAGCAGCACCCTCACAAGCCCAACAGGCAGAGTACTAATGTTCAACACTACAGTACAATCAGACGGAACCTATGATGTGTTCTATACCGACTCACAGCCTTTTGAAACAGGAACTTGGTACATCGCCCTCAAGAATCAAGGATTGGAAAGAACAGTCTACTTTTCAGTGAGTCCAAATCCATCACTGTCTCCGTACTTGTTTACTGCCCATGCGTTTAGCAACATCTACCAAGTTGGAAACTTGATTGGAGTCACAGGCGTTGCACCACCATTTACTGATGTCAATGCCGTATTGACAAGCCCATCAGGTTTGACATACTCTGCAACAACTACAGCAAGTTCAAGCGGCTCTTACATCGTATCCTTTGCTACAACATACGGATACGAGGTTGGAAACTGGCATGTCACTCTAACCAACCAAGGGCAGACAAGACAAGTCTCCATCTTTTTGGAATCAGTGATTTTGTCAAGCGGTTCAGATACATTTACCGCACAAACTGACAAGACAATATACGTAAAAGGTGATCAAGTCAAGATATCAGGAACTGCACAATCATTTAGCAGCATCAGCAGTGTATTAGCAAGTCCATCAGGATACACATACAATGGTGCAGCAAAGGCAAACGTTGATGGTTCGTACAACATCACATACTTGACTTCGCCATCTTTTGAATCTGGAAACTGGCATGTCACGCTGCACAATGGTGCACTGTCACAAGTGATCTCAATTTATTTGGGATCCTAGTGCAACAGTGCAAATTTTTTTCTACAACAACATCAAATCAAGATACATCTAAATAATTTAAAATCCCATCTAGATTTCATGGAACATGTAAAACCAGAAGAATTTGATGATAAAGTACTAGGAAATAACAAAAAGACAGTGGTCTTGTTTTATGCAACATGGTGTCCATACTGTTCCAATTTCAAACCAACATTTGAATCCGCAAAGATAGAGACTGCAAACAAGTTGGCATCAATCATTGACGAAGACGAAAATCCACTCTGGGACAGATTCAACATCCAGGCAGTGCCTACAATGATTGTATTTCAAGACGGAAAGATAATTTCGCGAAGAGATGCCAGAAAACATGTCGGCCTGACAAAGTCAGACATGGATTCAGTGGTATCAGAGCTAGCCTGATTTTATATTGGCCCTAATCTTTTTTGCCAAATCTTTTAGGTCATCATCTGATGCAATCATTCTTCTGGCCCACGGATTGCCCACCTTTTGATACCTTGGAATGATATGCACGTGTACATGTGGAATTATCTGGTTTGCAGACCTGCCATTGTTTTGTCCCAAGTTAAATCCGTCAGCACCAGTTGTTGCAATGATTCCGCGTGCTATATCAGGCACTCTTGAAAATAATGCCGCCACTTCATCGTTTGTCATGTCAACGATTTTTTCATGGTGAACTTTTGGAATTACCAGCGAATGGCCCTTTTGTATCGGATACTTGTCCATGATTGCAATGTGTGAATCATCCTCAAAGATTACATGAGCATCTTGCTTTTGTTTTATGATATTGCAAAAAAGGCAGTCCATATCTTTTGCAATGATGTATTTTATTTATACTCACCTTCAATTGTATGCAAAATGTAACCATCCATCTCAGATACTGTTATTTAGGGTAAAATTTTGACTTGTATCGTCAAATGGGAAAAAAAGATAGAGAAGAGCGAGTGCAGGAACGAGAGACTTTTTACCAGAAACGACAGAGAACCCAATTTAAGAACAAGGCAATAGCCATAGGCATTCTTGCAGGAATTGTTGCAGTGCTTGGAATTTCAAGTTACAACTTTTACGAGTTATCATCACAAGTTACGCCAAAGGGAGAACCACCAGGTTCAGGACCTCTTGGAGGAATTCACATCCATGCAGGATTATTGACAATGATTTACGGCCAGCAGTTTGATTATTCATCTACAGCATACCAGATAAAGAGCCCATACATTGGATTCCAGAAAGGAAATGGTGAGACAGTTCACGCAATGGCG
>DASUKX010000050.1:0-25991 GCA_036278495.1 Nitrosotalea sp.
CGGATAAGATCAGGACTATATTTTTTTATCAAGTCCTTTACCCAGACAACATTTCCAAGAGATTTTGACATTTTCTCCCCATCAGACAAGACAAGGCCTACATGGACCCAAGATTTGACAGGTGTCTCGGACCCAGACAACAACTGGTATTGTGCAAGATGTGCCTCATGGTGAGGATACAAGAGTTCTCTTGCTCCTCCATGGATGTCATAGTTTTTCCCAAAATTTTCAAAGGCAACTGCAGTATCTTGCATGTGCCACCACGGGATACCCACTCCAAACTCGCTTTTCCAAGAGAAATCAAAATCGTCTGTACAGTTCCACAGCATGACATCCTCCTGATTTTTTTTTCCAGGGCCAATGTCCAACCTATGCAGGTTTAGCTGAGTTTTTGTTTGCTGGGAAATCTTTCCATAGTTTCTCACTTGAGATACATCAAGGTACACATTTCCGTGTGCCATGTACGCTACATCTTTTTCCACCAATTTCTTTACTTCATGCTCTATGCTGGATACATAGTCTGAGACAAATGCTAACCTGTTGACACTTTGTATCCCAAGAGATTGCAGGTCACCCACAAAGGCAGATGCATAAAATTTTGCCACATCTTGGTAGGTTGTAGAATTTTCTCTTGCCTTGTTGAAGACATTTTGATTGATATCAGTTAGATTTACAAGAACATCTGTTTTCATCCCTTGATCAGAAAGATATCTTGACAAAAGATCATATATCAAAAATATTCGCGCATGTCCAAGATGCGTATAATCATATACGGTAGGACCGCAGATGAACATCTTTACAAGATTTTTTTCAAATGAAACAAAATCTTCTTTTGATAAAGAAAAAGAATTAAAAAGTTTGAGCATTTTTTTGACTTAACGCCCACCCTGAGAAAGGATTGGAGTCAATGTCACAGTGGAGCGAACTTTTGGCAGTCTTCGTATCTTGTGTGTGATTACAGATTCAAGTGCCGCGCCTGAATCGGCTTGTAATTTTACAAAGATGTCATAGATTCCATATGTACCTCTTACCTCTTTTACTTCAGAAATTTTTTCAAGCTCTTTGATTATATCTACTTCAGAGCCAAGATCACAGTTGACCAGTATGTAGAGGGTTTCCATGAATAAAGACCGTTCCAGTCACATAAAACGATATCCATATTTAAAACGGAATACCCAAATCAAATCATGGGAAATGAAGTATTCGTCAGAGAAGTAATTCCAATCGATATAAAAGATGGTTACCTAATAGATGGTTTTCCTTATACAGGTTTGGCAAATGCCATTGCAACAGAGTCGTTAGTAAACACCACATCCCAGTTCGAATTGGCAGGGGTCATAGATTCAGAATTATTTCCACCAATTAGTATCGTAAGAGACGAGGTACCAAACTTTCCTGCACGAATTTTAGTCAATAAAAATCTCAAAGTGGCAGTATTTTCATCATATCTCACTCCACACGAATCAATTCACCGCGATGTTGCAAGAGCCATGCTAAAATGGGCAAGTGATCACAAGTGCTCTTTTATCATAAGTAGTTCGGCAATCAAAAGCGATGACGAGGCTCCATTTGTGATAGGAGTTGGAAGTACCGAAGCAGCAAAGAAGAAACTACATGATGTAGACATTCCAGTATTAAAGAACGGAACAATTCCAGGCATTCCAGGAATTTTATTAAATGAAGGCATGTTATCAAACATAAACGTCATAGTATTATTGTGCAAGGCAAGAGAATCAGGACCCGATTTTAAAGCAGGTGCAGACATTTGCATGGCAATGTCAAAACTTGTTCCAGGATCATCATGTAACCTCGATTTACTTTTGAATGAAGCCAAAGGTGTGGAAGAGAACTTGAAGCAGACAGAGCAAGATGCAGGCCCAATCAGAGATGCAATATACGGATGATCTACCAAGAAAAAACAATACAAAAAGAAAACCTTGAAAAATTTTTGCATACCCTGGATTCAGATGAAGGTGTAAGAATTGACAACGAGTCAGAGAGGATATTTATCAACAAGACTTCAAAACGATACTGCATAAACACATCAGTAAACAACAAAGACGAATTCATTTACAAAGTTAGCACAGATGAGGTCATGGATTTTTTAAAACCCCATCTAAATCAGACAACGAAAATTTTCACCTACTAGAAACATCAGCCACAGTCCAATTCCTCAACGCTTGATTTACACACATCATTGAATTGCGATATTTTGGAATTTAGTGCATCACAGGTTTGCGGATCTTTTGTCTGGTCATACTTTTTTATCTCATCAGCAATGCTTAGTTGTCTCATCGGACAAGCGTTTGACGATACCAGTTCAAAAGAAACAACAGATGCTGTAAAGCCAATTGCAATTATTGCCAAAATCCATTTCAGTTGCTTATTGAGCATTCTAGCTTTTTGAGACGTCTACTTCTATTGTTGAGACGTTTCTTTCTTTGCCATCTTTTGATTCAAGTCTTTCAGAGAATATTCTCACGCCACTTACCTTGTAGCCCATTGCACTCATTCTTTTAACTATCATCTGGGATACATCAACAGCAGTAATTATGCTCCTGCCTCTTGCTTTTATGGTGACAGTGGGCTCATTTGCAAGAAGTGTCAGAGTTGCATTAAGATATGTAAGAATAGGTTTTTTGCCAATAAACACAATATTAGGCGGTCTTGACACAAGACCACTCTTGTTGTGTTTTATTTAATAGTTAGCACAAACAAAAACATGATTTCCCATCGGATCTACTTTTGGCACTAGCCAAGATTCTTTTTTTCTATGTACTGCTGCAGAATTTTTTCAATATCTTCTGATTTAGATTGTTTTACCTCGTCAACTACATCTTTTTCCGAAATTTCATAACAATTCAGCATTTCATTTTGTTCTTTATAGAACAACAATATTTTTTCTTGGTATATGCAATAGTATAGTTTGTCAACTTCCATTTTTTCAGATCGGATCTTTACACCTTCAGATTCTACGGCAATAGGATAGTCCACGCTAGATTCAGCCATCAAGCATATTTAGATTATATCAAAGACAAAAAACCAAAATCAATAACAATAACGTAATAAGGATTTCATGCCATAAATTTACCATTGAC
Source organism: Nitrosotalea sp. (assembly GCA_036278495.1). GTDB lineage: Archaea > Thermoproteota > Nitrososphaeria > Nitrososphaerales > Nitrosopumilaceae > Nitrosotalea. Next base: position 3,099 of record DASUKX010000050.1, read on the forward strand.
TGGCAGAATAATATTTCACATAGACTTTGACTACTTTTTTGCCCAGTGCGAAGAAATACGCAGACCTGAGCTTAAGACAAGGCCTGTGGCAGTATGCGTCTATTCAGACCGTGGCGGTGACAGTGGAGCTATTGCGACTGCAAATTATCTGGCTAGAGAATACGGTGTCAAGTCTGGCATGCCAATCAAATTTGCAAAAAAGAAGCTTGAGAGCATTCCAGATGCAGTCTTTTTGCCTACAGATTTTGAGTATTATACAGAAACATCAGAAAATGCCATGAACATAATCAGAAACCATGCAGATATTTTCGAGTACGTTGGAAGAGACGAGGCATATCTTGATGTTACAAACAGAACAGAGCAGGATTTTAAAAAAGCAGCCCATTTGGCACAGCAACTCAAAAATGCGTTACGTACATCAATGAAGCTTTCAAGCACGATAGGAATATCTTCAAACAAACTTGTCGCAAAGATTGCATCAGGCTACAAAAAACCAGACGGTCTTACAATCATCGAGCCTCAAGATATAGAATCTTTTTTGGGCCCATTGCCAATAGGAACAATCCCTGGAATAGGCAAAAAATCTGAAGAAAAATTCTCGGAGATGAATCTTGAAACCATATCACAACTTCGTAGTGTGGATGTATTTACCTTAAATGGATTATTTGGAAGAAAAGTTGGGTCGTACATTTACAATGCAGCACATGGAATAGACGAAGAACCAGTGTCCCCAAGACATGACCCTATTCAATACAGCAGAATTGTAACACTAAAACAAGATTCCAAGGATTTTGATTTTTTGTCAAAGGATTTGGAAAAACTTTGCGATGATTTGCATGAAACCATAATCAAGGATAACATACTTTTCAAGTCAGTTGGGATACAGTTTGTCCAGTCAGATCTATCCAACAGGACAAAATCAAAGACTCTGAGAAACCCAACATCAAGTCTTGACGAATTAAAAAAAGTTGTGATTCAACTGTTAAAAGAGTCACTTGAGGACCAAAAGATGCCCATAAGACGACTAGGAGTTAGAGTTTCTGATTTTTCGCAAATTAGTGGACAGGTAGACATTACAAGATTTTTTTAAATCAAGACGCCTACTTTGGATGCCAGCCGTTTATGCTCATCATGGGATATCCATTCCACATGAAGATAGTCAAATATTTCACTGTCATTCATGCCAAGCCTTCTTGCTTCCTCAACTGCAATTGCATATGCCTCAATCTCAGTTGGCCTGTCAACATAAGAAAATGCCTTGTCATAAAGATCCATTCCTTGCCTTTGTTGTTTCACGTGTACCAATTCATGGACTATATCCAAGTAGAGAATTTTTTTTTCAGAATTTCGAAGGTGATTTGTCCCTATGACAATAGTTGCATCATCATTTTGTACGTGCATGTAATGCGAACTTTCACTTACAACCACTGATGTATTTTCAAACACATCATCAAGATTTTCTTTTGTTTCAAATATTTTTAAAAGAATTTTGGCACTTTTTAGGTTAACAAATATTTCTTCAAGATTATAGGTTCCGTTTTCTACATCATGGTTTACTTTGATCTGGTTCACTTTTTTTCGCCTCTAGTTTTTTGATCCGCTTTGTTTCAATGTATGTTACAATGAGTAAGAATATGAAAAGCCATGGCAAGAACATTATCTCGCCTGCAATTCCATGAAATGATTCAAATTCGTTTACGTTAGTAGACACTTTGAGAACAAAAATAGATAGTGACAATATTCTGATCACGTTTACAGTTATTGTACCCACAACGCCCATGGCAAAATAGACAATCTTTCTGTTCCGCGGTATATTCATCTTTAACAAAAATGCCATCATCACAAGTGAGTAGATTATGATGCTGTGCACACCTGCAGAAGGCCAGAACACTTGTAGTGCAAATGGGCCATGATCCCCGTTTAGGAACATGACATTTCCATGAGAAGTAGCTATTCCCAAATGGAACAGGTTGATCAAAAAGACATCAAGTTGTACAAGATATGGCACGACGTATTGCAACGGGCCAAGAGAATCATATGGGAAAAAGGCGTCAAGCGATAGAATGATTGCAGTGCCTGCGGCATATATCGGGCCTGCAGGAGAGATTCGAATCCACCGTTTGCCAAACAGAATTGTCATACTTATCATGAAAAATGCCGCAATTACGATGAAATCCCACATCCAAGTCCAGGAATCTTTTAGCAGTACGTGGAAACTCGGTGCTTCAGAGATCAAGTAGTTCTTCAAGCCAAATTCCAAGCCTACAAGATAGCCAATTACAATTACAGCAAGTGGAATTATTGCAAGCAGTCGTTTCTTTGGAATTTCTAATTTTAAGCCAATCAATTCTGCTGCGATAAATGCCATTGCAAAAAGAAATCCACCCCTACCTTGATTCCATCCAAGACTAAACGTATTAGGAAATACAGCCAGTGCAAACAGTATAGGAGCTGCAAGTATTGCCAGTGCAAATATGACGCTTTTATTTTGCAACAAGTTAGGTCCAAATTTCGTTAAATAAAAACTCTGGCAACTAGAAAAAATCTGATATTGATTTTTGTTTTTTTGCCAAATACAGTTTGCTGTGGGCAAGCCATTCGTTTTTTCCAATGCTTAATCTTTTACAAGCAAAATCCAGACCTTCTTGGAAATTTGAAACCACCAATGGTTTTTGTTTCATAGCCATACGAACTCCTTCTCTAACTTGCCATACTCCGACAGGTACTGCATATTCAGGCCTTATCTCTCGGAGCACCATGACAGATGCCTGGATTTTGTGTTCAGACAAATATTCAGCCACTGCGAGCCTTGAGGCAAAATGCGCACCAGCAGTTTCCGGATAGTGTGTCATACCCTTGACATCTTCAAAATCAGAACCAAATCCTACATTTCCTTGTTGGTCATACCATGCTTCTTGCATTTCAAACATCCACCTGCCAGGAAACAGGACAACAGAAAAATAGTTGCCCAAGTGATCATATGAAAATACCAACGAAGTATCTAGCATGTCATATTCTAGAATGTTTTCAACAAGCGATTTTGAAACAATATCATCTGTTGCAGTAATGCTCCAACGGGTCGGAACAAGTTTTCTGTTTTTGCCAAACATCCCAATGCTAAAGCATTTCTGGATTCTGGAGATTTCAATTCCCCTGTTGTAGAGCTCCACTATTGCATCGTTTGCCAGAAGATCCTTGTCATAAAATGTTCGTTGTATGTTTTTGTCAGATGTAGAGTTGGTAAACTTGGCAGACTTTATCTCTCCAATAGGCCCAAAAATGGGGCTGTCTCCGTCAATTGATACCGTAGGCGATGCATTCTTGACAAGTTCCATCTCAGCGTCGGTTGATTTCTCAGACATGGACATTTCTTGAAGATTTTCAATGTATTTTTGCCCGACATCATCTATTTTTACAGGCTTTATCCCTCGAACCAAACTCAGCCTATAGTTTACTATATCCTCCAGGCTTTTTCCAGTCCACTTTTCTGGAAAGTCAAGTATCATGGTATCTCCATGGACAGGTGGCAACATTGGACCTACCAAGACTTTGGGGTAACCATATGCACCAACAAATACAGAAGGAGGAGTAGAACCGTCAACATGATTAGATGAAAATAAATTTGCATAACGTGAAAGATATTCATTCCAATTGGATTCTATCGCCTTTCGGATATCAGCAGCAGTACGTTTCATGCAGATATTAATTCATCCGTGCTAATAATATTATTCAGATCATTTGTTTCAAGTTATATTCAACTAACCATCCAAGGTACCATAATGGATTCTGAAACTTTTGGGATCGAAAAGGGATTCGGTGAGCGTGCAGTAGAATGGATGAATGAAGAAGCAAAAAGGATGGGATGGAAGTTTGAGGCAAGATTATACGATTATGAAATTCAAACAAAGAATTTTGGTTCATTTGAAATGTTTTCATTAATCGGAGATCCGAAAGCCGCAAGAGAGATAACCATGAGAGCAAGCAAGCGGTTTAAGATCAAGGTCATAGAAGGAGGATACAAGACAAGAAAACTTTTGGTCAAGGTTGCAAAAAATGAATACGGAATTGTAAAAAAAGGTGACAGGTCAGTGGGTCAGATTGAATTCGAGTCTTCAAGATTTGGGCACGGAGACTGGAAGATTACAAAAGAAGAAAGAAAATAGTATCTTTTTTTTAAGATGGGTTGGATTCATTTTTCTTTACTCTAGTAAATTTTCTGTATACTAGGCCTATAATCACCATACATACAGCAGTCAGAACGGACCACGATGTGAGTGCAACAGTGTCAAGAAGAGTCAAACCTGAAAATCATATCCATTTGACCTATTTTAGTGAATTCAAAGAATGTGCAAATTCAATATTTTGAAGAAACATTCAGCAGTTATTTTGTAATTTTTCCGCTACCCACTATTCTAATGGATGCAGATTCAGGTTTTAAAATTACACAAGTGTCTCCTTTTTCATACACCGCAGATTTACCAAGCGAGAGTTTCATAGGATTCAATGATGTGATCTTTACAGGTCGTATCTGCAATCCTATACTTACAAGAAACATCTGGTTTTCAGTCACTTTATCTTTGAAGAACTTGCTTTGCACATAATCAATCTCAATGTCTTGTGAGACTAACATTTTGTCAGGCATGCATAGTACATCTCCTCTCTGTACATCATCAGGGGTTACACCTTTTACTGCAAGACCCACTCGTGCAGGAGACACTGCATCTTCAACAGAATCATCATGCATTTGGATGGATTTTACAACAACGTCTGACCCTTTTGGAAATAGTTTCAGATTTTCATATACTTTGAGCTTGCCCTGGGTTATTTTTCCAAGTATTACAGTGCCAACTCCTTTCACATCAAAGCAGTGATCAATTACGATTGTTGTAGAGCCATCTTTAGAGAGAGGCTCAAGTGAATCGATTTCTTTTTTCAGGTTCTCAGGATCTACTAGTTTGTATTGCTCCACAACAGTTCCTTTTATCATTGAAAGCAACGTGTTCTTGTCAACATCAAAAGAATGTGAAAGAATTCCTTGTTTTTTTCCAAGCACATCAAGTGCGATTATTTGCTCACCTGTAAATTTGTCAAGTTTTGTCACATGAAATATGACATACTCTCCCATGTTTATGGCTTGAAATAAGGACTGAATCTTGTCTGGAAATGACGTAGGTATTGTCCAAGTACGCAATACTCCAGATTCTTTCTTGTCATAAATTGTGATATCTGTAGTTGTTCCTTTTTTCCCAAAATCCTTTGCAAGAGATTCATCAGCAAGAAGTGTAAAATTAATTGATTTCATTTTATTTTTAAAATTTAAAGACTAGTAAAATATCTTGTGGAATTAAAAGAATCTTTAACAGCCGTTAGGTCCGCCAGACGGCTTGACTCAGCTGGTGTTGTTAGTTGTAGTATGGTTAGTCACCATACTTGGTGATGCTGGATGCATCATCATGGCTAATTGTGCAATGGCACTAGCCATAGTTGCTTGTGGAACAGATTGACCGCGTGCATCATTTAAGAAAACCATTACACTTTGTCGGTATTGTTTTATCAAGTCATGATAATGACTTCGTTCATCTTGATATTGTGCCTTGATAGCATTTAGTTGTGTAGCACAGCCATTTTTAATGCTGTCAACATCAGATGGTGCTGCAGATTGAATTTGGTCTCTGCAATCAAATATCACTTTGCGGGTATCATCACCTTGTTTTGCAAAGTCAGAAACTGCCTGATGAATAAAAGTTGAAACTTGCATTGCATCTTGTGTATCATTAGTCTGTGGAACTGGAGGAGGGGAAGTCACGGTTTGGTTCATCGTGCTTGTCGAGTTTGAAGATGGCATCGCCATGGTCTGATTCATACTTGTTGAATTTGAAGACATTGTCATGGTTCCATTTGTGCTAGTTTGGTTAGTCATGGTTTCATTTGTACTAGTTTGATTAGTCATTGTACCACTAGATACTTGTGCATATGACAGACCAACTGGTAAGACCATGACACTGGTTAGAATCATTACAATAATTGGAAGAGTGTTAAGTTTCAACTATGTAAGATTTTTTTAATTATGCTTTAAGTTAAAAGACGAATTTCCATCATGCACGCAGTGAATATTTTTACACCAATTACGCGTATGATTAGTTTATGATGATACCAAAAATAACACTGGTATCACTTGTTTTGTACAAACGCAAGAATCAGGTCCACTTTGTAATTTAGCTCAAGTCGTGGGTTTACAATTAGATTCCAAGGTGTAAAGTTGGGTTTCCCGGTATTTCCAATCAACTTGAATCCAGATTGTGTTAGATTGATTCTCAGTGATTTTTCATCCAGTCTGACTTTGACAGAACTTTTTCCGCGTTCATAATCATATGGGTCCGACAAGATTACAAATTTTTTGGCCTGTTGTTTTATAATTTTCAAGAGTTTAATAGGTTCAATTAGTTCTAGAACGTTCAAGGCAACAACAAGATCAAACTTCATAGTACCAAACGGTTTTGACAAGGAATCGGCAAGGAAAAAATCTGCGTTATTGATTTTATGTTTCTTCGCTTCAAGCAAGGCAAAAAAAGACTTGTCAATGCCAAAGACTGTACCATGGCGCTTGGCCAAAATTTCAGACATGGTTCCAATTGAGCAGCCATGCTCTACAATGAAATTACATTTTGAGAGTTTGTTGATAACGTGTTTTACTCTAGTTTGAAATGCAGAAGGTTTACTTTTCTGGTATATTGTAACCCAGTTTTTCTCAAGATCCGTTATATCGTCTCCAACTTTTTTTATTTCTTGCAACGATTTTTTTATTATTGATTTTATACCATTGTCTTTGACATGTAGCAAAAGATATCCTCCCAGTTTGGCCCTTATTGAAAAAAACAACGACAGATCTTCGACTAGAAACGGAATTGAAGAAATTATCGGATATATTCCCTCACAATGAATGCAGGAAAGCAATCCTTCAATGATTTCATTTTTTTCTTCAAAGATTTTCAAGTCTAGTGAATGTCCGCACTTGACACACCGCATATACTGTAGACTAGACTGGTGCAATGAAAATCCAACAAGAAAGTAAATCTATAACTGTTATCTACTCTGAGATCTTGTTTTCTTGGAATGTTCCAGAGTTATACCAGCAGTATCTAAAATAATCCAGGCACCATTCATGAAATAGCTGATCTTTGCTGTAAAACATTTCTCTCATGTCGGCATCGCCGTCAAGAGTTGGAAACAACACACATGCCTCTTTCTCGTTTAGCACAACGACAACCTTGACGCCTTCCTTCATCTTTCTTTCAACCAATCCTTTGTCAATCAGATCCTTTATCCCCAATTTGTTGAGCAGTTCCTTTCTTCCCTTTGGAACAATTACAGTATCAGAAAATATGTAATTGAGCGTAATTCCGCGCTTTACTCTTGCAAGCAATGGTTCAATCAAATCAAGAGGAACCTCGGTGAACAATTCATAGACGTATTCATCAGCATTCTTGTACACATGCTTCCATTGTTCCAGTACATTGACAAATCCCTTGATTTGCTGTCCTCCAGCCAATGCGCCAATTCTTTGGATGAATTTCATAGGAATGTCACCAAAATCATGAGTTTCAAAATATTTCCTGTTCTTTGACAAGAATAAAAGCGATGGAACCTGGGTGCACATTGTCTTTCCATATGTTGTCAAGTCATAGTATCCATCCTTATCCTTCATTATCAGACCTGCGTTTGATAGTCTCTCAAAGTTTCTATGCACTTCTTGAACAGTGGCATGCAATTCTTTTGCCATGTTAGAAATTTTTGATTTTTGTTCTAATAGTTTAAAGATTATTTTGAGTCTTTGCTCACTTGCAAGTTCTAGAAAATCATTTGCGGCATTTTCATAAATTGTGCCCACATTAGATTGGATTCAACGTATAAATGTAAATCTTACTAAGTCATCTTTTGATAAACTGTATAAAAATATGAAAATTCAGAGTCATTTGTTAAACTAAAATATCATCATTTGATTTTGTTATACATGATAACAGTTGATTGTAGGGCAATACATTCCCTAAAGTCGCCCCTTGCAGTGTATACATCAGATCAAGTGGGAGCAGTACCTGCATTGAAGATACATGAATTCATGCTTGCTCCCTTGGATGATGAAGACATTGACTCTACTCGAGTCATAAAGGCAATCAAAGATTTTCTTGCGTCACTATCAATTGAGAGCCATTTTGCAGTAATACAGACCAAGAATGTAATTGCCGTAGTAGCGATAGATGATTTCAAGTTAGAAGTACCGCCATCGCAAGCAACAGACCAATTCTTTTCATGTGTTCATTGTGGCCATGTGACACAATTTGAGACGGTACACAATAACCACATGAAGATACATTATTTGTAAAAACAATACAAGTGGAAAATATCTAGATTTACTGGGACACTACTTCGTAGAACGTTGGCTTTGGTGGTCCTTCCATGTATGAATGTCCCTTTGACTGGATTTGAAAGTGCTCCTGGGTTTTGTGCATGGTTTCAAACTGTTCCTTTGTTTCAAACTCTACCAAGATTACATGCTTGCCAGTACGCGATTCAAGCAGTCTTCGCCTTACAAAACCGTCAAATTTTGCAAGTTCTACATTGGATTTGCCTATCCAGTCCTTGAACTCTGTTTCAGAGCCTTTCTTGATCTCAATTTCTGCTGCAACCACGAACATGAAATACAAAAATATTGGTTTGAATAATAATATTTCTAAGATTTTCACATGCAGTAACCCCGGTATTGTATCTCCATTGTACCAGTCTCAATAGTCCTAAATAACGGAATAATTCGATCAAATTCATGAATGAGAAACTCTTGGCATATGGAGCAATTGCCGCTGCAATAGTCATAATGTCAACCATAGTGTTTCCATTTTGGAATTTGATTCCCGACATGGTAACAGAAAAAGTCAGAGTTGTATATGTAGAAGGAACCAAGTGCACAGTAGAGACAAGCGACGGATACGACATACGCAACATACCATGTGAGGGTGCAAAGATAGGCGACAACATTACTGCATCATATGATGTCAAAGTAAAAGACAGAGAACATAAGATATAGCAAATTAGAGAAGTTTTAGATCCTTTGTGACTTTATCAATCATTTCTTCAGGGGCAGGACCTATTGAGATGCATGTAACAGTTCCAGGTTCAATCTGGGTGTGTCCGGCATCTGTAACTTCAGACCATGGCAAATCATGAGATATTGCATCGCGTTTTATTTTTTCAAGCTCTGACATGCCAGATACCTTGACGACAACTTTTTCTTGGCCATATCTTTCCCACTGGTCAAACCACTCTCGTTTTGACTTTCGGACATGCTCTGCACCCAAGACACATGCATGACCAACTTGGGCTGCAATCTTTCCAGTTCCCATTCCAAGATCTTTTCTTACAACGATTACCTGTTTGATTACACCCATACTAGATTGAAATTACACTAGGACATGTTAAACTTTTGAATCAGATGCATTATGGTTCCATCTAGTATCAATAAATAACGGCGTGTTCTAATGGAAAACATGCCCGGTATGAAATGCGTATCATGCGGAATTGGATTCTTTTCTGCCACTGGTTCAGATAAATGCTCCAAGTGTTCAGGTAAAGGCCAACATGAAGCAGCAGAAAGCCACTCTTGTGGTTGCGGTCACAGTCATTAGATTCTTCTAGTGATAATGTGATAATCTCCCTTTTTTAATAATCTAGTCAAAAAGCAAATTTTGTAAAATCCGTAGTGAATTAATAGTGCAAATATAAAAAATAAGATTAGATGGATTATGACGTAGTAATAGCAGGCGGAAGTGTTGCAGGACTTCTATGTGCGCGAGAGATTGCAAGCAAGAATCACAGTGTTCTAGTAATAGAGGAAGATTCAGAACTTGGAACTCCAGAGCACTGTGGCGGTGTAGTCAGCATACCTGCAATGGACGACCTTGGAATAATACCAATGAGGGCCACACTTGACAACAAGATACGCTCTGCAAGAATAGTTGCACCGTCTGGAAAAAATTTTACTTTAGATGCAAGACCACAGCAAGTCATAGTCTTGGACAGGCGAGAGTTTGATAAACAGATTGCACACCAGGCCCAAATCAAGGGAGCAGAAATCAGGGTAAAATCATCACTAAGGGAGATAACAAAGGATGGAGTCAGGACATCAGACGGGGAGATAAAATGCAAGGTTATAGTAGATGCAAGGGGCGTAACATCACTTGTTCAAAAAGACAGGACCGGTACGCTCCAGTCAGCACAGTATGAAATCTTTGCAGACTGGATAGATAAGGAAAGAATTGAAGTATATCTGGACCAAGAAAAATATCCAGGATTTTTTGCATGGGTCATACCAACTAGAAGGGACGAGGCAAAAATTGGAGTAGCAGGAAAGGGAATCAATCCTGCGTTGGCAATAGAAGAGTTTCTAAAATCAAGGGGGAAATATTCTACGATTAGGAAAATATTTGCACCAATCTGGGTCAAGGGGCCAATCAAGGAATTTGTGACAGGAAATGTTATAACAATAGGGGATGCGGCAGGGCAGGCAAAACCTACAACGGCTGGAGGAATTTATTCATCAGGTGTTGGAGGAATACTTGCTGGAAATGCAATTTCCAAGTTTTTAGAATCAGGAGATAAAGCAGACCTTGACCAGTACCAAAAAAAATGGAATGAAAAGTTTGGCAAAGAGTTTGAAAATATGCTTCTTGCACGATCCCTTCTTGAAAGATTGGATAACAAATCAATTGACGGAATTTTTCAATCAATAACTCCAAAGATGTTAGACGAGATCACAAAGGAAGGAAGTTTTGACTTTCACACAACATCAGTTGCAAAACTATTAGGAGTTCGAGGATCGGCCAAGGCAATCCAGGCAATTTTAGGAAATGAATTGAGAAGATTGTTGAACTGAGCAACATGTGATAAGCAAGGTATAAATTCGGTAAAAATCGACTTTTTATCATGTCATCAACTATAGCATTACCAGTATGCAGTTCTTGCCACAGGCCAATAATGCCTAACGACAAGTGTGTAAAATTCAACTGTCCAAATTGTGGTTCTGTATTGCTTTGGAGATGTGAGAGTTGCAGAGAAGCTGCAAGACCGTACAAGTGTAATTCATGCACTTTTGAAGGACCTTAAAAATTGGCACGACTTTCACTTAGAGCAAAAATTCTTCCGACTGGAACCGAGATAGACCTAGATGATATTGCAAAAAAGATTTCAACTTCATTAAAAGAAGGCATTACGCTATCAAAATATGTAAAAGAACCGCTCGCTTTTGGCCTCTACTTTCTTAATGCCGAATTTGCATTAGACGACAAGGAAGGCCAAATGGATTCTCTTGAGAATACGGTACGTGCAGTAGAAGGAGTAGGAGAATTCGAAGTGTTGGGTTTGAGCCGAACATCGGTCGATATGAAGTAGGTGCACCCTTGGTAAAAAAAGACGAACTGCTGCAAATGCGGGTCGGCGAAGCAAAGCAAAGAGACGTCGGAAAAAGACGCGCAAGAATTGAACCAGAGGCAATGGAATTTTTAAAAGTTGAAGCAGGAGATATGATTGAAATTGTTGGAAAAAGATCAAGCTGTGCTATAGTGTGGCCTGCAGACGATGACAACAAGGCACCAGATGTTATCCGAATAGACGGTCAGACAAGAAAGAATGCGGGAGTTGGAATAAACGACTTGGTCAATGTCAAAAAAATAACTGCAAAACCTGCAAAGAGTGTTACACTAATGCCGGTAAACGGTAACGTCACAGTTGATAAAGAATTTACAGATTTTGTAAAAAACAGACTGCGAGGTCTACCACTCTCAGAGGGTGATGAGATATCAGTCATGATTTTAGGTAATTCAATGGATTTTAAAATTCACAAGATTGCGCCAAAAGCTGTTGTAAAAATAGAGCGAAGCACAACAGTTACAATACTTACTGAGACATCAATTGACAAAAAAGTCAGGGTGACATTTGAAGAGATAGGTGGACTCAAGACCCAGACAAAAAGAATGCGGGAAATAGTAGAGCTTCCACTGAAACATCCAGAGATTTTCACAAGACTCAACATAGAGCCACACAGTGGCATACTGTTGTACGGTCCACCAGGATGTGGAAAGACTTTGATTGCAAAGGTACTGGCAAGTGAGTCAGAGGCCAACTTTTATTCAATCAACGGTCCTGAAATAATGAACAAGTATTACGGAGAGACAGAGGCAAGACTGCGTGACATTTTCAAAGAGGCAAAAGAAAATTCGCCTAGTGTAATATTCATTGATGAAATTGATGCTATTGCGCCAAAAAGAGAGGAAGCATATGGAGACGTGGAAAAAAGAGTTGTTGCCCAGCTTCTTGCATTGATGGACGGCCTCAATGACAGAGGAAATGTCATAGTTTTAGGTGCTACAAACAGGCCAGAGAGTGTAGACCCAGCTTTGCGAAGACCAGGTAGATTTGACAGGGAAATCGAAATTTCAGTTCCAAACGCAGACGGAAGATTGGAAATATTACAGATTCACACACGCGGTATGCCATTACAAGATGTAGATCTTAAGACACTAGCAGCAGAATTACACGGATACACTGGTGCAGATATCAAATCATTGTGCAGAGAGGCTGCAATGAAAGCTGTCAGGACGTACTTGCCAGAGATAGAAAATGAGACTGAGAAAATCGCGCCAGATATTTTATTAAAATTAAAGATAACACTACAGGATTTCTATGATGCAATGCATGAAATTGTTCCAACAGCAATGCGAGAATTTTATGTTGAAAGTCCAAAGGTGTGGTGGAAAGAAGTTGGTGGACTGGACGATGCAAAAAGAACGTTAGAAGATAATTTGATTACTGCAATAAAAGAGCCTGCAAAATTCCAAAAGATGGGAATTAAACCACCAAAGGGTGCACTACTATACGGCCCATCAGGATGTGGAAAGACATTGCTTGCACGCGCACTTGCAACAGAGAGTGGCGCAAACATGATTCTAGTAAGAGGACCTGAGATTTTATCAAAATGGGTTGGCGAATCAGAAAAGGCAATTCGAGAAATATTTCGAAAAGCCAAGACCTCATCGCCATGTATCATAATATTTGATGAATTGGATTCACTTGCACGATTCAAGTCAAACGAAGAGGGAGGAGTTGGAGAAAGACTGCTCAGTCAGCTTCTCACAGAGATGGAAGATGGTGGTGCATCAAGAGTAGTAGTATTAGGAATTTCAAACAGGCCAGACCTTATTGACCCATCCTTGATACGACCTGGCAGACTAGACTTGATAATTTTTGTTCCTCCGCCAGATGAGAAGGGACGGTTTGAGATAATCAGATTGCTTACAAAACAGATGCCACTTTCAGGCGATATTGACCTAAAAGAGATTGCAGTTGCAACAAAAGGGTACAGTGGAGCGGATCTTGTTGCAGTTTGCAGAGAAGCTGCAGTAAATGCAATGAGGGGTAACATGCCAAAGATTGGAAGTGGGGACTTTTCTGCAGCACTCAAAAATGTCAAGCCCTCAATTACAAAGGGAGTTGAGGACTGGTACTTGACAGTTAAAGATAATATCTCTTATGCGCTACCAAAACCAATGGACAAGGCATTTTACGGTTAGAGGTATGGCAATTCCACTTCGAAATATAATATATGAAAAGATCAAGATAGCAGGATCCCTTACAGATTCAGATCTGTCAAAATCGTTGATAAAAGCTGGCATCTCAATTCCAGAAGACGAGTTCAACAAGACACTGCTCAACTTGGAGATCTATGGTTTGATCAAAGTGACATGGCTCACAAAAGACGACCGCAGAATAGAGATATCTGAAAAAGAAGAAGACGAGGACGAGATTGAAAAACAAAACATGGAAAACTTGGAAAAAGAGTACGAATCTGGATTTCCAGGCGTAGGCCAAGAAGAAGAGATTCCAGAATAACCATAAGGCGTTTCCCACATTTTCACGCCCCATAATGTCAGATTAGCCAGGACATTAAGACTATGCCAAACATATTGAACCAACAGTTTACTTGATTTTTTAAACCTAGAAGAATCCTACACCAATTTTTTAAACAATGTCAGTCCAGTACATGATACCATGGTTAATTTTTTTCGAGTTCAAGTGTCTCATCCCGAAGATACAGAAAAAACAAGAATAAGGATGAATAAAACACACATGCAAGAACTTGGAATACAAAAAGGCGATATTGTAAAAATAACCGGTGGGAGAACAACCTATGCTTTTTGCCTTCCACTTGATGATGACTATGACAGGAAAAATGAAAAAAATTTTGTTTTTCTAGACGAGTCAGGCAAAAACATGCCCATCATCAAAGTAGGCAATCTGACATACTCTAACCTGTTAAATTTTCATTTTGGAAATCTGGTACAGGTGGAAAAATCAAGTGCTGTTAAAGCAAGCAAAATCTTGGTAAAACCGCTTTATGCCAAGGCTCAAACTGGAAAAAAAGATTATGCCCTTGATTGGCTAGAAGGGCAAGTAATAGTATCAAGGGGAGACCGTATAGTTGGAAGACGTGATGATCCAAAAAACATTCCCGGGTTTTTTGTCATAGGTGGGACTCCTGATTCCAATGCATGGATAATTGACAGGGATACTCCGATAGAGATTTCAGATGATATTCCAGAGAATTTACATCACATGATTCTGTCAGGTGGAAATCTTACTGGTGTAATACCAGTGGTACAAAAAATTCAGGGTGGTGATTTTGAGGCAACACTAGCTGCAATCGAATCATATGACAATTGCATGAAACTCATCATGTACGTAAAAGACATCCTAGTGTATGGAGAGGAATGGACTAGCGGAGTGTGCACTCCGACAATTAGAGCATGGGATGATCTTGGAAACCAATATGCACTAAATAGATTTGGTATGCGTGGAGGTGGTACACAATTTGGTGGTTCATTGTGGGGAGAATCTAGATATCATTTTTCAGAAATAGCATGCATCCTTACTCCAGCACTTGATGCAAAATCTCATGCATTGACAATTTCAATTGAGCAACTATTGTGGGATATTAGAAAACGCCCCATGGTTCCTCCCAGAGTAATTCCGGGAGAAAACGGTCCAGCAAATGTGATGACACCCATGGTACCTATTGATGAGAAATTTGTAATTCATGGAGGACCTTGGGAGTTCAAGATTGGGCTTGGAGAAAAATGAAAATTCTACTTGGTGTAATAATTGGAGTTACAGTTCTGTCGTTTCTCTTGTCCGAAAATACTGCTCATGGAATATGGGTCCCCAAGTCACCGCAGGAACTCTGGAATGGCAGCGATACCATATTTGTAGGAAATGTCACATCTGCAAATACATTACAACTTGAAAAGAAATTTTCATATATTATAGAAGAAAATGGCACTGGGAAAATTTTTGTACAAAATTACACCATCCCTCTGGATAAATATCAGGTAAATGTGGAAGAATTTTTGAAAAACCCACAGAATTCAAGTGTGATAACAGTAATGCAACCAACAATTTCTGCCGGGCCTGGTCGTCTTGGTGGATTTGACAAATTCAATGTAGGGGATCACGTATTGTTTTACGTGGAACACATGGATGGCAATAATACGTATTCTCCAGAATCGTTTGTAATACCAGAATATTGTGCTGGAAAAGATGTTCTAACACAAGAAAGATTTGAGATGGGAAATGAGTTTTTTGCACTCCAAAATGGCAATAGAATTGACAGTAATTTTACTGCAAACGTACCACTTCAATTTGTCTGGAACCGGGATGTTGGAACACTTGATGGAAAAAACTATGATGTCTTGGTGTATATAACAAAAAGTATCGGTACAGGCGCCCAGATTGTTTTTAACAAGGAAATTCATGTAGAATCCAAGCCCTGCCAATGGGTAGCATCTGCAAAATGGGAATTTACTCCACAAGAGGGTGAGTATGGGATGGACATACGCATACGAGAGAATGGCACCATATCACATTTGTCTGACTCGGGGTTTTCTGTCAAGTCAAATATGGTGACACGTGATAATGTATCTCCTTTACAACAATTCAAGTCAGGAATTTCTGCGTCAGATGTCAAGTGCAAACCAGATTTCCTTCTTGTAGTCAAATCCGAAGACAATCATCCTGCTTGTACCACACCTCTTACTGCACTTCACCTATTAGAATTTGGATGGGGAAGTATCGCAAGTCCATTTGAAACCAAGGTAGATCTTTTAGATAGTAAAATCTCAGGTGGACAAATAACTGGATTTCATTATGATCTACATGTAAAGAGTATAGTTATACAAATTCAAACAACAAATGATGGACATCTTACAGTTACAATACCGCGAAAATTGCTTGACATCAAGGAATCTAATGGGCAAGATAGTCACTTTTATGTTTTAATGGATGCTTAAGACATAGACTTTACAGAAACGGGTACGACTGATGTGACAAGAACTTTGACAATTCCATTCAAACAAGGGGCTTCATCGATAGAAATCATCGGAGCATTAATGCCATAAAAATGAAAACTCTATACCTTTCAATCATCATTGGACTCGTTTATGCTTCTTGCTTTGTTCTATCTGGTGCCCACGCTCAAGATTGCATGGGGGGACCATTCTGTGGAGGAAATATACAATCTACTGTAGACAATAGAAATGTAACAGTCAGTCTAAATTTTTATTCAAATTCTACAATGCCTGATAATGTTCATTATCTCTGGCTGCGGTTCTTTGATACAAAAAATGACACCTTGATAAAAAATGTCAGTTTTTTTATCAACGCAACAAAAGACAACAAGGTCTTGATGCATGAGTTGTTTTATACCAAAACTGGTTTAATGCTGATGAAATTCTATCCTTCCCACGACACAGAAAAATTGATCATAAATGGAACAAGTGAACCGATGCTGGGAGGCATGATGTCAGAAAATGACACATTACCCATCACAACATCCGTATTTGCAGAAAATGGCATATACAACATTCATCTTGAAGTTTTGGCCATGAATAATATCGAAGAATTAATTGATCCTAGCAATCCTATCACATTTGATTCTCAGTGGTTAGTGGATGAAAAAGGAAATATTTCAAAATACGATAATTCCACAACAATATCTCAGAGATCTTCTTCACCACATATCACAATTGAAGACATGTCCCCTCTACAACAATTCAAGTCAGGGATTGCATTTAATGATGTAAAATGCAAGCAAGGTCTTCATCTTGTAATAAAAACAAAAGACAATTCTCCAGCTTGTGTGAAACTTGATACTGCTTACATGCTCATAAAAAAAGGATGGGCTGCAAGTGAGTCGGCATACCCTGGGGGAGACAGACAGTTTGCGCCAGATACAAACTCGACAATAATTCCAGCACACCTGCCACGCAGCTCAGGTGTTCGAGTTCCATACTATGAATCATCACGAGTCATAAATTACAGAGGCTTTGATGGCGTGTACAATGAAACATTTCCGTACCGTGGAACGCAGAATGATTACGTACTCGAGCCAGGAAATACCGGAGTCATGACCTTCAAGATTGATGCAATGATATCAGAAGAACAAGATCAAGATTACCCAATACCACTTCCAAAATCCCTCAACCGTACAAACTATGCCATGTTTTACCATGAAATCACAAATCTGAAAGATCTTTCAAAGTATCCCGGAGTCACGATTGATGACAGTGGCTATGACTTTGAGGTGTGCTCTACAGGGCCTGCCGGTGGAGGCTCATGCATTGGAGAACAATTTGGCGGAACAGGTCCAATTGAAGCATTTGTGACAGACCATCATGGAGTGGACGTTTTGTTCGAGCCACCATTAGAAGTATTGCCGCTTTCCATGAATGCAACATCACAGGTAGTTACGATGACGATAACCGCAGATAGTAATGCATCAAGAGGTACGTACCTAGTGGTATTACCTGGCATGGGCGCAGATTCATTTCTTCTAACTGTGGGGGACAAACCATACCATGAGTGATGTTTAAGAAATGAAAACTCTATACCTTTCAATCATTGTGGTTTTAGCAATTGTGGTTATCACAAACGCAAGTATTGCTTATGCACAACAAAAACAGGCACAAGGCCCGGTGTCACTTGGTCCCCCTCCTGTACAAAACTCCAGTAAGCGATTTGACATAAAAACAGAATTTGCTCCATCAGCAATTGCAGTTAACCCTGTTACCAACATGATATACACAACTCACACTTCTCTTGTTAATTCAGTGTCTGTAATTTCTGGAAAAACAAACAAGTCTATTTCTGTCATAAAAGTAGGAACAGATCCTGTACATGTTGAAGTCAATCCTGTCACCAACATGGTATACGTAATCAACTCAAACTCACATTCAGTATCGGTAATTTCGGGATTGACAAATCAAGTTGTAGATACGATACAGGTAGGTGAATTTCCGCGTGACATATTGATCAATACTCAAACCAATACAATTTACATTGCAAACGAAGGTCAAAGAACCGTTTCGGTAATAGATGGCAAAACAAACAATGTCACAGCTACAATACCCGTTTGTAATATCTCTGGAGCCCAGTCTACCTTTGCACTAGACAAGTCTGAAAATAAAATTTATGTAACCTGTACTGGACCTGAGGGTGCAATAGATGTGATATCTGGCACAACAAAAAATGTTATTGATACCATATCTGTGGGGCGTGATCCCACAAACGTAGTATTCAATCCTAATACGGATATGTTGTATACTGCAAATAATGGAGACTATACAGTCACTGTGGTATCTGCCAAGACCGATAAAGTGGTAGATGTCATCCCTGTAGAACTCTTTCCAACAGTTGTAGCCGTAAACCCGGATACAAACATGATCTACGTTGCAAATAACTTCAATAGTTCTTCTAATAAATTATCAGTCATAGACGGTCAGACAAATAAAGTGGTGGCCAAAGTCAGTATTGGCTCAGGTGCACAAAATATTGCAATTGATTCATCAAATAACGTCATCTACGTGGTAAACTATGCTTCAAATTCAGTATCTGTAATCTCAGGCAAGACGAATACATTGATTGACACAATACCGGTTGGAGCCCTTCCGACCTCTATTGCAATCAATAATGTCACAAATATGGCATATGTTGCAAATTGGAGGTCAGATTTTGTATCTGTGATATCTACAACATCTTTGGATTTACAAACAGTTCCAGAATTTCCATTTGCAGTTCCAATTCTATTGATAGGTACCACGTCATTTGTTCTGCTTTATAGGCTAAAATTTGGGTTGGGTAGAAAATGAAAACTCGACACATTTCTAAATTTTCGATTTTCATTATTGCAATTCTAGTGATTGCGTTTGCATCATTTGGGATTATAGTGTATTCTTCACCGTCTGCAGTATCGAATCAAAATGAAAGAATCTATCTTCACACCCCACAACCATTTTCCCTTACCGATTTTGATGGGTTTGTCAAGATATCTGACATGAAACCAAACAGTGCAGGCTGGTTCATGTATCCTTCATCATTTCAGTATGGAGATCCTGCAAATACATATCAAACATTTCTACTAATTCGCCTTCCAAAGACACTGGGCGGCGATAAAAATGATACATCATCTTTTCGTGCATACAGTGCGCTTGATCCCACGTCTCACTGCTTGATGAAATATTGGCCACAGGACGGAAGACAAAGAATTGAAGATCCGTGCATTAGTCAACCATACCGAGCAATTGATGGCGTATCATATGATCCTGGATTTACAATGATTAGAGCGCCCACTACTGGTGCACTACCAAAACTAGACCTTGATGTAGATAGTCAAGGATATTTAATAGTCAAACCTCCAACGTGGTCGCAAGACAATAATGGAATAGTAGGGATTGGACGGAATATATCAAAAGACCAGATTTTACAGTCATCCCAAATTCTTTTGAATTATTGTAAGAATCAAATCAATTGGCCAGAGTTACCAATCTCACTTCAAACAGGTGATGTGCTCATAGATGTTGCTTGTAACAGTGATCACTTCAATGCGGTGTATTCCAATATTGAACATCCAGACAAAAGTGCACGAGTTGACGCAAGTTTTTGTAATTGTACTATCCAAGAAGTAGAACCATATTTTAATTCGGAACACGGTCAAATATGGGATTTCAAGGGTACAACAATTTATGTTACAGGCACAACACTATTGGCTGGGAAAGACAAAGTTGATCCACTCAATGAAGTATATGTTTTCAGATTTGTAAAAAATGGGCACTGGGTATCCTTTGCAGACACTAGATCTTTTGCTGATACTGCAAAAGAAGTTTTAAGAGATTTTTTTGGCACAAATGATATTTCTGGCTTGGAGCAGATAAAATGAAAACTCTACATCTTACAATCATTATTGTGATTTCAATATTTTTACTTGCTTGCATTCAGATTAGACTTGCCACTGCGGATACTACAAATATTTTTGATACTGGCATGCCTCCAATCATAATCACACAAGTTGAGATGTGGGGACCTGTTTCGTTTTATGCTGATGGTGTGAAATCATGTCTTGATGAAAATACATCATTGGGACCATGGGCCATAGGGTGGGTTGAACTGTACAATACAAAAAATGAAACCATGTTTGTAAATGATGTTGATGTAAAAGACGGAAATGGAGAAGGAGGTTATCCGCAGATAACGCTTGGTCCAAAAGAGTATTGTTACCTTGGGACCCAAGGCAGACTTTCTACTCGCATTGGAGTTGGCGGTGGCCTAGGAAATGGTGCTCCTATCCATGACAATGCTACTATAACTATATCATATTCAATCCAGCCATTTGCAGGAAAATTGCTTTTCAAATATTCAACACCCCGCCTAAGCGATGATTATGGGGACACTAGAACTTGGCAACAAGTTGATGGCAAATGGGTATTCCAAGAGGCAAATTTGAAACACGAGTTTCCTGTAAAAAGAAGCATGCTGTCACCATCGATGCAAACCCAGTATGGAATCAATGCAAAAGATCTAAACTGCAAACAAGGCTTGGCAGTTGTAATAAAAAAATCTGATCCTACAAATTGGTACATACCGGATTCTCCTTCGTGCGTGACTATATCTTCTGCATCAAAACTTGTAGATAGAGGCTGGGGCGTTCCATTGCAGACTGTACCCATACAAGATGCCAGTTCTACACTTGCATATTATGCGCAAGGAAGTAAAATTGATCAGATTGTACCTGATTTTACAACTCATGGATTGGACCTATCATTTGAAACTAAAAGTGACAGTAAACTGACTCTGTTTGTTCCACGAAGTTTTGTTGATAGCCAAAAAATTGGAGATTATGCTTCATTTAACGTGACTGCGGATGGGAATAAAATTGATTATCGTGAGCATTTGACACCAACTGACAGAGTGTTTACCATATTATTCAAAAACGGGACAAAAAATATCCAGATAACTCCGCAACCGCTTACGGAAAATCAAAGGTATTAGCATGAAGTCTCTTCGCGATAAAATAATTCTTGTTTGTGTATTCTTGCTTGGATTGTCATTTTTATCCGTAAATCATGTCTATGCACCATGTCCAGATGGTGAAATGCACTGCGGAGACCTAAGACCTCTTCCACTTGATACACGACCGTTGAAACTGTTCGAGGAACATTGCTCCTCAGACAGAATCCCTTGTAAACCAGGATTGTACATGGCAATAAAATCAGACCAAGAGCCACTATGTCTCAAGGCTGGAACCATATCCAAACTTGCATCAAGGGGATTTTTCTATGGATTATCTGCAAATGAATCTACATCGTATTACACTACCATACTGATACCACCTGGCTCTGAATACGATTCTTCAAACAAGACCTACAGTCCTGATATCATAACAATACGACTTGGAGAAAACAGTACCATACGATGGGTCAATCAGGCCAACGTTTCCGATACACTTGTTGCAGACACTCCATTTGAGCAATATGGAGTACCATTTGGTAGTCCTGTATTGCATCCCGGTGAGTCATATGAATTCACATTTGCCACAATTGGAACATATGGATACCATGACAAATCACATCCGTGGCAAAAAGGAACAGTCCATGTTATTGGAAATCCTAGTGATGTAGTATTAGACAAGACTGATTCTGTCCTTCAACTTTACCTGTCAAGTCCTGATTCCATAAAACCAGTACAAACGGTGGATATTTCAATATCTATCAACAATACATCAAAAAATCCCATACAAGTTGATGCACAAAATACTTGGTCTTTTGGAAATGTGCAGACTGGTGTGTGTGCAAGAATAGGATACGGAATTTCTGTTCTTAATGGGTATTATACAACGGATAATTTGACCCAGTCCACAAGCATTCAAGTATTCAATCCAAGAGTACTGTGTCCTTTCATAGCAGAGAATGCCCAAGAGTATGAATTCCAGCCAGAAAGTGGCATGGCAAAAGAAATCAAGTGTGACCAAACTCAGAACAGGCAATGCAACCCAGATCCATATCTGATGGGTCACAGTTACAGTTTTAATGGATATTGGGATTCTGGAAAAATTACTCCCTTCAAGTCTGGTGCGTATACAATTGTTGGAGCAGATGAGTGGGGTCATGTTAAGATTAGACATTTTGTTGTAACAAACAGTACAATTCCAAGTGGACTTGGTTCTTCGTCCTGTGATACCAGTTATGCACAACCCACTGGAATTCCTGTTCTATACATGCCTGCAAACTCTACTGGAAAGATATGTGTCCAGTATACAAATTCCAATCCTCCGGTACAAGAGGGCATAAGGATTTTCGAGGCACATGATATGATGGATAACGCACAGGGCGTTTCTGTTTTTGGCACTCCCGATATGATTCCCACAGGAAATAGCACTGTAGTGTATACGATAACTGCTGGAAATCATGTGGGATTTTATGGATTGACCATCTTTTGTGTTGGAATGCCTTTTGCAATAGGGTA
>DASUKX010000051.1:0-9918 GCA_036278495.1 Nitrosotalea sp.
TGTAATTCCACGCATTCCCTGTTCTCCTTTCCTTGTGACATTTTCTTGCAATGCTGGTTTGCTTTGCAAAACTCACTCTCTGAACAGATGTATCTATCCTGAAACTTTTGATAATGCCAGTATGTCATTCCCTCAAATGCCATGGTTGTATGGCTACAACAAATTCCTGCAACATAATTTTGAATTACATATCCGGTATCATTCATGACTGGCTATGCATATGATAGTATGATGACAAATCCTGATAATATAAAAACAAAAATCAGCCAATACTTCAACATTTTTTAGTAAAAATACTGTTTAATACATACACACCAAAAATGGCTGAATTATCATCAAAATTATATATTTGAAATTTTGTTTCTCTGATATTTTATTGACTGTATGGCCTTTCCTGCAATGTCAATGTTACATCCATAGTTTTATTTTCACGAATTATCTGTATGATCATTTTATCTCCTGCTGACTTGTAATCTTGCAAATAATTCAAAAGATCCTCTAGTTTTGAAACTGGTTTTTTATCGACTGCTATTATGATATCTCCGCCAAACTTGTACTTGACACCGTCCACTGTCTTTGTCTTGTTTGATGCATGAAGGCCTGCCTTGGAGGCTGGACTGTCTGAGACTATATTTTCAACAAGAAAACCTGAATGTGTTGGAAGGCCTAGGCTGTCTGCCAGGTCTGGGTCAACTGATATGCCTGAAACTCCAAGCCATGGGTGTTTGTAATGACCCGTCTGTATCAAAGCAGGAACGATTCTTTTCATTGTGCTTGAAGGTATTGCAAAACCAACTCCTGAAAACTCGCCTGTCTCGGTCTGGATTGCAGTGTTGATTCCAATAACTTCACCATGGGTATCTAAAAGAGGCCCTCCTGAATTTCCTGGGTTTATTGCTGCATCTGTTTGGATTACGTTTGGAATTGAAAACGATTCTATGTTTGGCGGATTTAAAATTCTGCCTAGCTGGCTTACTATGCCTGATGTTAATGATCCACTCAAACCAAATGGACTGCCAATTGCTATCACTTCATCACCTATGCGAAGCTTTGACGAATCCCCTAATGGTAATGGATGCAGTGTTTGTGGGCTTGTATCAACCTTGATGACTGCCAAGTCTGCAAATCTGTCAGTGCCACTAACTTTGGCTGGATATGATTCTCCGTCATGGAATACTACTCTGATTTTTTCATAATCTTCTACGACATGATTACTTGTGATTATGTGTCCATCAAGATCATATACAATTCCAGAACCTATTGCCCTGTCTGAAGAATTGTCACCTGTTTTACGGACTATTATCTGAACTACGCCATCCTGGGATTTTGAAAAAAGATCTGCCAGACTCAATTGTGATCCTGGACTTGACTGGACAATGTTTCCTATGATGGAAGTTTGATTGCCAGTTTTCTGTTGTTCAAATACAAATGCAAATACTAGGACCAGTACAATGACTCCGTATACTCCGCCTAGAATCGCTGTAGTCTTGTCCAAGAATTTGAAATGTTATAGGTTACTGTATAATCCTTACTCACAAGCTTATGGGATTTTGCTTGGTATCTGATATGGAATATGTTCGTCCTCTCCAAGTCACTGAATTGCTTTTTTTTGCATGTAAAATTCCGCTTGCAAATCCTGATATGATGACTGCACTGCCAAGCGGGGCAAATAACACATGACGAAATCCTAGACCTAGTCCCTTCTTTGCATCTATTGCGCTACCAATGTAAAACACTCCGGATGCAAACAGTGATGCCCAGAACAAGACTCCAAATGATATGGAACTGTTCATGAAAGATGCCGAGTAGGCAAGAATTGGAAAAGGCATAAACAACAAAAAGAGTACTGCGAAAAATATTCCAATTGCCATCTTGCTTGACTGTATATACAGCGGAATCATCAATCTCTTGAGAGCATGCCATAATGTGGTCCAGTCTCGTGCCCATACTGCATCTACCAAGTGTTCGCCTCTCACCATCTTTAGCTTGAATCCTTGTTCCTTGACTTTTTTGCCAAGTGCTCCATCCTCGACAATCTCGCTTTTTACACTCTCATGGGTTCCAACTGCCTCGTACGTTTTTTTCTTTATGATGAAAAAACTTCCAAAAAAGTATCCTGTCTTTTTGGAAGGATCGTTTACCCTGAGTGCCGAAAATCTTGTATGCAAAAATGTGGACAGGACAGGTAGTGTAATCTTTGTCCACCAGTCAAGGCAGAGCATTTTTGGAATGACTGTAAGGGAATCAAGTTCTTCACTTAGGAGGTGGTCTACTGACAAGGAGATTGTTTTACCTGTATGCGTTGTATCGGCATCGGTGAAAAGTAACAGCTCTCCTGATGATCTCTTGAATCCCTCTATGCATGCCCAGTTTTTTCCAATCCATTTTTCTGGCTTGGGTCCTGCCTGCACATGTATTACTTTAGAATTTTTTTGGGCGATTTTTTTTATCAACTCGCCGGTGTTATCTTCTGACATGTCATCAATTGCAATGATTTCATAATTTTGATAATATTGATCTAAGAGTGAATTGATGCATCTTTCAATGAACATGGCTTCGTTTCTTGCAGGCAAAATGATAGACACTTTTGGTGTATGGTGTGGTCTGGAATTGTACTTGTCAAGATATGGTGAATCCCGAAATGTAATCCACATTGATTTTATCAAAAATATCCATGCAACAGCAACACTTAGCAAAATGGCTGCAAGAAGGTAATTTACAACATCTAAAAGATACATCTTGATTTATCTCTGGGACTCTAGTTTTATGCTTTCAAGTGCTTGCTCTGAGCCGCTCTGTATGTGTTTTTTTATCATGCCTGTAAACATGCCCATCATGCCTGTCAGCTTCATGTCCCAGAGGACATCTAATTTTGTTTTTCCATTATGTTGGGATATGGTAAGTGTCTTTGTTCCCTCGATTATTCCTTTTGTAAATTGGATCTGAATCTTTTCTTTTGGGTACAGTGTTACTGTCTGCATGCATTTTGAATCTTTGAAAGCTATTGTGACTTCACGTGTTATGGTGTTTCCGTCTTTTGAAATGTTTCTTACTTCTTTTGTTCCTCTCCAGAACTTTGGTTCAGAATCAAGATCCGATATTATGCTCCAAATCTTATCAGTGGATGCGTCAATCACTATGGATGCCTGGATCTGGACCATGTAAAAGATCTTTATCTGTTCATATTTATGTTGTAATGCAGAATGTTGGTTTTCAAAAGTGTGATTCCGAAATCAATTTTAATCCTTGTGATACCACACTTGTCGTGACTCTGATAACATACGATGATTTTACCAAACTGGATATGCGGGTGGCAAGAGTTGTTTCAATTGAGGAAATTCCTGGGAAGACAAAAATCATCAAGGGTGTAATTGACCTTGGAGATGAAAAACGCGATGTTATCATTGGTGGCGCACAATATTACAAGCCCGAAGAACTTGTGGGAAGAACTGTCATAGCACTTGTAAATCTTGAACCGCGAAAGATTGCCGGAATTGAATCTGGTGCAATGCTTTTGGCTGCAGACTCTGATGACAAGCCATTCTGGTTGACGGTAACTGAGAATGTTCCGCTTGGTACTGGAATAAAATAATCATATTGTCAGCTCTTTAGGTTTCTTGTCACTGTACTGTGAGTTGATATTATCTTTCCAGGATTTAGGATATTTTCTGGGTCAAACTGTTTTTTTACTTGCTTGAAGATGTGATAGATCTTTTTACCATATTGCATTTTTACAAACTCTGACCTGGCAAGCCCGTCTCCATGCTCGCCTGTTATGCTTCCGCCTATTGATATTACACCTGAGAAAAATTCCGATGCAATTTTTTTGATGAGATGTGCTTCTTTTTGTCTAATAATTGGTCTGATGTGCAGATTGCCGTTTCCAGCATGGCCGTATATTATGACCTTTAGACCGTACTTTTTTGAAATCATATCTAGCATCTTTAGAAGGAGGGGGAGTCTTTTTACCGGAACAACAGCATCCTCTATGAGGGTGGGCATTGTCTCACTTTTTGTTATGCTCTGTAAACTGTATGCAAGAGCAGAATTTCTAAAATTCCATAATTTTTTGATGTTATCCATGCTTGAATCTGTCTTGATCATCGTACCTGATATAATTTTGTAAATCCTTTTTTTGTTTGATTGTATGGTTTCGTCAAACTCTACAAAGAGAAGGCAGCCTGTCTGCGATGGTATCTTGATTTTGATGTGTTTTGCAATGTTTCTATCAACAATCTCTACTGCTGATGGTTTTAGCTCCATTATCTTTGGAATGTCTCTTGCCGCCTCTGTTAGTGTATTGTAGTGGATCGTGCAAAGAAGAATATTTTTTGGTAATGCGTATGTTCTAAGTTTTGCAGAAGTTACTATTCCAAGTGTCCCTTCTGACCCTACAATCAATTTGTGCAAGTCTTTTTCTGTGGAAATTCTGTCAATCCTGTATCCGCAAGAGTTCTTGGATACCTTGGGAAACTGTATTTCAGCTGGACGTATATTTTTGGTTATATTCTTAAAGTTGTGATTGCCTGGAAGTTTTATGACAATGCCGTGTGAGCTTACCATCCTGACTTGGATCAGGTTGTCTATCACACTGCCATACTTTACAGAATGAATCCCGCTTGCATTGGTACCAATCATTCCTCCGATGGTACAGTATGGTCCTATTGATGGGTCAGGCCCTATGAACCTGCCTTGTTTTTTTAATATCTTGTCCAAACGTCCCTTGAAGACTCCACTTCCAACTTTGACATGATTTTTTCCAAGTTTTATCTCGTCAAAATGTCTCATGTCTAGGATAATTCCATTGCCAAGTGCACTGCCAACAAGGCCTGTACCTGCTCCACGTGGAGTTACTGGGATGTGGTATTTTTTTGCAAATTTTATTATTTTTACAACATCTGATTCATTGCGGGGAAATGTAACAACCAGTGGTTTTAACTTGTAAGAGCTTGCATCAACTGAATAAAAATTTTGTGTGGGCCTGTCCCACGAAACCGCACATTTTACAATTTTTGATAAACTTGGTCCCACTTGACTTGGTTTCATTAATGGTAAGTATATCACAAATACTTAAAAAATGATTTTTCCTGAAAATTACACATCTTGATTGTGTGGTGATTTGCCATACATTTCGCTTGGATATACCGGATCTATATTGATAGATCTTTTATTCCACGGTGCCGTACTTATACCAGTCATCCGACCGACAAAAGTGAAGACACGCATGACTTGGAATATCAGGTAAGGACTTGATTTTCCAACTTGCGGTGTTTTGCATTTCTGTCAGGAAATATCACATGTGGTAACACATGCGAATCCTCTGAAATGGGAAAAACAATGGCAAAGAGGGAAAGTAATAGGTGCGTTGGCATGTTATTGCTTTGGGAAAAATGCCATGTCCACCCAAGGCCGGATGACATTCTTTTTTAATTTGTAAAACAATGTTATCAAAATTGCATGTGTAATCTATGAAAGATTTAATTTAGTAAATCCGACTCTTTTTACTATTGGATTTTTTAGGTACAAACCTGGACAAACTTTTCAGTTCCAGTGATAATTCAAATCCGCTGATGTGGTTGATATGGATTTTACCAATTTTCATCTTTATGTTGTATGGGCAGCGAATCCAACTTCAAGTTACATCGTCTGAAATTAACAAGGGTCTTGAGAAACTAAAGTTGTATAGGGATGATACAAGAAAAGAACTGATTGCTTATGTGAAAAATATGCCAAGCCCATCTGCAGATCCTACTACCCTACTTGATAGATATTTTGAGTATTTTACAATAATGCCAGTTGACATGGATCCTAATGGTATAGTGCCAAAGATAAAGCACATCATGAGGACAAGGGAGGACTCTACTAGGGAACAAGTAAAAAATCTGTCCTCTGGTATGTCTCATGAACAAGCAAGTCAAGTGATCAACATACTTGAAGCTGTGACCACCTTGCATATGTTATACAAGATGGTTCGACACTTTTTCCTTACTGCAAAAAAGCAGAACAACTTTCCATTGATACTGCCATTGCAAATGATGATGCCTTTTATCATTGAAGAGGCGGAGGCGCTCAGAGTTGCAGTGTCTGCATTCAAGCAAGGACAACCAATAGGTGACGGAATAGGTCCAATGATTGTTGGGAAAATGATGCTTGATACTCAGAAAAAGACTGTAGCACTTGAAACTGTTTTTAGTGAAAAAGATTTTGAGGGAAGAAAATTGTGTCTTCTAAAGGCTGAAGGTCCGGCAGCAACAGTTGGAAGGCCTGCTGATGCGCTTGAAAAAATAATCTCTGAGAACAAGCCTGACATCCTGGTAATGGTAGATGCCGCCTTGAAATTAGAGGGAGAAGAGACTGGTTCTATAGCTCAAGGATTTGGCGCTGCAATTGGAGGAGTGGGCACTGAGAGGTTCCAAATTGAAGAAATTGCAACAAAGCATAACATCCCGATATATGCAATTGTCATAAAACAATCAATCAAGGAGGCAATCACCCTGATGAAAAAAGAGATTGCAGATTCTTCTGATATGGTATCTTCCCAAGTCTATGATATCATAAAGTCCAACACCAAGGCAGGCCAGTGCGCACTAGTGATTGGAGTTGGAAACACGTTAGGGGTATCACAATGAGGCTTTTCAAGAAAAAAGAAGAGGCGCTTGACCCGTATACTGTTGAGCAGTGCAATGCTTGTAGCAAAACATCCAAGCGTAAATTCAGGGAAGGGGATCATGTCTTCAAAATTGGAGAAAAATGTGCATCCTGTGGAAACGGGCAGATGATGATTGCTAAAATTTTTGGCGAAGTCGTCAAATAGCCAAATTTTTCATCAAGTCTGTGTTTTTTGCTATTTTTTTCAATAAATTGGGTTTTGGTATGCGGTAGTTTTTTAAGCAACGGTGTGGTACCGTACATGCCAAACATGAAAACACTGGGTGCCATACTCATTGTGTCGGGATTGCTTTTATCTATTATTGGATATGGCACTTATGAAAATGTCATGTGTCACTGTGCATCTCAAACTGCAGGCAGTCTGATTGGATGTCACTGCACAGGTACCTTGCAGCAAGGCCTGGGACATGTCCTGGTCTATTCTGGTCTTGCAGTTGCAGGTGGCGGGATGATAGTGTTTACCCACTGGTGGAGAAAGAAGATTATCTTTAACTAGATTAGATTGTGGTCACAAGGGCACCATTTTCTTGTGGTATGAATGTGTGCTCTGCCTGTGCAACTCTTTGTTCGTTTGCCTCTATCAATATTGGATATGATCTGACAACTTTGTTTTTGATTAATCTTTCAAGCAACTCCCTTGCAGTTTTTTCGTTATATTCTGGAATGAACCATCGCAATGCAAATGGAAGCATATTGAATTTTTGCCATATGAAATCAATCATTTTGTTGGCGTCATCATCCTTCGTTCTTTTTCTTGTGACAAGAGAAAAAATATTTCTCACCTTGCCTTCTCGAACAAAACCTGATCCATCTGGAGTTGTTACAAATGGCTCACATGCATATGCCTCTGTAGATTGGAATGAAAAAGAACCAATTGACCATATGTTTGGAACTGACTTTCCTGCATGTATCGTATATTGTTCAAGCGAGTGGCCGCTAAGATTTGCAATTGGTATTCCACCCATCTGTTTTGCAGTATTTTCTATTATCTTTCCTACATCACTTGATTTTGCACCGACTCGTATTATTGACATAGCTTCCCTTAGTGCAGACTCGGCTGCTTGCACTAGAAAATCGTATTTTGGTTCATAGCACACAGTTACTGCAGTGTCTGCAATGTGGCCGTTTATCTGAACCCCTAAATCAATTTTTAAAAGATCAGTATCCTTGACTATTATCTTGTCATTTGGTTCTGCGGTGTAATGTGCTGCAATTTCATTTAGACTGACATTTACTGGAAATGCACACTTACCTCCCTTTGTGATGATTTCCTTTTCAATGGAATTGCAAATCTCTTCGAGTGTAGAGCCAACATGGTTTTTTCTCCTGGCGTTTTCTCGTACTTCAGATGCTATCTTTCCTGCATTGATGTAATCTTGTAATTGCAACGATCATGGCTTAATTTGGTTTATTATTTAAAATCATCACATGCATGAGAAGATTAAATTGGGGACATTTTTGTGCAATCACATCGGGATCGTGGTCTAGCTTGGTATGATTCGGGTTTTGGGTACCTGAGGTCGTCGGTTCAAATCCGGCCGATCCCATCTTCTATTGAGATCAAAAGAGCGGTAGCTTTTAGGCTGATTATGAAATCATACACAATTCACAATCACAAATAGAATCTTGGTTGTTTTTTGCAAGGCACTTGCTGTGCTGGCCTGCTTGACACTGGACACATATGGCATTTTTACCTTCTAGGTCAGAGTATTTTGGAGCGCCATCAAAACCAAATCCTCCATCTTGTGGTCCGACCATGTATTGTATAATTTTCACTTGTATTTCTGCATACTCCTGAAATGACAGAGTTTTTTCTAGAACATAATTTATAATATTTTATGCTTGTTACATGTGATCTGTTTTTTATTGTATTGGCTAAATATTTTTTGAATCTAATGTGAGGGGAACGCTGGATTTTCTTTTATGCTCTCTTTTCTGTTTATCATGTAGATGCCAGTTAGCATTATTGCAATTGCAGATATCTGGTATATGCTTATCTGCTCGTGTAAAAATATTGATGCAAAAACAAGGCCGAAAACAGATGCCATGGAAAATATCATTATTGTCCTAATAGTTCCAATTCTCTTTAGGCTCTGCAAGAAAAAGTAGAGTGATCCTCCAAATCCTATTGCGCTAAGAAGCACGACTTGTGGTATCTGTGATGTGCTTATGACAAGTGGTATTTGTAATGCAAGTACTGTTCCAAGAAGGATTGAACCTCCTATGAGTGATTTTAGCTGGACTAGTCTTGCAGTGTCCATTTTTGTAGATATTATTCTGCTGAGGTTATTGTCAAGTGCCCATAGTGCCATTGAACCAAGAATGAAGAAATGCCCTGCATTTAGTTGCAATATGGACCCTGAAAACCTGAGATCTGTTGTTATGATGATAACTCCTAGCACAACTAGCATTACAGAGATTACACCCATTGGTCTTAGTCTCTCTTTGAAAAATAACAGTCCAAACAGTACTGTAAACATTATTTCCACATTTGACAAAAGTGATGTATCAGTTGCACTTGACTGGTGTAAACCTAAAAAGTACAGACATGGTGCGGCTGCTGCACCGCAAATTGATATTGCAACAAGTATGATGTAGTCCTTCTTTGAAAGTATTTTTTTGGATTTTTTTGATATTGGAGTAAACACAAGTGCTGCAATAAGATATGCTATGGAAGAAAGCAGCAATACATTGATGTTTGATATTACTGGTTTTGCAATTGTAGGTACTGATCCAAAAAGTACTGCTGCAAGTAGTGCTGATAGATATCCAAAAATCATGACTTTGTTCATTCTCTGACCTCGATTCAAGCGTATTATTATTTGAACAGAATGCAATTAGTTATTATCCGACTTTGACTGATTATCATAGCCAGGCGATGAAGAAGAGTTAGAGACATGACACAAAATGATTGTTAATTCAGTGACTCTGAGCCTGACCTTACTGTGAGCTCATAATTCATAATAATCATCATTTGTTTATCTTATTTTTAAAACTTACTTCAAACATTATCTTCTCGTAAAACACTAAAAATAGTCCATTTTATTTATGCATAGCCCATGGTTTTCCTTTACAAAAAGCAATTAAAACAAAAAACCTATGAAGATAAGGAGTAGCGAGTTGACCTTTACACAATGGTTTATTGAAGAGTACAGTTTTACGGAAAAAAGTGGCAGTGATAAAGAAGATTGGTAGCTATTAAATCAGAACAAGCTTACATTTCAAATGGATCCATTAATTCAAGATATC
>DASUKX010000052.1:0-4676 GCA_036278495.1 Nitrosotalea sp.
CCAATGAATCTTACAATTCCTGTTCTTTCATCAATTTCTATTGTATCTCCAACTGTAACTTTTTCTGCATCTTCACCAAGTTTTCGAAGTGGGATCATGCGAACTTTACCTGTATCTCTTATTCCAAATCCTTTCTCTGGAGGAACTTCGATTGAAAGTTTGTCGCCAGCTTTTGTATTTGCTAGTGCATCATCAAGACCCTTTAGAACCCAGGACTCTCCTACGGAGATGAGTCTTGGTTGATACTTTACATTTGCATCATGAATTGAACTTGATTTAGCATCAGCTTCGCGTGTTGTCTCAAAGACCTCGTTTGAATCTTTAACCTTAGCAGTATAGTCTACCAGAATTAAAGTTCCTTTTTGGAAAGCCAACGTGATCGATCCTTCAACTTCCTTATATTAAGTTAACACGAAATTATAGAGCCTTTAGTTTTTCTTCAGCAACTTTGAGTGCTTCTGGATTATTTGTCTTGTATCCCATCATGTCAAGTGTGGATCCTATTGCAGAGATAGTTCTCATTACATGATACTTGTTTACTTCTCCCATGCATCCAACTCGGAATACTTTGCCTTTGAGTTCACCAAATCCACCTGCAACTAGAACTCGGAATTTTTCAGATAGTGTTCCTCTGAATGTTTTGTCATCTAGTCCTTCAAGATAGTTTAATGCAATTACAACTGTGGAACGTGCATCTTCTTTTGCAAATGGTGACAGTCCCAATGCACTCAAGCCACTGTAAAGTGCTTCAGAGCAAACTCTGTGTCTTTTAATTCTGTTATCAATTCCTTCTTCCAAAATAATGTCAAGTGCTTCTCTGTATGCATACAACAATGGAATTGCAGGAGTAAATGGAGTTTCTTTTGTTTCATCATAATACTTGAAGTATCTTGCCATGTTAAAGTAGAATGTCGGAGGAGGATTTGCAATCATGTGCTTCTTTGCTTTTTGGCTTACAGCAATTGGTGAGATTCCTGGAGGTGCAGCAAGTGCTTTTTGTGCACCGGTTACACACACATCTACTCCCCACTTGTCCATATGGAATTCTTCTCCGCCAAGTATTGAAACTCCATCTACAACATAGAAAGAATCGTTTCTTGCAGTAAGATCTTTGATTTTATCAAGATACTTTACCATTGTACCAGTTGAGGTTTCGTTCCAAACTACATAGAATGCTTTAACATCTTTATTGTTATCAAATGCCTCTTTTACTTGATCAAAGGTTGCATTTTGTCCAAATGGTGTTGTAAGACGCACTACATTTGCACCAGCCCACTCTAACATTGTTGAGAGTCTGCTGCTAAATTCACCGTTGACTGGAATGATTACCTTGTCGCCTTTCTTTACCATGTTTACAACAGAGGCTTCTACTGCACCTGTTCCAGATGCACTGAGTGCTACTACATCGCTTGTAGTATCAAAAATCTTTTGACTCTTTTCAATAGTATCGACGTATAACTTGACAAAATCTTTACTTCTGTGATTAATCATGTGAGTAAACATCGAACGTGTTACTCTTTCTGGAACATTTGTTGGTCCAGGTAACATGACTAGATATTCCAAATAAATTCTCCAATTTGCAAGCAAGTTAACCATTATTTATAATTACAGAATTTTGAGCAGTCTATTTTTTGCATCTATTTTTAAGAGCACTTGTTTGGTTCCCTCAGGAACAAGATCTGACCAATCTTTGCCACTTGCGATCATTTCCCGAATATTTGTTCCAGATATCGCATCTCTCTTCAAAAGAGGAACTTCAAAGATGGTTTTTCCTCTTTTTGTATACAATGTAATGGTAAAGTCATCATTTGAAAAGACCATCTCATATGGAGGCACAATTGAATCAACATGATATGTCCACTTTTCATGATCGCCAGTGTCGGGCACAAAAAATATCTTCACACGTTCTAATGTTTTAGAATCAAGTGATGTGAGAATCATTTCTTTTCGCTCATCTGCTGTGAATGGATTTCTTTTTTCATAGCTCTTGTTTGAGCTTCCAATTCCAATCCAAAGATTGTCAACTTTTGACAATGCAATGTGCACAGCTTCTAGATGCCCTTTGTGAAATGGTTGGAATCTACCAATTAGAAGGCCGTCCATTGTCGAGATCTTGTTGCGCTTGTTTAAAAAACCATCATTAATTAGATTCTAAAATTAAACGAGCTAGTCATGGAACCAATCAAAATAGATGGTGGATGGGGTGAGGGTGGTGGACAGATAATTAGAAGTGCAATTACCTTGTCTGCAATCACAGGCAAGCCAGTTGAAATAGAAAATATTAGAAAAAACAGAAAGGTTCCAGGTCTTAGACCACAACATTTGCTTGGAGTAAAAATTTTGTCAAAGATTTGCCAAGCTAGAGTAGAAGGAATGCATGTTAATTCAACTTCGCTAAAGTTTTTTCCTTCTCAAGGATTGAATTTAGATCTTCAAGAAGATATTGGCACTGCAGGAAGTATTTCACTTATTTTGCAAGTATTAGTTCCTGCTGTCTCACTTATGAAAAACAGTTTAAAATTATCAATCATTGGAGGAACAGATGTTCCGTGGAGTCCCACATCTGATTACACAAAACATGTTTTTGGTGAGGCACTTGCTAGGATTGGAATTAATTTTACTCTAGAAACCAAAAAGCGCGGATATTATCCAAAGGGTGGTGGACTTGTTCAAACTCAAATACAGCCGTGCAAGAATTTGAATCCAATATCACTTCTTAAGAGAAGTACAACATCTACAAAATTGTTT
Source organism: Nitrosotalea sp. (assembly GCA_036278495.1). Lineage (GTDB taxonomy): Archaea > Thermoproteota > Nitrososphaeria > Nitrososphaerales > Nitrosopumilaceae > Nitrosotalea. The sequence continues at coordinate 2,749 of DASUKX010000052.1, forward strand.
TGCGTGTATTCTCACATTCCAAAAGACATAATGGAAAAAGAGGTACATGACGCAGAAAATATTCTTGTCAAAAATGGATTTGATTGTGAGATTACAATAAAAGAAGATGATGCACTGGATAGAGGTTGTTCAATTTTGGCATTTTCACAGGATGCAAACTCGATAACAGGTTGGGACGGCATATACCAAAAGAGCTTGAATGGTTTAGGCGAGTCAGTTGCAAAAAAATTCATTGAATCAGATCTTGGTGTTGATCTTTATCTTTCTGACATGTTAGTGGTTCCACTTGCTCTTGTAAAGGAAACCTCGGTGTATCGAGTAAAACAAATTACAAAACACTTGGAGACAAATCTTTTTGTCGCATCAAAGATGACTGGCTGTAAATACGGCATAGGAAAACTTGATGACGATTTTGAAGTAAGAATTTCCGGACTCTCAGACACCTGAATGAAGTAGTGCTGCCATCAAAAGAATGACAAGAGAAAGAATTACCGTAAGTCTTCCAAGCATTATAATTTTTGAACGAAGTTTTTGTAGGTGATCTCCAGAAAGATTTTTTGTCTCTATCTTTCTTTCCACCTCAGATCTGATTAGCCGTACATGTATTGCAAATATGATTAGCAGTGCGATTACAAGTATCACCTTTATGAGAAGAACAATTCCATAGTTTGTAGAAAGTATCAGAGACGGCTTTGCAATAAGCCCAACAGAATTGTAGATTCCTGTTACGATTAGTATGATAAGAGACGGAATTCCAATTGTGTTGAATTTTCGTCCTACTCGGATCATTATAGATAGCCTGCCCTCTACAGAATCAGAAATTGTCTTAAGAAGTGGAGCAAGAACTATTCCAATGAATATTGAACCGCCAACCCAAATTGATGCTGCAACAAGATGTGCCCACATAATGAGTGCGTCAACAAGTGACATTACACTATTGCAGAGTCAACGAATAATATCTATTCACTTGGTGATTTATATTGAATAACAGCATCTTTTGTGATAAAAATTCAGTAGTTCACAGCACGGTTTTTGAACTATTCAGATTATGGTTTTTTTGAACCGGTTCATTTGCACGCACAAGTTTTGTTCAAAATCGGTTCATGAGGTTCACCGTGCGTGAAAAACTGGTTTACAGTGGTTTTTTCATGCGTGAAAAAGGCATCAAAAAGAGTTACCAGTTTGAAGTTTTCTAAAACTATTCATAAACAAGTTCATGAACTGGTTAACTAGCCCTGGTCTTGTGAACTGGTTTATGAATTTGAAACTAATCATTTTGAACCAAGCACTAGTTTTTGAACTGGTTTTGAATATTCATTTGAATTCATGAATTCATTTTGCATTAGTTTTGAACTAATGAACAAGTTTGTGAACCAGTTCATGAACTTGAATCTGTCTAGGGTTGATTCCAAATAACTACAAATTGTAAGATAAAACCTATTCCTATTAAGATCAAACCACTTCTTGTGGATCTTACATCAATATTGTCTGCATTATAATTCAGTGTATTTTTTAGCTTAGATTTGAAAGCTGGTATGGCAAGAAAACCAGTTCCTACAAAACCAAAAATTAATCCCAATTCCATTAAAAATTTCAAATCCATGAAATATCATAATGACTCTTGTTGATTTAGTTTTTGATGTAATTCGTCTTGTTTAATACACTTACTTACTGAGTTTACTAAAATTGAAGAAAATACAATGCAAGTATTGTAAACACATTTGGATTTACAAAGGTACAAGCTTGTTCTATACTAATTGTCCTCGTTGTCATTACAATCTTAACATCAAAAAAAATACAATTGAAATTGAAAAAGAGATGACCCAAAATTGAGTTCTACAAACCTTGGTAAAATTAAGACATGCATATTTGAAAACAAATTGATTCTAGCTTTTTCTCAAGAATGGCTTAAGCTTAACGGTGGAAAG
>DASUKX010000053.1:0-2618 GCA_036278495.1 Nitrosotalea sp.
ATGGAAACATTGCAGTGGTAGGAAATGGAGCAGGTTTGGTCATGTCTACTCTTGACATGCTATCAGACAATGGAGGCAAGCCTGCTTGCTTTTTAGATGTAGGAGGCGGTGCAACTACGGAAACAGTATACGAAGCACTCACTTTGATTAGCAAAATGAAAAAGGTAAAAGGAATACTTGTAAATCTTTACGGTGGAATTGTCAAGACTACAACGGTTGCAACAGCATTTCTTAAAGCATATGATGATAAGATAATTGATCTTCCAGTCTTTGCAAGAATGTCAGGTGCAGAAGCAGACAAGTCAAAAGAAATGCTCAAGGGTTCACGAACAAAAATGTTTGACACTATTGAAGAAGCAATAAATGCGGCAGTAATTGAGATGAATAAAAATGGTTGATCTTTTCGAGTTACTAATTGGCAAAGAGGGAGACAAGGATTACAAAAAGAAACCTGTCATAGTGCAGGGTATCACAGGCAAGTTTGGTTCATTTCATACACAACAAATGTTGGCATACGGTACAAATGTTGTAGCAGGTGTAACACCTGGCAAGGGAGGACAGAAACATGAAGGAGTCCCAATTTATGAGACAATGAATGAGGCAGTAAGTGCAACAGGTGCCAAGATTTCAATAATTTTTGTCCCAGCAAAGTTCTTTCTTTCTGCAGCAGTTGAAGCATTAGAATCAGGAATAAAATTGCTCATTGCAATACCAGAACATGTTCCAGTAAAAGACGCATTAACAATTGTGGAACTAGCAAAGAAAAAAGATGCAATTGTAGTGGGCCCAAATACTCCAGGAATCATCATCCCAGGAATAATCAAGATAGGAATCATGCCAGCATCACCTTTCAAGGAAGGAAGAATTGCAGTAATATCCAGAAGTGGCACTTTGATGTACGAAGTATCACACAATCTGTCTGTGGCAAACTTTGGCCAGAGCATATGTTTTGGAATCGGTGGAGATCCAATCAACGGTACACCACTAATTCAGGCATTTGATACCATAAGAAACGGTGCAAATATTGACGGAATTGTCGTAGTAGGAGAAATAGGCGGAGATGCAGAAGAGATGCTCGCACAACATATCATTGATACCAAATTTGACAAGCCAGTAGTGGCATATATCGCTGGAAGAGCAGCACCAAAAGAAAAGAGAATGGGACATGCAGGTGCAATAGTATATGGAAATTACGGTTCTGCAGAATCAAAGGTATCCATGTATGCCAAGGCAAATGTACCAGTAGCCAAGAGACCTGCCGAAGTACCTATGCTTCTTGCAGGAAAGCTTGGAAAAGGTAGAATCAAATAGTAGGAAATTGGAGAAATAGAAAATGCCGATAACTGATCCACTAAAAAAATCAATAGCACAGAAAGCTAGACTTCACTTTAAAGTCTGTTTTTCATGCGGTGCAAAAAATCCAATTAGTGCATCAAGATGTCGTAAATGTCACAACGTCTACCTTAGATTAAAGAACAGAACACTCGGAATTAAAAAGTAATTAACAATCTCCGCCGCAACCACATCTATCATCATGTGCCATTTTTAATGGGTTGTTAGCATCATGTTTTGCTTTTTGATAATGTGCAACATTTAGAATTCGTTCTGAAATAACAGGGTTTGTCACATGATTAGAATCAAGCCACTGTTCAATGTCATCTATTTTGTAAACATTCCCACTTGATAGAATTTTTTTGAACATATCCCGAATAAGATCATCCTGTTCGCTACCAAGTGTTCCACTGCAATCAATGGACGTAAGGTGATTTAGTAAAGCAAGTGAACTTTCTGAGAGGGTCACAAATTACCCAATTTAGAATCAGTATAAGAATTTTCCAAGATCTCTTGATATATGGGTAACTGTAAGATTTTTCTGAAGATAATTTGTTTATTATCAATTTTAAGAATTATGATGAGATAGCAGGTACAAAGTCTGCCCGTTTGGCAAAGAGTGCAGCAAAGATTGCAAAAAAACACAGAGTGAGAATCGTAGTCTGTCCACCACAACACATGATGTCAGAGATGACCAGAATTTCTTCAGATGTATTTGCACAGCATCTTGATAATTCAAAGGTGGGTAGCACAACAGGTTTTGTCATACCAGAGATTGTAAAAAAATCTAGAGTCGAAGGGTCCCTCATAAATCACAGCGAACATAGGATACCATCAAATGAGATAGAAGAAATGGTAATCAGACTAAGAGAGTTGAAAATGACATCAGTGGTATGTGTACAGGATGTAAGTGAGGCATGGCAGTATTCAAAACTTAATCCAGATTATATCGCAATAGAACCACCGGAGCTAATAGGTAGTGGGAAGGCAGTATCTAAAGAAAAACCAGAAATCATAACAGAGGCAGTCAAAGCGGTAAAGAAAGCAAACAATTCCACCCAGCTGTTATGTGGTGCAGGAATTATTTCAGGAGAAGATGTATCACGCGCATTAGAACTTGGTGCAAAAGGAATACTTGTTGCAAGCGGTATCGTAAAGGCAAAGAACTGGGAAAAAACAATAGAAGAGTTTGCCTTGGCGTTTACCAAAAAATAAGTTCAAGACAATTATTTTTTCGTATACGATAAATACATGCAGATTGACTCAATCACATGACCGTAGAAAAC
>DASUKX010000054.1:0-14328 GCA_036278495.1 Nitrosotalea sp.
ACCCCTCAAGGGCTTGCGTATTGGAATTTGTCTCCATATCACAAAAGAGACATCTGTACTAATAATGGGCGCAAAAGAGCTTGGCGCTGATGTAAGTGCATGTGCTGCAAATCCTCTTTCAACACAGGATGACATCGCAGCATTTTTGGCAGAAAATGGAATTCACATTTATGCTTGGACTGGTCAGACTACAGAAGAATATGATTGGTGCATTGACCAGATGCTCAGTCACAAGCCACAGATTTTAACAGATGATGGTTCTGACAGCCACAGCAAGATTCATGGAAACAAAAAATTTGCTTCAATGAAAGTCTTGGGAGGAACTGAAGAGACAACAACTGGTGTCATAAGACTCAAGGCACTTGCAAAAGAAAAGAAATTGAAATATCCCGTGATTGCAGTAAATGATGCATATACAAAACACATGTTTGACAATAGGTATGGAACGGGCCAAAGTACTATTGATGGTTATCTACGTTCAATGAACTTGCTCTTTGCAGGCAAGCGCGTTGTTGTTGCAGGATATGGTTGGGTAGGAAGAGGTGTTGCATCAAGATGTCGTGGAATGGGCGCCAAAGTTTGTGTTACTGAAGTTGATCCGGTTAGAGCACTAGAGGCTCACATGGATGGTTTTGAAGTTGCTCCAATGGCAGAAGCTGCAAAGACTGGTGAGATATTTATCACTGCAACAGGCCAGACTGGTGTTATAAGAAAAGAGCACATACTTACAATGAGAAAGGGTGCAATCATGGGCAACGTAGGACACTTTGATGTTGAAGTTGATGCCAAGTTTTTGCTCACTGAATCAAAATCTGTACGAGAAGTTAGACCAAATCTTGATGAATGTGTACTAAAGAATGGAAAAAGTGTATACCTTATTGGAAAAGGAAGAATTGCAAACCTTGTTGCAGCAGAAGGACACCCACCAGAGGTAATGGCACAATCATTTTCAAACCAGTTACTTTCCATGATATACATTGCAAAGAACCACAAAAAAATTGGAAAGAACGTAATAACTGTCCCGCAAGAAATTGACATCCAGATTGCAATTGATGCGTTAGCTGCAATGGATGTAAAAATGGACAAGGCAACTGCAGCCCAGATAAAATACGGTCAGAGCTGGGCATAGCTTAAATCACACACAGACTTTATTCTGATAATGAAAAAGGCAATCATAACTAGTGCACTGCCATATGCAAACGGTGAGATACATCTTGGTCATGTTGCCTCGACTTATCTTCCTGCTGACATTACTACAAGATTTTTAAAACAAAATGGCGTTGAAGCATATTATTTCTGTGCATCTGATGATTTTGGCACGCCAATTTTGATACAATCAGAAAAAGAGAACAAGACTCCTGAAGAATATGTCAAGGTGTGGAACAAACGTGATCATGAAGACTTTGCAGCCTTTGGCATTGGGTTTGATTTTTTTTACCGTACCAGTTCTCCTGAAAACGTATCGTTTGTACAACAGGTATTTGAAAAATTGCAGGCAAATGGTCATATTTACGAAAAAGAAATAATCCAGTTTTACTGTAACATTGATAAAAAATTCTTACCTGATAGATATGTCCTTGGAAGGTGTCCATATTGCAAGGCAGAGGAACAATACTCTGATCTATGTGAAAAATGTGGCAGAGTGCCAGAAGAGATTGAAGACCCGAAATGCTCTATATGCAAAAACCCTCCTACAAAAGAAAAGACAAGGCACTATTTTTTCAAGCTGACAAACTTTGTCAACGAATTAAACCAGTGGCTTGAAGCTGACTCGCACCTACAAAGAGATGTCAAAAAATATGTTCAAAACTGGATAAAAGAGGGCCTGGTTGACTGGGACATTACACGAGACATGACTTGGGGTGTCCCAATTCCGCTTGACTCTGCAAAGGGACAGGTCTTTTACGGGTGGTTTGACAACCACCTGGCATACATCTCAACTGCGTTAAAGTTTCTAAACGACAAGGGTCTTGATGGAAAAGACTTTTGGAATTCTGCAGATATTTATCATTTCATTGGAAAAGATATTGTATATCACCATTATCTTTTCTTGCCTGCAATGAGAATTGGAATTGGAAAAGAGTTCAAGCTTCCTGATTACATCCCAACACGTGGTCATTTGATGTTACAGTCAAAAAAAATATCAAAGAGCCGAAATTGGTATATCGGACTAAAGGACTTTCTTGGAATTTATCCTGCGGATTATTTGAGATTCTATCTTGCATTAATTACTCCATACAGCCAAGATGATCTTAATTTTGACTGGGAGGAATTTGCATCAAGAATAAATTCTGAATTAATTGGCAACATTGGAAATTTTGTCAATCGTGCACTAGGATTTACACAAAAAAGCATGCAGGGAGTGGTGCCTGCTACAAACGAGTTTGATGCAAGTGACAAGGAAGCGCAAGAAAAAATCCAGAATTTTTCAAATGAACTTACACCCTTGATGCAAGACAACAGTCTTGACAAGGCATTAAAAAAAATCATTGAATTTTCTGCCCACTTTAATCAATACTTTCAGAAAAAAGAACCATGGAAGGGTGGCCCTGGTTCAAACAACTGTGTGTATGTTTCAGTCAATGCAGTGCAAAGCCTAGCAGTGTCGCTTTACCCGTTTTTGCCTGAATCTTCTCAGAGAATTTGGGAGCAGATTGGCATGGGTGGTTCTGTGTCAGAGCAACCGTGGGGTTCTATATCTGAAATGAAAATACCCTCAGGTCACAAGATTGGACCTGCATCACCTTTGTTTAAAAAAATAGAGGCCTCTGACATTGAACTGCACAAGGCAAGACTTGGCAAATAATGAATCTACAGTGGATATCAAAAGATGGCAAGCTCTTGCTTGGGGCACGAATTGTAAGGACTTTTTCATATGGGTTTCTTAGTGTAATTCTTGCAATCTATCTAAAACTGATAGGGTTCAGTGACGTTGCAATTGGTCTTGTGCTTACTGCAACTCTAGTAAACAGTGTGTTTTTCAATTTGCTTTCCAGTGCTTATGCGGACAAGATAGGTCGGAAAAATATTCTGATTCTGTATGCAGTTCTGATGATTATCTCATCTGTAATATTTTTTGCAACTGATAACTATATTGCACTTGTCATAGCGGCTCTTGTTGGAACTATAAACGTGACAGGATCTGAGGTTGGAGCATTTTTGTCACTAGAGCAAGCACTCTTACCGCAAACCGTATCGGATGTCAAAAAAAGAAGCTCGATATTTGCCATCTATAATGCAGTTGGAACATTTGCCATGTCTGCAGGAGTTTTGGTATCTGGATTGCCATCCATATTGCAAAATTATGGGTTTGATAAAATTGGAGCAATAAAGTCACTGTTCTTAATTTATGCAGCATGTGCAATTGTGGTTCTTGTAATCTATTTGGTTTTGTCTAAAAATATTGAAGTAAAAAACAATGCTCCGAAATCAGGATTGACAATGAAAAATATTTCTCCAAAATCTAGGGGGATAATTGCAAAAATGTCTGCGCTCTTTGCAGTGGATTCGTTTGGGGGAGGATTTGTGATACAAAGTATAGTCTCGTTTTGGTTTTACACAAAATTTGGTGCAGACCTGACTTCATTATCTTACATATTTGCAATTGCTGGAGTGCTCACTGCAATATCGTACATGGCATCTACCAAGATTGCTTCAAAAATTGGACTTGTAAATACGATGGTCTTTACACACATTCCATCAAATGTAATATTGATATTTCTTGCATTTGCACCCACGTTTTCTATTGCAATTTCGTTATTTTTTGCAAGGATGAGCCTGTCTCAAATGGATGTGCCAACCAGGCAGTCGTATCTCATGGGTGTAGTAAATGAGAACGAGAGAATTCCTGCGGCCGTATTTACAAATACCTCAAGAAATATATCCCAGGCAATCAGCCCGTCGCTCTCAGGGATTATAATATCGGCATTGTCTCTTTCTGCTCCATTTGTCGTTGGCGGAGTCTTGAAGATTGTCTATGATGTGGGAATATTTTTTAGTTTTAGAAAGATAAAACCGCCTGAAGAGTTATGACTTTTCAAGAAATGCTAAAACTCCCGTATAATCTATATCGCCAAAACCCCTTTTGATTGCCTTTTTGTAGATTTTGTTTGCAAGTCCTGACATGGGCATATTTGCTCCAAATTTTTTTGCAGTTTGGTTTATTTCATCAAGATCCTTTTGCATCATTTTAAGAAAGAAACTCGGCTCAAAGTTGCCCTTTGCCATCTTGGGTCCTTTGTTTACACTCATTCCTGTCTTAAAGTAGGTAGAATTTAGAACCTCTAGAAATGTGATAGGATCAAGCCCTGATTTTTTTGCAAGTATGATTCCCTCTGATAGTGAAAGAGCAAGAATTCCTATCTGAGAATTCATTGCAAGCTTCATTGCATGTCCTGAACCGTTCTTGCCTAAATGAAATGTTTTTTCTCCAATTGCATCAAAGATAGGTTTACATTTTTGATATGTTTCTTTTTTTCCTCCTACCATTACTATCATCTGTCCTTTTTCTGCCAAACTTGGACCTCCCATTACTGGAGTATCAATCATTGAAATTTTCTTGCCTGCAAATTTCTTGGCAATTTTTCTTGATGATATGGGGTTGATTGTACTCATATCTGCAACTATCAACCCCCTGTGTCTTCCATGGACTAGACCGTCTTTACCAAATGATATTTTTTCTATAACTTGAGCATCTTTTACTATTGTAATTACAACATTACACTTTTCTGCGAGTGCCTTTGGTGTGTTCTCTACTGTGATTCCATACTTTGTCAGGACCTCTACTTTTTTCCTAGTTCTGTTATATGCATGCACTTTGAACCCTGAGGAGGCCAAACGTTTTGCAATCGCACTACCGAGAAGACCGGTGCCTATTATCCCAATAATCAACACTTGGGTAATCCTCTCATGGTATTTTTTTCTATTGGAATGTCATGCGGTAAGCGACTTGAATCGTGGGTCATTGCAAAGCAAGTCAAAATCCTTGTCCATAGAGGCTTTTTTTGCATACTGATCATCAATCAATATTGCTTTTTCAAGCAATTCCAAGGACTGGTCAATCTCTTTTTGTAAAGACTTGGTACAGGCCTTGTGGTATAAAACACTCGCATTATCTGGGGTCTTTACTAAAATTTTATCATAACATGTGATTGCCTGATCATACCTTCCAAGATAGTGCATTGCAAGGCCTTTGTTGAGAAGACATGTAACATGTTCTGGATTTTCTTTTAAAATTTTATCATAACATGTGATTGCCTGATCATATTTGGCAAGTTTTCCTAATGCATTTCCCATGTTTGCAAGTGCGTTAATGTGGTCAGGCTCTACCTCCAAAACCTTGCCAAAATAAAATATTGCATCACGTGGATTACCTCTTTTTGCATGGGATAGTCCGATGTTGTAGAGATACTCTGTGTTTACATCTTCATCATCTGATGAAAAATTGACAAATCTGCTCAACTGGAATCTATTGAAAAATCTTTTAGATAACCTTTTTTCATGTGAGAAAAACACAAGTGATATCTTTATGCTGTGAATTGATAATGTGTGGATAAAGTTAGAGCGTGTCCCATATGTCCTGGATGTGGTTCAAAAAAGTTTGACAGGGTGATTTCTGAGAAAACCGTTGTCAAGTGCACCACGTGTGGAAAAGAGATCACAATCTGAGTCTGTTTTGCCTGACTGGCACAATGTTTGCTTTTGGATTAGTTTTTTGGGTAGTTGTAAGTTTTTATTTCCTTGATTTCCAGTGTCATTTATGGCTAAAAGTTGGAAAGACGCAGATGTTAATTTAGATCTAATCAAAAACCAGACAATTGCAGTACTTGGATATGGCATACAAGGACATGCCCAGGCAAACAATCTCAAAGATTCTGGTCTTAATGTTATAGTTGGCTTGCAAGAATCAGGTGCAAGCTGGAACAAGGCAAAGCAAGACGGTCACCAAGTGATGACAATTCAAGAGGCCTGCAAAAAAGCAGACATTATTCATGTGTTAATCCCTGACATGGTCCAGTCCAAGGTTTACAAGGAATCAATAGGACCTAACTTGACTGCAGGTAAAGCACTCTCATTTTCACATGCAGCTGCAATCCACTGGAAATGGATAGAGGCTCCAAAAGATGTCGATGTAATCATGATTGCACCCAAGGGCCCGGGCTCAAAGGTGCGTGAAACATACCAGCAAGGATTTGGAACGCCATCAATTGTTGCAGTATATCAAGACTATACCAAGAAAGCTTGGGAACGAACTCTTGGAATTGCAAAGGGACTTGGAAGCACACGAGCCGGTGTAATTGAAACTACATTCAAAGAAGAAGTAGAGACTGATTGGTTTGGAGAACAAGTAGATCTTTGTGGAGGTTCTGCATCAATGGTGATGACAGCATTTGAGACTTTGGTTGAAGCAGGATACCAGCCAGAGATTGCATACTTTGAGGTCTTACATGAGCTAAAACTAATCGTTGACATGATACAGAGATATGGAATTGCAGGAATGTATCGTAGAGTAAGTGAGACTGCAAGATATGGTGGACTGACAAGAGGTCCAATGGTTATGGATAAAGACGTAAAAGAAAAGATGAAAAAAGCATTAAAGATGATCCAAGATGGAACATTTAACCAAGAATGGATTTCTGATTATCAAAAGAACGGCAAGAACTCTTTTGATAGATTCATGAAAGAGATAACTGCACATCAAATAGAAAAAGTTGGAAAAGATATGCGAAAGATGATGTGGCCTGATTCTACTGAATAGATTATTTTTTTGTCTTTGAAAGATTTGTTTGGATAAAATCAATTATTGCTGGCAGTGGTGTACCAGGTCCAAAGTTTCCCAAGACTCCTGATTTTTCAAGATCTGGCTTGTCGTCTTCTGGTATGACTCCCCCTCCTATTACCAAAACATCATTGATTCCCTTGGCCTTGATTGCCTTTGCAACTCTAGGAAATAGTGTAAGGTGCGCACCATTTAGAAGACTGAGTGCAACTACGTCGATGTCTTCGTCTTCAACTATCTGGGCTATTCTTTCAGGTGTTGCAAAAAGACCTGAATATATAACCTCCATTCCTGCGTCTCGAAATGCTCTGCATAAGACAAGAGCTCCCCTGTCATGGCCATCAAGGCCTAGTTTTGAAACAAGGATTCTGATTCTCTTTGCCTGGGTCTTCTGAGACATGTATTTTCAAATGAATTTTCTGTTTTAAAAGCTTTATTTGACAATGTTTTTCGTTTTTAAATTGGGGCATTACAGTGTGGGATTGTCTATCAATGTTGAAATTTCCGTGTCTGACTTGAATATTTTACAATTCCTGGCTTATATGTACATGAACTCTTGAATAATCATGTTAAAAGAACTAATTGCAAAACTGAAATCTTGCTCTTGCAAGTCATCATCGGATGTAAATGCATTCAAGGAATCTGAAAAAAAGGTAGAAAAAGACTCACAATCTTAAGATCTTAATTATTACCATCATGAATGATTTTATTGGTAAAATTAATCCTTATTTTTAATCTTAGATATTAATACCATTATGAGTATGAAGCGAATTGTCTAAACATCGTTTTGAATGATCACTGTCTCTTTTGTTGAGTGTATTTCTTTGGCTGCAATTCCTCAAGTATGTCTCGTATGTATTCACGATCTGACCCCTCATTGTCTCTGAGCAGTTTTATGAGATTGTTAAATGTGTCAGGTTTTCCTTCCTTGTAGTCTTGTTCAAATTTTGCCAATACTTCGTTAGTTATTTTCCTTTTTGGCTTGTTGGCTAATCTTTCTAGCATTTCTATGGCTCGTTTCATGGTCATACTCTCTTTCCTCCTACTGGTATCTATCTTGGGTCTAATATTTTTTCATTATTGTGGCATTTTTATCCACGTTGGGCACATTTTTTCAAGGCTAATATTGCAATTTGTTTCACTTCTAGTAATTGAAAAATTCTGTCAAATGATAGTTTCTTTTGATTTTTCTTTGTTTAGTTCTTTTTTCAAAATGTTGATCTGCGCAATCTCTTTGAACATTTCATCAATTTCAGTCATCTTTGAATAAATTGTAAATACCTGTTCGTAAGTAAGACTTGATCTATCCGGAACTAGTTCGTTAGGATACATGAGTTTATCGATAAACTCCCACATGTTCTCTAATGATGGTTTATGATTATTGTTTACATTATCTTTCATATCGTACCTATTTTTTTCCTATTTTTTGTACCTATTATGTATGTAGATCATAGGTCGTGACAATTGTTAGTTTTCATTTGATCGCTATTTTACTATTAAATCCTAATTCTGGGAGTTTTATCTAGTACAACAAGAAGATTTATTGTGTATTATTTATGTGACTTTTCTATGGATGTTGTATCTGAACTTAAGAAAGGCAACCGAAGGGCTATTGCACGTGCTATTTCCATTATAGAAAACAATGAAAAAGATGCCAAGGCTATCATAAAAAAGATCTTTAAAAATTCTGGCAAGGCCATGAAGATTGGAATTACAGGACCTGCTGGAGCTGGAAAAAGTACTCTTATCAACAGAACAAGTCTTGAGCTCAACAAACTAGGTTACAAGACTGCAGTTCTTGCCATTGACCCTACCAGCCACATTACTGGTGGTGCAATACTTGGAGATAGAGTAAGAATGACAGAATCTACTGATTCTGGTACATATATTCGAAGCATGGCATCAAGGGGTGCAACAGGTGCCATATCGACATCACTTAGAAACAGCATTAGAATTCTAGAGTGTGCTGGATTTAATCCGATAATAATTGAAAGTGTGGGAGCAGGACAAACTGAAGTTGACATAGAAAAAGTTGTAGATTTGACAGTAGTTGTCTTTAATCCACATACTGGAGATAGCATCCAGACAATAAAAGCAGGCTTGACTGAGATTGGGGATGTTTACCTGATAAACAAGAGTGACTTGCCTGGGGCAAACCAGCTTTTTGACTCGGTGCGTGACTTTATCGGCATGTCTGAAAAGAATCCTGTTGTAATGATGGTCTCTGCAAAATCAAACAAGGGTATAGTTGATTTTGCAAAAAAACTCGCAGACTTGATGAAATCAATACAAAAGGATAAAGTCAAAGAGGAGGCATTACGATTAGACTCTGAATTGCGAGATATTGTTTTAAATAATGTTAAAAATAAAGTTACATCGATGCTTGATTCGAGCAAATCATATTCTGCATATTTGAAAAAAGTCCAGGCAGGCAAAATCGATCCATTTGAGGCTGCAGATAAAATATCAAAGGGGCTAGTGTGATAATGGTAAAACCAATCAAGACTGATTCTAATATCGCTGTAAAACGTTTCTATGATTCCAAAGTAAAACCAAAAAGCAAGACGGAGGAGCCTGGAAAATATCCATACACTCGGGGAATTCATCCTGGAATGTACAGAGACAGACTCTGGACCATGCGACAGTATACTGGTTTTGGCACTGCAGAGCAGACAAATAAAAGATTCAAGTATCTTCTTGAAAGAGGTCAGACAGGCCTTTCTATGGCATTTGATCTGCCAACTCAGATAGGTTATGATGCTGATGATTCACATGCAGAAGGTGAAGTAGGAAAAGTCGGTGTCTCTATTACTTCATTAAAAGATATGATGAAGTGCTTTGATGGAATTCCACTTGACAAAGTTAGCACATCGATGACAATCAATTCTACTGCATCTACTCTACTTGCACTCTATATTGCAACAGGAGAAAAGCAAGGAGTAGATAGCAAACAACTACGAGGCACTACACAAAATGACATCCTAAAAGAATACATTGCAAGAAACACGTACATCTACCCGCCGCGTCCATCAATGAGATTGATTGGTGACATGATTGAATATTGTTCAAAAAAAGTCCCTCAATGGTATCCTATATCGATATCTGGGTATCACATGAGAGAGGCTGGATGTAATGCAGTACAAGAAGTTGCGTTTACACTTGCAAATGCAATAGAGTATATTGAAACATGTGTTGATAGGGGATTGAAAATTGACAGCTTTGCACCACGATTGTCATTCTTTTTCTGCTGTACTAGTGAATTCCTAGAAGAGATTGCAAAATTCCGTGCTGCCAGAAGAATTTACGCCAAGATACTAAAAGACAGATTCCATGCAAAAGACAAGAGATCAATACAACTCAAATTCCATGTGCAGACAAGTGGAGAGTCTCTTACTGCACAACAGCCTGATAACAACATTGTACGTGTTGCAGTACAATCAATGGCTGCAGTACTTGGAGGATGCCAATCACTTCATACTAACTCAAAAGATGAAGCGCTTGCCTTGCCAACAGAGGCTGCAGTAAAAATTGCATTAAGAACACAGCAGATTGTGGGTCATGAAAGTGGAATAACAAAGACTGTTGACCCGCTTGCTGGCTCGTACTATATGGAAAATCTGACTGATACTATAGAAGCAGAGGCAAACAAGTATCTCAAGAAAATAGATAGAATGGGAGGATCACTTGTTGGTATCGAACGAGGATTCTTCCAGTCTGAGATAAGACAAAATGCGTATCGCCTCAAAAAGGAAATTGACGGAGGAGACCGAGTTATAGTTGGTGTCAATAAATTTACAGATGCTGCAAAAGAAAAACCAGATATTATGAAAATTGATGACAGTATTCAAACACAACAAATGGCACAACTAAAGGAACTTCGAAGTACCCGTGACAATGTCAAAGTAAATCATGCACTAGAAAAAATGAAGAGTGCTGCTGACAAGAACGATAACCTAATGCCGTTTATCATTGATGCTGTAAATAATTATGCTACACTGGGAGAGATTAGCAACACATTCCGTGAAGTTTTTGGAATGTATCAACCAAAGGAGACATTCTAAGATGCGACTAGATCATGTTGCTATTGCAGTAAACAATCTAGATGATGCTGTAAAACAGTACAAGGAAGCACTTGGAGTTGATGAAGTAGAGTTTGAGACTGTGGAATCTGAAGGAGTCAGAGTTGCAATACTTCACCTAAATAATTCTAGAATTGAATTAATGGAGGCTACAAAAGAGACCAGTCCAATTAAAAAATTCCTGTCTACAAAGGGTGAGGGACTACATCACATTGCACTTGAAACAGACGGTATTGAAAAAGAAGTTGATAGAATGAAAGTATGCGGGATAAAATTTCTTGGAGAAATAAGACCTGGCTCCCGCGGAACTAAAATAATATTCATGCATCCAAAATCTCTGCATGGCGTCTTGGCAGAGCTGTGCTCACACCCAAAACACTAGTCTACAAGCTTTAGCGTATCTGATGCAGTCATAATTCCTATAATCTTGCTTTGTTTTGACACTAGAACACATTTTGAATATCGTATCAAAGATACCAGTGTCTTAACTGGAGTGTTGTAATCTACAATTGGAGGTCTTGGATCCATTATGTCTGATATCTTGATTCTTTTTCGTTCAGTCTCATCACTATCTAAAATATGTTTTACGATACCGTCTTCTGTTATGACACCCACCACTTCTGTACCGTCAAATATTGGCATCTGACTAATTGACAATTCTTGCATTTTTTTGATTGCGTCCTGCAATGAGTCATGAGCCTTTAGTTTTGCAATGTCTTTACTACAAATGTCTCCTGCCTTTGTTGATGATTGGCCTTCGAGTGACCACAGTACTTCAAATATTTTTCTTGCAGTAGAATAGCTTGGCTGACATCTCCCCGACTCGATTTGGTTTATCATGGATGTGCTGACTCCTGTGAGCGATGCAAGTTTCTGTTGAGTGAGACCTATTTTCATTCTGGCTTGTTTTATTGATTCTAGTCTTGGAAGCATTATGCGAAATAAAGACTTGATTCAATATTTCAAGCCTTCCTAATGTTTGGTCTTGTAAAAAATTAGATGGGCTATTTCAAGCCCGCTTTTCGCCCGAATTTTGCTATCACGAAGATAACCATGGCAATTATGAGAAAATCGATTACAACACCGACAAAGTCTCCTATTCCAAAACTCATTCCGTTTCCTACTGGTATGGTGACGACTGCTTTTCTCCAGTCTCCTCCTTCTATGAATGCGCTAGGAATTGGCATGATGAGATCTTGTACAAGAGCTGTTACTACTCTGCCAATCACGGTTCCCATTATGAAACCAATTGCCAGTCCCAAAACTCCTGCCTTGCCGATGAATTCTTTGAATTCTGCTATGAATCCTTTTGGTGTTGGTTCCGGAGGTGTAACTTTGGGTGTAACTGCTTCTCGTATTTTCTTTAGCTCTTCAAGTATGTCGTTTTCTACGGTCATGTGATCAAAGTGTATCTGTGGGATATATCATCTATGCAAAAAGTCAAGCATTTTATTTTTTAACAAAAGCCAGCGCAAACTCTTCAATTGCTTTTTCCCAATTCTTTGCTTTCACTATACCGCTTGCAACCAGTATTCCTTTAGCACCAAGCTCAAGTGCTCGTTGTACATCTCCGCCTGAAACAATTCCTGCGCCACATAATAGTTGGGTGGAATTGTTTGCTTTTTTAACGGCCTTGACTGCTTCTGTTATGATTTCTGGTTTTTCTTTGGATACTGCCTTTCCGCTACCGATGAGCTCTGGTGGCTCTATTGCAATGTAATCTGGATTGAGTTGTGCATACACCCATGCTTCACTAACGTCTTGTACGCAAACAACTGATATCATTTGTAATTCTCTGAGCCTTCTCACTAAATCTTCGATTTCATTTGATGGTATTCTATGTTCACTGTGATTTATGAGCGCACCTGAGATCCTGGATTTTTTTACAATTTCCGGAATGAGAAAACCTGTCGTACTGCCTACTTTGGAGTTGTCAAGATGCTGAGCAAATACGTCTGCTGATGCCCTGGATATTTCAGATAGTAGATGCTGAGGAGGACATACGACAATTTTTACCTTGTATTTTTTTGCAATCTTTGCAGCGCTTTTTGCCAAACGTGCTGACTTTGTACCTGCAATTTCGTCATAATTTTTAAAATTGATGATAAACAATTACTTTTCCAAAAAATCTTGCACTTGCCCATATATCAAGAGATCTTAGAAAATTCTTATACTGATTACAAATTAAATAATTTATGCCACTTTCAGAAAACTCGCTTGTACTGCTCAACAAAATAGCATCAATTGACTGTAAAGGAACGCTTGACAGTACACAAGATGAACTGATAAAAGACACGTTTAAACAAATTCTCTCAAGTGGAAATATTTACAAAATTGATGATATTGAAAAATGGCTAGAAACTGCAAGTCCAAGTGCTGTTGTTTCTGAACGAATCCTAAATGTGGCCCACTATCAAAAAGCAAAATATGACGCTCAAAATCCACTAAAAATGGCTCATGACGATAGTTGTGGTTGCGGCGGAGATTGTTAACTACTTCTTAATTCCAAGTGTTCTGTTCTTCAATCTGAGGTAAACATTGTGACATTTACGACATCTGGATGCACTAATTGGATTTTTTGCACCACATGAAAAACAGACTTTAAAGTGAAGTCTTGCCTTCTGGGCAATTGATTTTTTCAGTGGATCTGTAATTGGCATTTTCTATTTCTCCATTTTCCTGCTATTTGATTCTACCTTTTCCAAGCTTTCCTGCTAAAAGCATGGGAACTTCGGCTGGTCTTTTGGCTACTGGTACATTTGCCTTGGCATACATGGATACCTTTGATTCTGCAGAACCATAGTTTCCGTAAACTATTGCACCTGCATGTCCCATTCTCTTTTCTTTTGGTGCGGCTCTTCCTGCAATGTATGCTACTACTGGTTTGTCAAATTTAGTGTCAATGATATGTTGTGCAAGCATTTCTTCTGCATCTCCTCCTATCTCTCCTACTACAACAATGCCGTCAATGTTTGCCCCGTTTCTTATGGTGTCAAATGCTTGGATTAGTGGTGCGCCGTTGATTGGATCTCCTCCAATTCCAAAACATATGCTCTGGCCAAAGTTTGCGACCGATAAATTATGTGATACTTCGTACATCAATGTTCCACTTCTTGAGATTACTGCAATTCTTCCTTCTTTGAATGGTGATGCTGGCATGATTCCAATCTTGATTATTCCTGGGATTATCACTCCTGGAGTATTTGGACCTACAACGATTGCGTCTTTTTTCTTTGCCATATCTACTATTGTCAAAGCATCCTTTACTGGAACGTGTTCTGGTATTGCTACAAGTAATTTTATTCCAGATTCTAGGGCTTCTACTGCTGCAGAAAGAAAGAACTTTGCTGGAACAAATATTATTGAAATCTTGGCACCTGTTGCACTTACTGCCTCGCCCATTGTCTCATAGATTGGGACGCCTTCGAGTTTCTGTCCTCCTTTTCCTGGAGTTACACCAGCGACAATGTT